>NZ_BLWF01000003.1:0-300000 GCF_013167955.1 Thermanaeromonas sp. C210
CGGCACCATCCAGTTGGATTTCCTCATGCCCGAAAAATTCGATCTCACCTACATCGGTGAAGATGGGCAGAGACACCGGCCGGTGATGATCCACCGGGTGGTTTTCGGCAGCATAGAAAGATTCATAGGCATCCTAATCGAACACTACGGGGGCGCCTTCCCGGTATGGCTGGCTCCGGTGCAGGTAAAGATCCTCCCCATAGCCGACCGCCACCATGAGTACGCTTACAAGGTGCGGGATACCCTAGAGCAGGCCGGAGTACGGGCCGAGGTTAACGACCGTAACGACAAGATCGGTTACAAAATACGGGCGGCGGAGGTAGAACGCATTCCCTATATGCTGGTTATAGGGGACAAGGAGGCGGCCGAAGGTACCGTAGCCGTGCGCGAAAGGGGCAAGGGCGACACTGGGAACGTCGTACTGACAGACTTTGTTAACCGCATTGTGAAGGAGATTAAGGAACGGAGGGGCTAGGACCCGCCAGAAAAACCGCGGGGCGGGCCGGCTGGCGGCGGGGAATTCGGGAGCCTTGAGGTGGAATAGCTTACAGGGTTGAGGAGAGGATTCCAAAAAGAAGGCCTAAACTACTCCCTTACTGGAAGGTGAGGCATTATGTCCCGTCGGTTTAGACTGCCCTATGGCCGCGACAGCTACCAGGAGCTTATAGTAGAGGAGGCCAATTTTGCCGGTCTACTCCACCACCGGGAGGCGGGTCCTCCCCTGGACGAGGTAGGATTACGGCGGGCCTTTGCCAGCCCTGTCGGTACTCCTCCCCTAAGGGAGCTAGTTAGGAAGGGCGACCGGGTAGCCATTGTTACCAGTGATATAACGCGACCCTGCCCGAGCAAGGTGCTGTTGCCTTTAATCTTGGAAGAGCTTCAGGAGGCCGGTATCAGGAGGGAAGATATCATTATAGTACTGGCCGTCGGCAATCACCGCCCCCATACGGAGGAAGAGAAGAGAGCCCTCCTGGGAGAAGGGGTTTATGCGGCCTACCGGTGCGTAGATTCCGATCCTGCCGATACGGTCTACGTAGGTACTACCAGCAGGGGAACTCCGGTAGAAATATTCCGGCCGGTGGTGGAGGCCGATAAGAGGATACTGCTGGGTAACGTAGAGTACCACTATTTCGCCGGGTATAGCGGCGGGGTTAAAGCTCTTCTGCCGGGCTGCGCTACGCCCCGCACGATACAGGCCAATCACCGCATGATGGTCGAAGAGGGCGCTACCGCAGGGGAAATCGATAACAACCCGGTGAGGCGGGATATAGAAGAAGTGAACGACTTTGTCCATGTGGATTTTATCTTCAACGTAGTGCTCGATGAGGCCAAGAATATCCTGGCCGCCTTTGCCGGCCACCCTGTCCTCGCCCACCGGGAGGCCTGCAAGTACTTAGACGGCATTTACAAAGTGAAGATAGCCGAACCGGCGGACATCGTCGTTGCGTCGGCCGGGGGCTTTCCCAAGGATATAAACCTTTACCAGGCCCAGAAGGCCATGGATAATGCCAGCCGGGCGGTGAGGTCCGGTGGTATTCTCATCCTGGTGGCGGAGTGTCCGGAGGGCCTCGGCGACGAGGTTTTTTCTAAGTGGGTGGCTGCGGCACAGAAACCTGAGGACCTGCTCGACCGCGTTCGCGTTAACTTCGAGCTCGGAGGTCACAAAGCCGCGGCTATAGCCATGGTCCGCCGTAAGATTGACATATACCTGGTTTCTTCCTTATCCCCGGATATTGTAAGGCGCGTATTCCTTGAGCCGTTTACGGAGTTGCAGGAAGCCTACAGGAGAGCGTTAGAAACTATGGGCGCCGGGGCAAGGGTAATGGTCATTCCTCAGGGGGGATCCCTGCTGCCGGTGGTGGAGTAAAGATGGGGAGCTCAGGCCAAACCGGTTATTGACGGTAATCTATGGCTGTGCTATACTAGCCCAGGAAAGTAGAAGCCATCCGCTTCTCACCTTACAGCCCCAGGCTGCTAAGGTCGGCGCCCGGTGAAAGAAGGGGTTTAGATGTATAAGCGGGTGGGGACACCCGCTTTCTTTATGCTGGGCGGAATTTCATCTGGAGGTGACGGGTTATCAGCAAAGATTGGAGGGTGAACGGAGAAATCCGCGCCCGGGAAGTGCGCCTGGTCGGAACCGACGGCCAGCAGCTAGGCATCATGCCGTTGCGGGAGGCTCTGCGCATAGCCCATGAGCAGGGGCTGGATTTGGTGGAAGTGGCACCTCAGGCCCGACCACCGGTCTGCCGCATTATGGATTTTGGGAAATATAAATATGAGCAGAGCAAGCGGGAACGTGAAGCCAGGAAAAAGCAGCGGATTATCGATGTTAAAGAGGTAAAGCTGCGGCCGGGCATTGAGGAACACGATTTCCAGGTCAAAGCCCGCAATGCCCTCCGCTTTCTGGAAGACGGCGATAAGGTAAAGGTAACCATTATGTTTCGCGGCCGGGAAATCTCCCATCCCGAGCTGGGAGAAAAGCTTTGTTGGCGTTTGGCCGACCAGGTGTCGGAGCTAGCCTCCGTTGAAAGGCCGCCCAAGTTAGAAGGGCGCAATATGGTTATGATATTGGCTCCTAAGAACTAAGAATTAAGAGGTGGACAATATGCCCAAGATGAAAACCCACCGCGGGGCTGCTAAGCGTTTTCGCTTTACGGGTAAAGGAAAGATCAAGCGGGCCAAGGCTTTCAAGAGCCACCTTTTGGGGGGTAAGACCGCCAAGAGAAAGCGCCGCCTGCGCCAACCCGATCTGGTTTCTTCTGCCGACCGGCGGCGGGTGGCCAGGTTGTTACCCTACGGAGCGTAGAGGAGGAAGGTAGAACATGTCCAGGGTAAAACGAGGTGTAACCAAGAGACGGCGTCACAAGAAAATCCTGAAACTGGCCAAGGGTTACTTCGGCGCCAAGTCCAAGCTGTTTAGGGTGGCCAACCAGCAGGTAATGAAATCCTTAATGTATGCTTACGCCCACAGGCGTAAGCGCAAGAGGGATTTCCGGCAGCTATGGATTGCCCGGATTAACGCGGCCGCCCGGGAGAACGGCCTTACTTACAGCCGTTTCATCAACGGATTAAAGCAGGCGGGGGTAGAAATCAATCGTAAAATGCTGGCCGATATGGCCGTCAACGATGCCCAAGGGTTTCGTCAATTAGTGGATATCGCCAAGGAAAAGCTGGGAGTCGGAGCCTAAACTTATGAAAAAGCAGTTTGCCGTAATCGGCCTGGGACGCTTCGGGGCCAGCGTTGCCACGGCCCTGGCACGCTTGGGATGTGAGGTTGTGGGTATCGACGCGGATGCCGCCAAGGTAGAAGCCGTGATGAACGAGATTACCCATGCCATCCAGGCCGATGCCCGGGATGAAGAGGCCCTCAAGGCCGCCGGGGTCCGCAATGTCGACGTAGCCATCGTTGCCATCGGGGAAGACGTGGAGGCCAACATCCTGGTGACCCTGATCGCGAAAGAGATGGGCGTTAAGTGTGTGGTGGCTAAAGCTCTAAACGATCTCCATGCCAAGGTATTGGCCAAGATCGGGGCGGATAAGATCGTTTTCCCCGAGCGCGACATGGGGATAAGGGTGGCCCGGGCCCTGGTGGCGGGAAATGTTCTGGAGCACATAGAGCTCTCACCCGAATACAGCATCGAAGAAATCGCGGCGCCCCAGCGGGTGGCCGGGAAAACCCTGGCAGAGCTAAATCTGAGGGCCAAACACGGGGCCACGGTAATGGCCATAAAGCGCAGGGATGAAATTATCGTAGCCCCGGGGGGAGATGAAGTTATAAAAGCAGGAGATATTTTGGTACTCTTGGGGCCTACTAAAGTACTGGAGCGCTTTCAAGAGCGAGAGTGAGTGAAGCTGTGGGAAGTATAATTACTTCGCGGGCCAACCGGTATGTAAAACTGGCCCGCTCCCTCTACCGTCGCGCCCAGCGAGAAAAGACAGGGCTCTACCTTCTGGAAGGGAAGCATCTCCTCATGGAGGCCCTGGCAGCGCGGGCGGAGGTAGAGGTAGTTTTTTATGAGCCCCATTTCGTTAGGTCGGCGGAGCATGCCGGGCTCATATCCCGGCTCCGGGAGGCGGGATACCTCTGCCTGGAGGTGGAACCGTCGGTTATGGAGAGTGTGGCCGCTACCGTCACGCCTCCCGGAGTCCTGGCCATAGCCAGGCAAAAAAGGGCCAGCTTATCCCTCCTGCTGGAAAACCCGGAGGTTTTTTTATTAGTAGCCGATGGGGTCCAGGACCCGGGTAATTTGGGAACCATGCTGCGCACGGCGGTGGCTGCCGGCTGCACCGGGGCGGTTTTGACCGGCGGGACGGTAGATCCCTATAACGAGAAAGTGGTGCGCGCTGCCATGGGCGCCCTTTTCCACCTCCCGGTGGTCACGGGTATCGCGGCAGCCCAGCTGGCCCTTCGGCTAAAGGGGAAGGTGAGGGTAATCGTGGCCCACGTGGATGCCGTCCGCCCCTACTACGACTACGATTACGGCGGAAGGGTGGCCCTGGTTCTGGGTAACGAAAACAGAGGTCCCAGTCCGGAAATACTAAAGCAAGCCGAGGCCCAGGTGAGCATTCCCCTTTGGGGGCCCGTAGAATCCCTTAATGTGGCGGTGGCGGCCGCTATTTTGCTTTATGAAGCGGCTCGCAGGCGCCATATGGGGGAGGCTTAAGTATGCTGCGGGCGCGCCTTACTCCTACCCAGGGGATCGTCATAGGTTTTGCCTGCGTGATTCTGGCGGGAACCCTTTTATTGATGTTGCCCGTTTCTTCGGCGGGGCGGGCGACTGATTTTTTGACGGCTCTGTTCACCGCCACTTCGGCCGTGTGCGTGACCGGGCTGGTAGTGGTGGATACCGGTACTTACTGGTCTGCCTTCGGTCAAGGGGTTATTGCCTTGCTGATCCAGATAGGTGGACTGGGCTGGATGAGTGTGGTCACTTTGTTCGCCCTCCTAATCCGGAAGCGCATTTCCCTGGGGGAAAGGCTGTTAATCCAGGAGGCCCTGAATCGGGAGAATTTGGGCGGGGTCGTAGCTCTAACGAAGAGGATTATTCTCACTACCTTTGTCCTGGAAGGTGTAGGGGCCCTGGTTTTATCCTGGCGGTTTGCCCGGGATTTTGGGTGGGGACGAGGGGTATATTACGGGGTATTTCACGCCGTGTCGGCCTTTAATAATGCCGGCTTCGATGTGTTGGGCCCCGTCTTTGGGCCGTACTGCAGTCTGACCCCCTACGTCCAGGATATCACCATCAATATAGTTATTTCGACTTTATTGATCCTTGGCGGTATCGGATTCCCCGTAATCATGGAAGTGGCGGGGTTCCGGAGGAGAGCGGGTCGTTTGAGCTTGCACAGCAGAATGGTTCTTCTGACGACTCTCGTCCTGATTGTAGCCGGTACGCTTATTCTTTTAGCCATAGAATGGGATAACCCCAACACCCTGGGACCTTTATCGCCCGCGGGCAAGGGGATGGCTGCATATTTCCAGGCGGTTACCCCCAGGACGGCAGGCTTCAATACTGTTAGCATCAACGACCTCCGCCCTGCGAGCCAGTACGTTCAGGTCATCTTGATGTTTATAGGAGCTTCGCCGGCGGGTACCGGCGGCGGCATTAAGACCACCACTTTCACCGTTCTGGTGCTGGCCATAGCGGCGGTAGTGAGGGGACGGCAGGAAGTGGAATTCGGCGGCCGGTGTATCCCCTGGCACCGCGTAATTAAAGCGCTGGTCATTGCTGCCCTGGGTTTCTTACTGGTGAACGCCGTCGGTTTTATCCTCCTTCTTACCGAAGGGAAAGGGTTTTTGCCCGTTTTGTATGAAGTAACTTCGGCCTTCGGCACCGTAGGCCTGACTACGGGCCTGACCCCGGAGCTGACACCTGTCGGCCGCTGCCTCCTTATCCTTACCATGTTTGCCGGCAGGGTGGGTCCGGTGAGCTTGGCCATGGCCATCTGGAAACGACAGGTAAGGGTTAACATTCATCTGCCGGAAGAACAGGTCATTTTGGGCTAGCCAAGGGTTGGGCCGTATGGTATAATCTTAAAGGAAAGGTCCCAACCCCTGGAAAGGTTGTGATATGGTGTCCTGGTGCGCGGAATTCTTCTGGCGGATTTTCGAGAAAACCGGGTCCATAGCAGCCTATATTATTTACCGCAGACTAGTCCTGCAGTAAATAAGACGTTTAAATGCCGTGAACGGGAGGAGTAGCTTGCCGGTACCTTACAGGGAGGCGGCGTCGGCGACTGGAAGCGCTGCTAAGGGAGGGGCAAGCGAAGTTCGCCCGGGAGCAGCTGGCTGAAAGGCGGGAAGCCGAGTAGGCTAAGCCGGTCCTCCTACCGTTAAGAAGGAGACCTGTTGTTGGGCAGGTATCTTGGGGTGGTTTCTTTTGTAAACATTGGGTCTTCGTCCCGAAGGGGCGAAGGCTTTTTTTATGGGGTGAGGATATGCTGGAAGCCATTAGCGAGCTAAAGGAAAGGGCTATCGCGGAGCTATCGCAAATTAAAGACCTTGAAAAACTAGAAGCTATAAGGGTTAAGTACCTGGGGAAAAAGGGAGAACTGACCCAGATTTTGCGCGGTATGGGGAAACTGTCCCCCGAGGAGCGGCCCCGGGTGGGCCAGGCGGCCAACCGGGCCCGGGAAGAGCTGGAGGCCGCCCTGCAAGTGGCCAGGAGGCACCTGCTGGAGGCGGAAAAGGAGCGCCGCCTTAAGGAGGAAAGCCTGGATGTCACCCTTCCGGGTCGGCCCTTACCTCGCGGTTACCGCCATCCCTTAAGCCGGGTTTTGGCGGAACTGAAAGATATTTTTGTGGGACTGGGTTTCGCCGTAGCCGAGGGTCCGGAGGTGGAGACGGACTACTACAACTTCACGGCCTTGAATCTGCCGCCCGAGCATCCCGCCCGGGATATGCAGGATTCCTTTTACATCACTCCCAACGTCCTGCTCCGTACCCACACCTCGCCCGTTCAAGTGCGGGTCATGGAGGCCATGCGCCCGCACCTGCCCATCCGGATTATAGCTCCGGGCAAGGTGTACCGGCGGGATGACGATGCTACCCATTCCCCCATGTTCCACCAGGTGGAGGGATTGCTGGTGGACAGGAGGGTGACCTTCGGGGATTTAAAGGGCATCCTCATGGCCTTCCTGCGGCAGTTCTTCGGGTCCGGTGTAGGGGTTCGTTTCCGGCCCAGTTATTTTCCCTTTACCGAACCGAGCGCCGAAGTGGATATCTCCTGTGTTATGTGCCGGGGACGGGGTTGCCGGGTGTGCAAGCAGAGCGGGTGGCTGGAGATACTGGGGAGTGGCATGGTCCACCCCGCCGTCCTGGAAATGGCCGGATACGACCCCGAAGAAGTCAGCGGCTTTGCCTTCGGTTTGGGCGTGGAGCGGCTGGCTATGCTTAAGTACGGTATCGACGACCTTCGCCTCTTCTTTGAAAACGACCTGCGCTTCTTGAGCCAGTTTTAGGATTCCGGGATGAGTGAGGAGGAAGGGAATTGCGCGTACCTTACAGTTGGTTGCGTGAATTTGTAGAAATAGATTTACCGCCGGAGGAGCTGGCGGAAAAACTCACCATGGCCGGGGTACCCGTGGAGAATATTATAGGTCCCCAAACCGGCCTGGAAGGAGTGGTGGTGGGTGAAATCCTGGCCATAGAGGACCACCCCCACGCCGAGCACCTGGTAGTATGCCAAGTGGATGTAGGAGGCAGGGTGCTGTCCCTGGTAACCGGCGCCCCTAACATATGGGTGGGCCAGAAGGTGGCGGTGGCCCTAGAAGGGGCCCGCCTCCCCGGCGGCCGGGAAATTCGCAAGGCCACCTTTCGCGGCGTGGACTCCCACGGCATGGTCTGTTCGACCCAGGAATTGGGCCTGGACAGCAGCCTGGTGGCTCCGGAGGACCGGGAAGGCATCCTCACCCTTCCGCCCGATGCTCCCCTGGGTGAAGAGGTGGCCGGTATTCTCGGTTTCAAGGAAACCGTATTAGAACTGGAACTGACTCCCAACCGGGCCGACTGCTTGAGCATTCAGGGGGTGGCCCGGGAGGTAGCGGCCTTAACCGGTGCGCCTTTGCTCCGGCCGGCCCTTGAGGTGGTGGAAGAGGGGCCCCCTACTTCCAGTTTGGTCCAGGTGGAAATCGAAGCCCCGGATATGTGCGGCCGCTATGTCGCCCGGATCGTGCGGGGGGTAAAAATCGGTCCCTCTCCCACGTGGATGCAGCAGAGGTTGCGGGCTTGCGGGGTAAGGCCCATCAACAACATAGTAGACGTTACCAATTACGTTATGCTGGAGATGGGCCAGCCTTTACATGCCTTTGATTACACCCTCCTCCGGGACAGGCGAATTATCGTCCGCCGGGCCAAGCCGGGAGAAAAAATTGTGACCCTGGACGGCCAGGAACGTGCCCTAGATCCACGGGTACTGGTCATAGCCGATTGCGAGAGGGCAGTGGCCGTAGCAGGGGTGATGGGGGGACAGGACACCGAAGTAACCCCGAACACGGAGGACATCTTAATCGAGTCGGCCCACTTCGACGGGGCGTCCATCCGCAGGGCTTCCCGCCTGCTGGGATTACGTTCGGAATCCTCATTGCGCTTTGAGCGCGGGGTCAACATAGAAGGGTGTGCAGAGGCGGCCGACCGCGCTGCCGCCCTCATGCAGGCGCTGGCCGGGGGGAAAGTCAGCCCCGGGCGGGTAGATTGTTACGTGAAGAGGCGGGAACCCGTAATTATTAACCTCCGGCCGGAAAGGGTAAATTACCTTCTGGGGACCGAACTCACCTCCCGGGAAATCCGGCAGATTTTAGAGCGACTGCACCTTAAGGTCGAAGGCGGGGACCCCCTGCGGGTGGAAGTCCCGGCGGCGAGGGGAGACCTGACCAGGGAGGTCGACCTCGTCGAGGAAGTGGCCCGGCTTTACGGTTACGACCGCATTCCCGTAACTATACCGCCAGGGGTGGCGGCGGGGGAGAAGAAATCACCCCGGCTGTGTTGGGAAGAGCTGGGTAGGGAGATTGCCACCTCCTGCGGGCTGGCCGAGGTTGTTACCTATAGCTTTATAAACCCCAAAGGATGGGATGTTTTTCGCCTGCCCCCCGACCACCCCTGGCGCCGGACCGTCGTCCTGCAGAATCCCCTGCGGGAAGAGCAGAGCGTTCTGAGAACTACTCTACTGCCAGGGCTCCTCGAGGTGGCAGCCCGCAATGCCCATCGGAAGGTCATGCCCGTGGCTATTTACGAGCTGGGCCGCGTTTTCCTGCCCGGGCGGGATGAGTTGCCGGAAGAGCCCTTAAGGCTGGCCGGCCTGGTAATGGGCAGCCGGGACCGGGGCTGGGCCTGGCCCCGCCAGGAAATGGATTTCTACTATCTTAAAGGAATACTAGAGGAAATCCTAGAGCGCGCCGGGCTACCGGAGGTGCGCTTTAAGGCCAGTACCGCCTGGCCCTTCCTCCACCCCGGGCGCAGCGCGGCCCTTTGGGTGCGGGATGTCAACCTGGGCTTTTTGGGCGAGGTACACCCGGACGTTTTGGAGGCCTATGACCTGCCCCAGCGGGCCTGTGTTTTCGAGGTGGACTGGGATCGGGCCCTGGATCTGGCTGAAACCTCGCCCGTTTATGAGCCCCTGCCCCGCTTCCCGGCTGTGGAGAGGGACCTGGCGGTGGTGGTGGCCGAGGAAACAGCGGCCGACCAGGTCCAGGACATAATTGTGGGTGCTGCCGGAGAAATGCTCAGGGCATGCCGCCTTTTTGATGTGTACCGGGGGGAGCAGATTGCCCCGGGCTTTAAGAGCCTGGCCTATGCCCTCACTTTCCAACGAGACGACCGCACCCTGACGGAAGAAGAAGTCCACACAGCCTTAAACCGCATTGAAGAGGAGCTGGCGAAAAAATTGGGCGCAACTTTGCGGAAGTAGCTCCTGGACCAAAAGGATTTTTGGCCTTCGGGGAGAAAACTTAAGGAAATCAAACCAGCTTAAGTACCGAGTTTACTTTAAGAGGGGTGGCCGCCCTTGCCCGAACCTGCAAAGGTTAAGGAGGAAAAAAAGGAAGAAGGTATTAACCGGACTACAGTCACTATTTTCGACCATGAATACGTATTAAAGGGGACGGAGACGCCGGAATATATGCGTGCCCTGGCGGCTTACGTGGACAGGAAGATGCGCCAGGTGGGTGAGAAAAACCCCCATTACCCTCCGGTGAAGATCGCCGTGCTGGCCGCCTTGAACATCGCCGATGAATTAAACAAAATACGGCAGGACTATGAGACCCTTATAAGGCTGATTCAGGAGGAGCGGAAGGGTTGACCAACCTTGAACTGTCTTGGGCCCTGGCGGAAATGGGGGATCTCTTGGAGTTAAAGGGGGAAGAACCCTTTAAGGTACGGGCCTATCAACGGGCCGCCCGGGCACTGGAGCACTTGGAGGAAGAGGCAGCCAGCCTTTACGCCCGGGGGGAGCTGGAAAGGATACCGGGCGTGGGGAAAAATTTGGCCAAAAAGATTGCCGAACTTCTGGAAACCGGGCGTTCCACCTTCCTGGAGCAGCTCCGGCAGGAGGTTCCGCCCGGGCTACGAGATATGCTGGCCGTTCCCGGCCTGGGGGCCAAGTCCGTTCGCGTGATCCACCAGCATTTGGGGATAACAACTCTAGAAGAACTGGAAAGGGCCGCTCGGGAGCGCAGGATCCGCCAGCTGCCCGGTATGGGTAGCAAGACGGAACTGGCCATCTTGCGGGGCCTGGATATGCTCAAAGAGAATCGGGACCGGATACCCCTTGGTATCGCCAGGCCCCTGGCCCAGCTCTTCTGCCGCCAGTTATCGGCCCTGCCGGGGGTCGCAAAGGTGGAGGTGGCCGGCAGCCTGCGGCGCGGCTGTTCCATGGTGGGCGACGTGGACCTCGTCGTAGGGGTTAAGGGTCCTACGGAAGTGAAGGAGGTTATGGCCCGCCATCCCCAGGTTAAGGAAGTCCTTCTGGAGGAGGAAAACCGCCTGTCCCTGCGTACATGGGCGGGGGTAAAGGTGGAAATTTTTCTGGTACCAGAGGACAAATTCGCTCCCGCTTGGCTGTACCTTACGGGGTCACCGGCCCACCGGGAAGAGCTGGGACGTTTCGCTGCCGAGCGCCATCTCTCCCTGGAGAAATTGGGTTTGCCCCGCAGGCTGGAGGAGGCAGAGGCTTCTTTCCGCTCGGAGGAAGAGTTTTACAGCCGGCTAGAGCTGCCCTTTATTGTGCCCGAATGGCGGGAGGGGCGGGGCGAGGTCTGGGCGGCCCGGGAGGGGCGCCTCCCCGCCCTCATCACCCTGAAAGACATCAAAGGTGATCTCCACATCCATACGAGGTACAGCGACGGCCTGCATACCATCCGGGAAATGGTGGAGGCGGCCCGGGCCAGGGGCTATCGCTACATGGCCATTACCGAGCACTCCCGTTCTTTGGCCGTTGCGAGGGGATTGAGCGCCGAGCAATTGCTGGCCCAGCGAGAGGAGATCGCCCGGCTAAACCGGGAGCTAGATGATTTTGTGGTTTTGTCGGGTATAGAGGTAGATATCCTCCCCGACGGCCGCCTGGATCTGGAAGACGATATCCTGGCTTCCCTGGACATCGTAATTGCCTCGATTCATTCGGGGTTTAACCAAAAGGAAGAGCAGATTATGGCCCGCTTAGAGGCGGCCATGCGCCATCCCTGGGTAGACATAATAGGCCACCCCACCGGGCGCATGCTGGGCCGGAGGCCATCCTATGCCGTCAACCTGGAAAGGTTGCTGGAGCTGGCGGCGGAGACCGGCACCATCCTGGAGATCAACGCGTCTCCCGACCGCCTGGACCTGGATGAAGACGCCGCGCGCCGGGCTAAGGAATACGGCGTGCTCCTGGCCATCAACACCGATGCCCATGATATGGGCCGGCTGGAAGACATGTGGTACGGCATTACGGTGGCCCGCCGGGGCTGGTTGGGACCGGAAGACCTTCTCAACACGCGGGAGCTGGACGGCGTCTTAAAGGCCCTCAAGCGTAACCGCGGAAACGGTGGGAAGCACTCGGCTCCGGGGCAGGGAAACGCCCGGCCTTGATCCCTGCCATAAAGGAGGGACGGCCGGGGTCGCAGTGAGGGGGGCGAGGTGAAGACTGTGGGGGACTTTATAAAGATCATTTTTTCTTCTCCCTTCCGGGAAATTGTAGGCGGTAAAAACCTGGAACTGGCTGCGGAAGGGCCGCTGATGGTAAGAGAAATTTTAGACCGGCTTGTCCGGCAGTTTCCTCCTCTGGAGAAGTTCGTGCCGCAGGTTAAAGACGAGGTTATATTCTGGGGCAGCATCGTCCCCATGAAGGAGGACAGGATTTTAAAGCCCGATGCCCTCGTAGAGCCCGGCGAAACTTTATACCTCTATCCCCCTTTAAGCGGTGGGTAGGCCTTACAGGTGCCGGGCATATCCGGGAAGATTATCCATGGGCTTCTTTTTCTTTTGCCCTTGATTTCTTCAGTAACTTTGTACAAAATATAACTAGCACAATATAGCCTGACCCGGCGGGTGCGGGGGCCGGCCGGGGAGGGCGGGAAGAAAAGTCCTGCAGCCAGGGGCAACCTGCAGCGAGGGGGAGAGGCAAATGATGGCCCGCGAATGCTTACTTGCTGTCGGCAAAGGCAGGTAAGCATTTTTTGTTTTCACGGGTTAGCATGGAAGCTAGTTGTTCAGGATTAATTAGCAAGGGAGGAGAAAAGCCGTGCGCCACCATTATAGAGCTGATTTTATCCCTGAGGAAGAAATAGAGGGCCTGCTGGCCGAAGCCGCCTGTGTGGGCGCGGGCCGGGCAGAGGAGATTGTGGATAAGGCCCGGGAGGCTAAGGGACTGGAGCCGTATGAGGTAGCCGTCCTGCTGCAGAATAAAGACGAAGCCGTGTGGCAAAGAGTTTTTTCTGTTGCCAAGGAAATTAAGGAGAAAATTTATGGGAAACGCATGGTCCTGTTTGCCCCCCTGTACATCAGTGACTACTGCGTTAATAACTGCCGTTATTGCGGTTACCGCAGGGATAACAAATTTGCCCGCCGGCGGCTCGGCTGGGAAGAGCTGGAGCGTGAAGTCCGGATTTTAGAATCCCTGGGGCATAAACGTCTGGCCGTGGAGGCGGGAGAGGATCCGGTTCATTGTCCCCTGGATTATGTGGTAGAGGTTATCCGGCGTATTTACCGGATAACGGAGAAAAACGGGAGCATCCGGCGGGTTAACGTTAATATTGCCGCTACTACGGTGGATGAATACCGGGAACTAAAGGCCGCCGGTATCGGGACTTATGTTTTATTCCAGGAGACTTACCATCGGCCGACCTATGCTTATATGCACCCCTCCGGCCCCAAGGCTGATTATGATTGGCACACTACCGCCATGGATCGGGCCATGGAAGCCGGAATAGATGATGTCGGCTTGGGAGTCCTCTTCGGGCTTTACGACTACAAGTTTGAAGTGCTGGGCCTCCTTTATCACGCCCGCCATTTAGAAGCGACCTTTGGCGTCGGCCCCCATACTATTTCGGTGCCCCGGCTTAGACCGGCCCAGGGTATTAATTTGGATGCTTTCCCGTACCTGGTACCCGATGAGGAGTTTAAAAAAATCGTGGCCGTTTTGCGCCTGGCGGTACCGTACACGGGTATGATCATCTCCACCCGCGAAACCCCGGAGTTTAGGGCCGTGCTTCTGGGATTGGGCATCTCCCAGCTTAGTGCCGGTTCCTGTACGGGCGTAGGGGGGTACGGGCGCCACTACACCGAGGAACCCGACGAAATACCCCAGTTCGAGGTAGGGGATCACCGCCACCCCGACGAAGTGATCCGTGATTTATGTCGGAGGGGGTACCTACCCAGCTACTGTACTGCCTGTTACCGGCGGGGACGTACCGGGGAGCGCTTTATGGCCCTGGCCAAGACGGGGCAGATTCAAAATGTCTGCCAGCCCAACGCTTTACTGACCTTTCAGGAATATTTATTGGATTACGCCACTCCGGAAACTAGGAAAATAGGACAGGAAACCATGGAACGTTACCTGGCCGAGATACCCAGTCCTGCCGTACGGGAAGAAACTGCCCGGCGGCTGGAGCGCATTAAGGCCGGGGAGAGGGACTTGTACTTCTAGACAAAGGTTAATCCGCCGCTTTCACTGGTCGGAGTCTTGGGGCTTGGGAAGGGGGGAGCCGGGTATTGGAACGCCGCATCGGAGTCATCGGCATCGTGATTGAAGACCGGCAGGCCGCAGCCGCCCGGGTCAACGCCATTCTGAGCGATTATGCCGAATATATCGTAGGCCGCATGGGCATCCCTTATCGCGAGCGGGGGGTGTCGGTTATCGCCCTCATAGTAGACGGAACTACGGATGCCATTGGAGCCCTTACCGGTAAACTGGGAGCGTTGTCGGGAGTCAGGGTGCGGGCCGCCTTAACCGGAAAGTGAGGGTCGAAAGTATGCGCAGAGAATTTGCCGCCACCCTGGCCCGGGTGACGGCGGGCCGGGGAGTAGAAAAAGAGGACGTAGTTATGCTCCTTACCGCACAGCCAGGCGAGGAAGAAGAAGCCCTTTACCGGCAGGCCGATGCCTTCCGGTCGCGCTACGTGGGGGAAGAAGTGCACCTGCGGGGGGTTATTGAGTTTTCCAACCATTGCCGGCGGCGCTGCCGTTACTGCGGGCTGAGGGCCGATAACAACCGGCTGGACCGCTACCGGATGACCCCGGAAGAAATACTGGCCTCCGCCAGGAGAGGCGTAGAGCTGGGCTACAAGACTATAGTCCTGCAGTCAGGGGAGGATCCCTGGTATACGGCAGATATCCTGGCGGAAACGGTGGCCGCCATAAAAGAGCTGGGAGTGGCCGTTACCCTCTGTGTGGGGGAAAGGCCGCGGGAAGATTACGAGCTGTGGCGGCGGGCAGGGGCCGACCGGTATCTTTTAAAGCATGAAACGGCCAATCCCAAACTCTATGCCCGGCTCCACCCGGATATGAGCTGGGAAAAGAGGCTGGCCTGCCTGCGGTGGTTGAAAGAACTGGGCTACCAGGTGGGATCGGGCAATATGGTAGGATTGCCCGGCCAGACCCTGGAAGACCTGGCGGCCGATATCCTCCTCCTGCGGGAACTGGAGGTGGAGATGGCCGGCATAGGCCCCTTTATTCCCCACCCGAACACGCCTCTGGGGGACCACCCGGCGGGCAGTTTGGACTTGACCTACCGGGTGTTGGCGGTGACCAGACTGGTCGTACCTTGGGCCCACCTGCCGGCTACCACAGCGGTGGGCACCCTCTCCCCCAACGGCAGGCAGATGGCCCTGCGGCGAGGGGCTAACGTTGTTATGCCCAACCTTACTCCGGGGAAATACCGGCCTAATTACCAGATATACCCCGGGAAGATCTGTATTAATGAGGAACCGGATGACTGCCGTCACTGCCTGGAAGGAATGATCCGCTCCCTGGGCCGGGTGGTGGCCAGGCATCCGGGGCACGGTTTGAGGAGGAGCCCACCAACCAAAAATTGGAAGCCAAGAATCCGAGTCGAAGTGTCCAAATTACTGCAGAGCTAATATGGATTTTGCCAATAGCAGAGGAAAATTCCGGATGGATGGCGCATAGGTAAATGGACGAATGTGAAAGACTTCACAGTTACTGCGAGTTAAACCCCAAGTAAGGCTTGGGGTTGGAGCCCCCTGGGCCTTGTTCTTTTATTGTCGCCGGAGATGAAGGAGCTGCTAAATTGGGGATTTGGGGAGCAAAAATAGCTGGGAGCTAGCGGCACCGCAGGTTGCTTTGCGGCAGAAATTTTATTATAATAGTACCTGATTTCGTGAAGGCAAGCACAAGAACAATAAGTTAAATAGGGAAAATGTTAACATCGGAGCGTATCTAAGGTGTCATTTGGGGGAGGAGGAAACCTTCATGTCGTGTTTAAAGGACGAAATTCGGGAAATTATTGGGCACCACCAAGGACAAGTTTCCCATCTGATCGCCATACTGCAGGAAGTTCAGCAGAAATACCGGTACCTGCCGGAGGAAGCCTTGGAGGTTATTGCCGGTGATTTGCACATTTCCCCGGCAGTGGTGTGGGGTGTAGCCACCTTTTACGCCCAGTTTTCGTTAAAACCCAAGGGCAAATATACTATCCGGATCTGTAACGGTACGGCCTGTCACGTGCGGGGAGCGGCCCAGATTCACGAAGCCTTGTGCAAAGAGCTGCAACTCAAGGAAGGGGAAAACACCACCGCAGACCTGGAGTTTACGGTGGAGACAGTCTCCTGTCTGGGGGCCTGCGGCCTGGCACCTGTTATGACCATTAATGACAATGAAGTTCACGGCCAATTGACTCCCGAAGGGGCTGTCTCCATCGTGCGAGGGTTGAAGGTGAAGGCTGCGGAAGAGGAGAAGGAGAAGGTCCGGGGGAGGGACCATGTTGCTTAAGTCAAGGGAAGATTTGCAAGCCATGGCGGAGCGGGCCGAGAAAATGCTGCGAAAGGAGAAGGCTCGCATTTTAGTGTGTGCGGGAACGGGGTGTGTTGCTAACGGTTCTCTCGGTGTCTACGAGGCTTTTCACCGGGAACTGGTGCGGCGGGGGCTGGCCCATAAGGTCGAACTGCTTAGAGAAGGGGAGGGGGCCGGGCTAGCCTTAAACATCAGCGGCTGCCACGGCTTTTGCCAGATGGGTCCCCTGGTGCGTTTGGAGCCGGAGGGAGTCCTCTACTGTAAAGTAAAACCAGGAGACGTACCGGAAATAATCGAGGAACACCTTCTCCAGAATCGGCCGGTGGAGCGCCTCCTTTACCACCACCCGGCTACCGGACAAGCTGTACGCAGGGAGGACGACATCCCCTTTTATAAGAAACAGCGACGGGTGGTTTTGGAGCACTGCGGCCGTATTAACCCGGAGGATCCCTATGACTACCTGGCCCACGGCGGTTACCAAGCCCTGGCCAAAGCCCTGTTTGAAATGACGCCGGAGGAAGTCATTCAGGAGATCCACGAGGCTGGCCTGCGCGGGCGGGGCGGGGGCGGTTTCCCCACGGGTAAGAAATGGGCCCTGGCCCGGTCGGAAGCGGGGGGCCCGAAGTATATCATTTGCAACGGCGACGAGGGCGACCCGGGCGCCTTTATGGATCGCAGCGTCATGGAAGGCGACCCCCACCGGGTGCTGGAGGGCATGCTCATTGCAGGTTACGCCATCGGGGCCCAGGAAGGCTATGTTTACGTTCGGGCCGAATATCCCCTGGCGGTAAAGAGGTTGCGCAAGGCCGTGGCCGATGCCGAAGACCTGGGGCTGTTAGGTGACCGCATTCTGGGGAGCCCCTTTTCCTTTAAGGTGCATATCAAGGAAGGAGCCGGTGCCTTTGTCTGCGGGGAAGAAACCGCCCTGATCGCGTCCATAGAGGGCCAGCGGGGCATGCCCCGTCCCCGGCCGCCTTATCCGGTCCAGAGGGGGCTGTGGGGTTGCCCCACGGTCATCAACAACGTAGAAACCCTGGCCAACGTGGCGCCCATTATCATGCACGGCGCCGGCTGGTTCAGACAATGCGGAACTCCCACCAGTCCCGGCACTAAGACCTTCGCCCTGGCCGGGCAGGTGGCTCATACCGGCCTGGTAGAGGTGCCCCTAGGCATGAGCCTCCGGGAGGTGGTTTTTGAAATAGGTGGAGGTCCGCGGGAAGGCCGTGGTTTTAAGGCGGTGCAGATCGGGGGACCCTCCGGGGGATGCCTCACCGCCGAGCACCTGGATTTGTCCCTGGACTTCGATTCTCTCCAGAAGGCAGGAGCCATGGTGGGATCGGGAGGGCTCGTAGTCCTGGGGCAGGATAGCTGTATGGTGGAAGTGGCCAGATTCTTCATGGGTTTTGTCCAGGATGAATCCTGCGGCAAATGCGTCCCCTGCCGGGAAGGTACGAAGCGCATGCTCGAGCTGCTGGATAAGATCGTCGCCGGCGACGCCACCGAAGAAGATATGGACCTGCTGGAAGAGCTGGCCCTGGTGGTGAAGGACGGCGCCCTCTGCGGGCTGGGCAAGACGGCTCCGAACCCTGTGCTAACCACTCTGCGCTATTTCAGGGAAGAATATGAAGCGCACATTAAGGATAAAAGGTGTCCCGCAGGGGTCTGCCGGGGACTGTTGCGTTACTTCATCAACGTAGAAAAGTGCCGAGGGTGCAGCCTATGTGCCCGGAGTTGTCCGGTAAAGGCCATTACCGGGGAGAGAAACCATCCCCATACCCTGGACCAGGAGAAATGTATCCGGTGCGGGACTTGCCTGGAAGTATGCCGGTTCAATGCGGTGTATACGGCCTGAAAAGCCGGGCCCAGGAAACTCGGAAAGAGGGAGCGGAGTTATGGCTACAGGAAAAGTAACGGTAGACGGCGAAACGGTAAAGATCAACGGCGCCAAGAATCTCCTGGAAGTGGTGCGGCGGGCTGGGATCGAATTGCCCACCTTCTGCTACCACTCCGAATTAAGCGTTTACGGGGCCTGCCGCATGTGCATGGTGGAGGTAGAGGGCCAAGGGCTGGTTGCCGCCTGCTCTACGCCGCCGGCGGACGGCATGAAAATCCATACCAACACTCCCCGCACCCGGCGTCTGCGACGTATGGTGCTGGAATTGCTGCTGGCAAACCACGAGCGGGAATGCACCACTTGTGAGCGGAGCGGAAGTTGCAAACTCCAGCAGCTGGCGCGGCGGCTGGGCGTTACCCAGGTACGCTTCGGACAGCGGGACAAGAGGGTGCCGGTGGATAACAGTTCACCGTCCCTGGTGAATAATCCGAATAAATGTATTTTGTGCGGCGACTGCGTCCGTATGTGCAAGGAAATCCAGGGAGTGGGAATTTGGGATTTTGCCTTTCGGGGCTCAAGGACCCGGGTGACCACTGCTTTCAACCGGCCCCTGGCGGAGGTGGGCTGCCTGAACTGCGGCCAGTGCGTGGCTGTTTGCCCTACCGGCGCCCTGGCCGTAAAATCGGAAATCAACCTGGTGTGGTCGGCCTTACAAGACCCTGACCGCATGGTAGTAGTCCAGGTGGCCCCGGCGGTGCGGGTGGCCATCGGAGAGGAATTCGGCTTGAAGCGCGGCGAGGCATCCACGGGACGGATGGTAGCTGCCTTAAAGAAGCTGGGCTTTGATCGGGTCTTCGATACCACCTTTACCGCAGACATGACCAGCATTGAAGAGGCCATGGAACTGCTTCAACGCCTGGAAACGGGCGAGAAGCTGCCCCTCTTCACCTCCTGCTGCCCGGCCTGGGTTAAGTACGCCGAGCAGTTCCACCCGGAGCTTTTGGATAATCTCTCCACTTGCCGTTCGCCCCAGCAGATGTTCGGCTCTCTGGTAAAGAAGCACTACTGCCGAGAAATAGGAAAAGGCCCCCGGGAGATAGTCTGCGTATCAATTATGCCGTGCACGGCCAAGAAATTCGAAGCTAGGAGAACGGAGTTCACTACGGACGGCGTCCGGGATGTAGATTTCGTCCTTACCACGGTGGAACTGGCTCAGATGATTAAGGAAGCCGGAATTGTTTTCGCCGACTTGGAACCCGAAGCATTTGACAATCCCTTAGGGGTAGGCTCTGGTGCCGGCATAATCTACGGCGCCTCGGGCGGGGTAATGGAATCGGTGGTACGTTTCCTTTACGGCTACCTTACGGAGGCCGACGAAGTAGGCAGAGTGAACTTTTATCCCGCGAGGGGGATGGAGGGTATTAAGGAAGCCCAAGTGGATATTCAGGGGCAAAGGCTTAGGCTTGCCATTGTAAACGGGCTGGTCCGGGCCGAAGAACTGATCCAACGCCTCCGGAGGGGTGAAGTCTTTTATCATGCCGTAGAGGTCATGGCCTGCCCGGGAGGATGCCTGGGAGGCGGCGGCCAGCCGGTGCCCAATGACACTGCCGCCCGGCTGGAACGCATGAAAGGCCTCTACCGGCTGGACAGGGGAGAACAGCTCCACAAGCCCCAGGATAATATTTTTGTGACCAGGGCCTTTGAACGCTGGTTTGGCGGCTGGGCCAATGCCCGCACCCATAGGGATTTGCATACCCGTTATCAACCACGCCGGGCACTGAGTTGTTCCATTTCTTGATTTCTGGTCTGCTTGGCTTGGGCTCGCTCTCATAGTTTCTCTCGCGGGGGCCGGACTCTTGCTCGGCCTTAAAGGTTCAGGCGGGGCTCCCAGACCGGTGGACGTCCATGGCGACTAGGCCCGTCTCCGTCTCCGGCCCCCGACCCTCGACCCGCCTTCCCTTCGGGCAAAGCTCAGGTGGGGTTGTCGCCAGTTGCTCGCCTCTTTCCCAGCCCAAGGAGGCGTTGTCGCAAGAAAGTGACAAGGCAGCGGCGGTGTACCGAAGAGAATAATACAAAATTCTGTCTCGCCTTCCGGTTCGATGTATCGTATAATAGTGATGAAAGCAACAGAAGGGGGAGAAGGCGTGTCGGGCATTGTGAAAGTAATCACTGGTAAATGCCGCATGTGTTACGCTTGTATACGCAACTGCCCGGTAAAGGCTATTAAAGTAGTGGACGGGCAGGCCCAGGTGGTGCCGGAGCTCTGCATATCCTGCGGCCACTGCGTACAGGTCTGTGCGCAAAAGGCTAAATTGGTAGAAAGTGAAATAGAAAAAGTCAATAGTTATTTGCAGAACGAAAGGGTGGCGGCCTGTCTGGCCCCTTCCTTTGTGGCCGAATTTCACCCGGCATGGCCCGGGCAGGTGATATCCGCCCTGCGCCGTATGGGTTTTGCCGAAGTCCACGAGGTTGCTTTCGGTGCTCACCTGGTTACCCAGGAGTACCTGAAGTATCTCGAGGAAATGGGGGACCGGCAGGGCCTCATTACCACTCCCTGTCCCGCGGTAGTTAACCTGGTGGAGAAGTTTTTCCCCCGCTTGATTTCCCAACTGGTCCCCATAGTCTCCCCGGCCATCGCCCTGGGCAGGTATTTAAAAAAGACCCGAGGTCCGGCCTTGAAGGTGGTGTTCATCGGGCCCTGTGTAGCCAAGAAAGCCGAAATTCGGGACGAGGAAGTAGCCGGGGCCGTAGACGCCGTCCTTACCTTTGCGGAATTCCGGGAGATGTTGCGGGAAAGGGGATTAGAAATATCGGCTCAGGAGGACGGTGAATTCGACAGTCCTCCTCCCCACTTTGGCCGGCTGTATCCCATAGGGGGCGGCCTGCTGCGCAGCGCCGGGATCCTGCCGGACATCCTGGAAAGCCGGGTACTGGTGGTGGAAGGACGGGAGGAATGCCTGGAATTCCTGCGGGCCGTTAACGAAGGGAAAATGGTACCCCAGGTAGCCGACATGCTCTTCTGTAAGGGCTGTATCAACGGGCCTGCGATAGAAAACGAGTATTCTTCCTTCCGTCGCCGGCGCATCGTGGCGGAATTTGCCCACAGGGGCTTGGAGCAGGTGTCTGACGGCGGAGAAGAGGCCATGGAGGAGCTTGATCTCCGCAGGGAGTTCCGGGATCGGAGCGTACACTTACCGCGACCGAGCGAAGCAGACATTCGCGCCATAATGGCCGAACTGGGGAAGATGGGACCGGAGGACGAACTGAACTGCGGAGCGTGCGGTTACCCTTCTTGCCGGGATAAGGCCATTGCCGTATATCGAGGTCTGGCGGAAAACGAAATGTGCCTTCCCTATCTTATCTTGCAATTACAAAAGAGCAATTTGCGGCTGCGCCAGGAACTAAAGACGGTTCGCGGCCAGTTCGGCCAGTTGGTAGGCAAGAGCACGGCCATGCAGGAAGTTTATCGCCTGATTGAAAAGGTGGCTCCCACCGATGCCACCGTTCTCATCCGGGGAGAGAGTGGCACCGGGAAGGAGTTGGTGGCCCGGGCCATCCACTACCGCAGCCTGCGCAGCGAGGCCCCCTTTGTGAGTATCAATTGCGCCGCTCTGCCGGAAAATCTGCTGGAAAGCGAGCTCTTCGGCCATGCCCGGGGTGCCTTTACCGGTGCCGTAGCCGCTAAGAAGGGCCTGTTTGAAGAGGCCCACGAAGGGACGCTGTTTCTGGACGAGATTGGAGATATAAGCCTATCCCTCCAGGCCAAGCTCCTTCGTGTCCTCCAAGAGGGAGAGTTTATCCGCATAGGGGAAACGAGGCCGCGGCGGGTGGACGTACGGATTATTGCGGCTACTAACCGGGATCTGGAAGGGGCCATTAAAGAGGGGAGTTTCCGCCCGGAGTTGTTCTACCGTTTGAATGTGATTACCCTTTGGCTGCCTCCCTTACGGGAACGGAGGGACGATATTCCGCTCCTGGCGCGCCATTTCTTGGAACAGGCCTGCCAGCGGCTGGGCAAGGATATAAAAGGCTTCACCGCGGAAGCCATGGACGCCCTGATCCGGGCCGACTGGCCGGGCAACGTCCGGGAACTGGAGAATGTCATCGAGCGGGCCGTCATATTATGTGAAGGCAATCGCATAGAGCTGACCGACCTGCCCCGGGACCTGCGCAACAGGGCGGCTAATGCAGCGGGGTGGGCCTATACCCAGGGAATGACCTTTAGAGAAGCGGTGGAGGCCTACGAAGTCCAACTCCTCATCAAGGCCCTGGAAGAGAGCAAATGGGTGCAGGCCCGGGCGGCCGAAATTTTAGGATTGAAGCGCAGCACCCTCAATGAGATGCTTAAGAGGTACCGCCTATTGCCCAAAATGGCCAAGAGGTATTCGGAAAACCGGAGATAGTTCAAAAAAGCGAACCCAACGCCCCTGCCAGTCAGGGGCCTTTATTATTATGGCCATATGGGGGATATGCCGAGTCCTGGGATTCACCTATTTGAACCTTCTGCCGACAGGAGACCCCGGGGGGCCAAGGAAGAGAAAGCCCCCGACTCTTGTATAAACTGGCACGAAACTTGCAATACAACCTACATGCAAGGCGAAAGTTTCACAAACCGTTCGGTCCCTTTTAGGAGCTACTGGGGGTTAATTATCAACCACATAGCGAGAGAAATTCTAAATTAAATAAAGACTATGTTAAAATGATTCCATAGGACGAACGGGTAAACTTCAAGGGGAGGAAATTACCTATGGCGAGGGCAGTAAAGGCGTGGGAGCGCGGGGAGCCAGAATGGGATGTGCTGAGCCCCGAGGAATTAAATGAGGCTTATGCCAGGCTGGAAGAACGGTATAACGGGTTGAGGTCTAACTGGGAGTGGTTCGTAAAGGAAGACAACCGGATCGATAGAACTGCCGGCGTTCTTCGAAGAGTAGATGAGAACTGAGGCGCGACCCGTCGCGCCCTTTATTTTACGCGACCGGAAAAAGATCGTTTTCTTGCGGGAGCAGGTCCGGCAGAAAACGATCTTTTTTGTTGGGAAGTAGTGGCCAACGCCCTTGCGGTAGGCGTCTGCCGTAAAAGCGGGAGGGGGGAGCCCTAATCGTACGGAAGGCCCATAGGCCGGCGGGGGTTTACCACCGTGGCGGAAGGGAGGCGCGTTAAGCGCACCCACGGCCAGGGCCCGGTAGGGGGGAGCTTTTGAGGGAGGAAGGGATTATGTTACAATGGATAACAAGGTGAGCATAATCACCCTCACTATAAAGCAGAAGGCCGTAAAGGGATAAGCTAGAAAAAACGAGGCCGTAAAGGGGAGCAGTAGGACTTTGGAAGGCCGGGTTGAACTCATGGCGCCGGCGGGCAGTGAAGAAGCCTTGAGGGCGGCAGTGGCCAACGGCGCCGATGCCGTGTACCTGGGCGGCAGGCAGTTTAATGCCCGCCAGTATGCGGAGAACTTTACCCTGGAAGGGATACGGGAAGCCGTGGCTTATGCCCACGAGCGCGGGGTTAAAATATACGTCACGGTAAACACCTTACTCAAGGAGGAGGAACTGGAACCGGCTCTGCGCTACCTCTACGCCCTGGGAGAAAGCCGGGTTGACGGGGTTATCGTTCAGGACTTGGGCCTGGCGTGGGAGGCCCACCGGCTTCTACCAGACCTCCCCCTCATCGGCAGCACCCAGATGACGGTTACCGATGCCGCAGGGGCCAAGCTTCTAGAGAAAATGGGATTTAAGCGGGTGGTCCTGGCCCGGGAGCTATCCCTAGAGGATATTGGCCGTATCCGGCAGGAGTGCGCGCTAGAGCTGGAGGTTTTCGTCCACGGCGCCCTCTGCTATTCCTACTCCGGTCAGTGTCTCTTGAGCAGCCTGGTGGGGGGCCGGAGCGGCAACCGGGGACGCTGCGCCCAGCCCTGCCGGCTGGCTTATACCCTGGTGGATGAGGGGGGACGGGAAGTGGAGGCGGCGTCCGAACACCTCCTCAGCACGAGGGACCTCTGCACCCTGGAAATGTTGCCCCTCCTTATTAGCTCGGGAGTCAACGCCTTTAAAATTGAAGGCCGTATGCGCCGCCCCGAATATGTGGCGGTGGTCACGCGGGCCTATCGGCGGGCCATCGACCGTTTTCTGGAGAATCCCGGGAAATTCGCCGTAGATCCGGAGGAAGCCCGGGATATCGCCCAGATCTTTAACCGGGATTTTACCACCGGCTATCTTCTGGGAGATCCCGGCTCCGAACTCATGAGTTACGGACGCCCCAGCAACCGGGGCATTTTCTTGGGGAGGATCCTGGCCCGAGAGAAGGGGGGATTATACCGCGTAAAGCTGGAGGTGCCCCTGAAGCGGGGGGACGGGGTGGAGGTCTGGGTGCGCCGCGGCGGGCACCCTGGCATGGTCATCTCCGAGATAAGAATGGACGGCCGGCCGGTGGATGAGGCGCCGGCGGGTTCCGTAGTTTTCCTGGCCCTGCCGCCGACAGCGCGCCCGGGGGACCGTCTTTTCAAGACTAGCGATGCCGAGCTACTCCGCCGGGTGCGCCGCGGTTACACCTCTCCGCGGGAGGGAAGGAAGATCCCGGTGAATATGGAGGTATGGGCGGCACCGGGTGAACCTTTGAGGCTCCGGGTGACGGACCCCCAGGGTCGGGCAGGTGAGGCGGTGGCCCCGGTGCCTTCGGAACCGGCCCGCAAGCACCCTTTGACAGTAGAAACTCTGCGGGCCCAGCTGGACCGCCTCGGAAACACGCCCTACGAGCTGAAACAATTAAAGGCCCATATCCAGGGGAAAGTTATGGTCCCGTTGAGCGTCATCAACGGTGTGCGGCGGGAAGCCGTGTCCGGCCTGGCCGCTGCCCGGCTGGCAAGCTGGCCGCGGCCGGTGCCCTCCCGGGAAGAGTTCGAAAAGGCCCTGGAGGAGGGGGCGATCCCCGAAGCCGGACGAAGGGTCCGGCCGGCCGGGACCCCCGCTCCCGGCCTTCCCCGCTTAGCCGTGGCGGTCCGGGACCTGGAGGGAGCCAGGGCCGCCGCCGAAGCCGGGGCCGACCGGATTTACTTAGGCGGTGATGTATGGCAGGGAGGGGAAGCTCCTCCTCCCGCAGAGGTGGCCCGGCTAGGGCAGGAGTTGGCACGCCGGGGTATAGAATTGCTTCCGGCCTTACCCCGCCTGTGGCATGAGGTAGAAGGGGGGCGGGTCCGCCGCCGGTTGGAAAAGCTCCTTGAGGTCGGTATCCGGCAATTCTTAGTGGCCAATTTGGGCGGCCTCTGGCTCGTGAAAGAATTGGGCGCAACGGGGTGGGGGGACTACCCCTTAAATGTGTTTAACAGTTCTTGCGTGCAGACCCTTAGCCTTCTCGGCCTGGGGGGGGTAACTCTTTCGCCGGAGTTAAACCTGGACGAGATAAAAGGGATCTATCCCTTCCTTTCCCTGGAAGTAATAGTTCATGGGTCCCTGCCCCTGGCCGTCTCCGCCCATTGCGTCCTGGGAGCCCGCCTGGGCGGAAAGGGACCCGGGAAAAGGTGTTCCGCTCCCTGCCGGCGAGAAACCTTTGGGTTGAAGGACCGCCTGGGCCTCGTCTTTCCCATAACGACCGACGTGAACTGCCGCTTCTACCTGTATAACCCCAAGACCCTCGACTTCCTGGAACACATGGGCCTTTTGCAGGGCGCCGGTCTTAGTTTTGTGCGCCTGGAGGTCCGCAACCAAGGGGCCCCGTATATACGCAGGGTGACCGCCCTCTATCGCCAGGCCCTGTTCTGCCTGGACAAGGGAGATAGGGAAGCCTTGCCGGCTCTGGCCGGGGAACTCAGGGAGCTGGTGGGCGAGCATGTCACCCGGGGACACTACTTCCGGGGAGTGTCCTAAGGAGGGGGTATTACATGGAAGAGAAGACATGGGAAGTATTGGAACTAGAGAAAATCCTCCAGCGGCTGCAAGACTGCTGTAGCTCCCCCCTGGGCAAGGAACTGGCCTTGCATCTCCGGCCTACCACCGATATCCAAGAAGTTCAAAGGAGGCAGGCAGAAACGGGGGAAGCCTGTGATTTCTTGCGCCTCTACCCCGACTGCCTGCCCGGCGTCACCCGTGATATCCGGCCCTGGGTGGAGCGGGCGGCTGCCGGGGCCACCCTCAAGGGAGAAGAGCTCCTGGCCGTGGCGGGCACCTTAAATGCCGGCAGGCGCTTTAGAAAGGCCGTCCTGCAGGCGGAAGGCCCCTTTCCCCTCCTGAAAGGCCTGGCTGCCCGGGTGGGGGATTTCCGCCGCTTGGAGGAAGAGATCGCCAAAGCCGTCGGCGAGGACGGCGAGGTTAAGGACGAGGCCACGCCCCGTCTCTTCCAGCTCCGGCGGCGTATAAGGTCCGTGCAGGAGGAGATAAAGGCACGCCTGGACTCCTATTTACGTTCTCCGGAGATGCAGAAATACCTTCAGGACAACATATACACGGTGCGCGGTAATCGGTACGTCCTTCCAGTCAAGCAAGAGTACCGCCATCAGGTGCCCGGCCTGATCCACGACCAGTCGGCCAGCGGGGCCACCCTTTTTATCGAGCCCATGGCCCTGGTGGAACTTAATAACGAGCTGCGTCGGTTGCTGGCCGCCGAAGAGCAAGAGGTGGAAGCTGTTCTGGCCGGATTGTCCCGCATGGTAGGAGAAGCCGAAGAGCCACTGCTGGAGACCCTGGAGGCCCTGGGACGCCTTGATTTTATCCTGGCCAAGGGCATTTTAAGCCAAAGGATGGAAGGGGTCCCGCCGGCTATAAACAATTCGGGGCGCTGGCGGATACAGGACGGACGTCACCCGCTGCTGTCGGGAGAAGTGGTTCCCGTTACCCTGTACCTGGGGGAGGATTTTGACATCCTGGTCATAACAGGGCCCAATACCGGCGGCAAGACGGTTACCCTCAAGACCATCGGGCTCTTTACCCTCATGGCCCAGTGCGGCCTGCACTTGCCGGCGCGGCAAGCGGAGATATCAGGAAGCTCCCTTGTGTTTGCCGACATCGGGGACGAGCAGAGTATCGAGCAGTCCTTGAGCACCTTTTCTTCTCATATGAGCCATATTGTATCCCTCTTGCACCGGGTGGAGCCCGGCAGCCTGGTCCTGCTGGATGAGATCGGGGCCGGTACGGACCCCACGGAAGGGGCCGCCCTGGCGGTGGCCATCCTCGACTACCTGGCCAGCCTCGGCGCCAAGGTAGTGGCTACTACCCATTACAGCGAATTAAAGGTCTATGCCTATACCACTCCCCGGGTGGAGAACGCCGCCGTGGAATTCGACAGCCGGACCCTAAGGCCCACTTTCCGCCTGCTCATAGGTACCCCAGGGGAAAGCAACGCCTTTATCATCGCCCGCCGGCTGGGCTTGCCAGAGGAAGTGGTGGAGAGGGCCAAGGGATTCCTTTCCGAAGAACAGAAACAGGTGGGCCAGATGATCCGCAGCCTGGCGGAAGACCGGCGGGCCAGTGAGCAGGCCCTCCGGGAGGCCGAAGCAATAAGGCGGGAGGCCAGGCAACTGCAGCAGCAGAAGGAAAGGGAGCTGGAAGAAGCTGGCCGGCGGGCGGCCGAGATGGTGGAAAGGGCCCGGGAGGAAGCCAGGAGCATAGTGCGCCGGGCCAGGACGGAAGTGAGGGAATTAATGAAAAGGCTGCAACAGGCCCTGGCTGAGGAGGAGCGACAGGAGAAGATTAAAGCCCTCCATTTGGCCCGCCAGCAGCTGGCCAGCCTGAGCAAAGAAGTAGAGGATAAGAGCGAGGCGTACGGGGCAATCCCCGGCGGCGCTCCGGTATCGGCGGCCCCCGGGGAGGAGGTATGGGTTGTGCCTTTGAGGCAGAGGGGTGTTATCCTTGGCCGGCCGGGGGGCGAGGGTGAGGTGACCGTACAGGTGGGGAACTTAAAGGTCAACCTCAAGGTAAATGAACTCCGCTCCCTCCAGCAGGGGGCAAGGGAAAAAAAGCTCTCGGGCGGGTGGAAGGTGCTTTCTGCGCCGGCGGCGGGCGCCGTGAAGCCGAAGATCGATTTGCGGGGCCTCACGGCCGACGAGGCCTGCCTGCAGGCCGACAAATACCTGGATGAGGTCTACCTGGCCGGCCTTAAGGTGGTAAGCCTCATCCACGGCAAAGGAACGGGTGCCTTGCGAACGGCCCTACACGCTTACCTCCGTTCCCATCCCCTGGTAAAGGGCTTCCGGTTCGGCGGCGCCGGAGAGGGAGGGAGCGGGGTAACCATCGTAGAACTAAAGTAGGTTGCACTTAGGTTTCCGGCGCCTTTTTCCGGTTCGGGCCCGCCGGTACATTTACGGTCACTTCGTTGGATGGAGTACTGATCTGGGTGGCAGGATCGACGGCTAAGACCCGGTAGGTATAAGTCCTCCCGGGTTTAACCCCGGTATCCACGTAAGTCGTGTCCCGGGTGATGGTCAAGTTCTTGCGGCTGCCGTTCTCCCGCCTCTCCACGGAATAAAGGTATTCCCCTTCTCCCCCGGTATGCCAGCTCAGTTTTACCTCGGGACGGCCGGAGCTCAGCTCTACATCTACCTGCACCTGTAATTCGGGGGCCGGCGGGGGGGCCGGCTCTCCGGAGGAGCCTTCCCCGAGCTGGTGTTCCGGCAGGTTACAGTGTTCGGTAGGGGCGGTGCCGGGGGCGAACTCCTTGCTCTGCACGTACTCGGATGGGCACCCGCCCTGCTGGCCGGGACCGGGGACGTTGGCCAAAACGGGTTTTCCCCCGTGGCGGGGATCGGTACATATCAGCACAGTCCGAGCTTCGCCGGAACTGTGGAGGGTGCAGACTTCTTTGGGAGCCTCCAGATAGGCGTCCTCCGGCTGTACCGAGCCGGTGTAGGGGACGGGACGCCGGAGGAAGACGCCGGTAGTGAGCTGGGGGCAGTGGGGGGAGGCCAGCTGGCCGGTGGTAGCGCAGACCTCGAGCTGCACCCATACGTCCGACACTTTTTTGGGTACGGTATCGGCCGTGAATATTTCTTTGACGATAAACTCTTTGGGCGTTAAGTCGCTGGGGAGGAGGCCGGACTTGGCATCCACGTCGGCATAGACAATGCCCGAAGGTCGGGGAAAGTTCTGGACCGGCACTCCCTTTAAGGCCTCCTGCATGACCTGCCTCCAGATAAGGGCCGGATAACTACCGCCGGCTACGCCCCGAAGGTAGTGCTGGGGATCCGTCTGATCATAGCCCATCCAGACGGCGGCTACCAGTTCGGGGGTATAACCCACAAACCAGGCATCCTTTTCCCCGGACACCCCCCTGAAAGCGGGCAAGTCGGGTAGAGAAGTGGTGCCCGTCTTTCCCGCGACCGGTCGACCGATCTGGGCACGCTGGCCGGTACCGGATTTGACTACTGTCTGCAACATGTCGGTCATGAGATAGGCCATCTGCTCGCTCATAATTACCTGCTGCTGGGGGGTGTTCACCACCAGATCGCGGCCGTGCCGGTCGGTAATGCGAGTGACGGTATGAGGAGCTACGTAGACACCTCCATTGGCAAAAACTCCGTAGGCCGCGGCCATCTGCAGGGGGGTGACCCCCGAAGTAATTCCCCCTAGGGCGAGGGATAAATTACGATCGCCCTCCTGCAGGGGCAGCCCCAGCTTGCGGCCGTACTCCCAGCCCGTATCCACGCCTATGGTGTGGAGCATTTTGACGGCGGCAACGTTGACCGACCAGCGCAGGGCTTCCCGCATGCTGATCAGGCCCCGGTAGCGGCCGTCGTAATTGCGCGGAGTAAAGGGTTTGGGCGAGCCGGGAAAGGTCGTGGGAACGTCGTCGATGACCGAAGCCGGGGTAAAGCCCCGTTCCAGGGCCGGGGCATAGACTACTAGGGGCTTAATGGTAGATCCCGGCTGGCGCTCGGCCTGGGTGGCCCGGTTGAGGCCACGACGGGCGGTGTACTGCCGGCCTCCTACCAGCCCCCTGATCTCGCCGGTATGGGGGTCCAAAACTACCATGGCGCTCTCCACCAGGCGCTCGGAAGGGCTCTTGGGGAAATTGGCTGGGTTGGCGTATACTTCCTCCATCTTAGCCTGGACCTTGGGATCCAGGGTGGTATAAACATGGAGGCCGCCGCGGAAGAGCTCTCCCGCGCTGATGCCGTTTTCCTCCAGGAGGCGACTGGCTTCCTCGATGACGGCATCCACAAAATAAGGATACTTAGGGGTGCTCGTCGGCGGCTTGCTGTTGAAGACCAGTTCTTGCTGTAGAGCCTGGTCGGCTTCGGCCTGGCTGATGAATCCGTATTTAACCATATTGGCCAGTACGGTGGCCTGGCGCTCTTTGGCCGCTTTTTCATTGTTCTTGATCAAGGGTGAATAGCGGGCCGGGCTTTGAATTATCCCTGCTATAAGGGCGCTCTCGGCCAAAGTTAGGTCCTGTACATCCTTGCCGAAGTAAGCTTCGGCCGCGGCCTTAACACCGTAGATTCCCGGCCCCAGGTAGACGATGTTCAAGTAGTGCTCCAGGATTTCCTCCTTGGTATAGACGCGCTCTATCTGCAGGGCCAGGATGGCTTCCTGAATCTTGCGACGGAAGGTCCGTTCCCAATCTTCGATGAAGGCGTTTTTGGCCAGTTGTTGGGTAATGGTGCTGCCGCCCTCCCGGATTTGCCGGTGCAACAGGTTGGTAACGGCCGCCCGGGCGATGCTCCGCAGGTCTATGCCGTGGTGCTGGTAAAAACGCACGTCCTCTATGGCTATAACGGCATCCTGCAAATATTTAGGAATTTCTTCCAGGGAAGCATGAAGCCGGTTCTGTTCGCCGTGAAGGGTGGCGAAAAGATTGTTGTCTTTATCGTAGAGAGAAGTGGTCAAATCCATGCGCAGGTTGTTGGGGTCCCAGGAAGGAAGGCCTCGCAGAACGTCGAAGGCCAATCCTATACCTGACCCGATACCCGCCAGAACTACAACGGCCGCCAGGAGCAGCAGGAGCCGCTTTAGGTTGAGTCTCCGGCGGGTTTTCTTTTTATCTGCTGGCATGCGAGGAAACTGACCTCCTTTCGCCTCAATTATAACACAGCCCGCAGGTGGCTTGAACCCCATAAAGCCTTGTGCTAAACTTTTAGAACAGGTATAAAAAGGGAAGGATGATATCTTTGGAGCCGGAGGTATCGAGGCAGCTAGCCGTTCTTCGCCGCGGAGCGGCCGAGATCGTTCCCGAAGAAGAACTGGCCCACAAGATCCGCCGCTCCCTAGCTTCGGGTCGACCTTTAAGGGTGAAGCTGGGGTTGGATCCCACAGCTCCCGATATACATTTGGGTCACACCGTGGTTTTGCACAAACTCCGCCAGTTTCAAGAACTCGGCCACCACGTTATCATAATCATTGGCGATTTCACCGGCCGCATCGGCGATCCCACCGGGAAGTCGGAAACCCGGCGGCAGCTCAGCGAGGAAGAAGTCCTGGCCAACGCCGAAACTTACAAGCAGCAGATTTTTAAAATCCTGGATCCCGCTAAGACGGAGATTGCCTTTAACAGCACGTGGCTGAAAAAGCTCACCTTTGCCGAAGTCATCGAGCTGGCGGCTAAGATCACCGTGGCCCGCATGTTGGAGAGGGATGATTTTGCCAAGCGTTACCGGGAAGGACGCCCCATTAGCGTCCACGAGTTTTTTTATCCCTTAATGCAGGGCTATGATTCCGTGGCGCTGCAGGCCGACGTGGAGCTGGGAGGAACCGACCAGAAGTTCAACCTCCTTATGGGTCGGCATCTGCAGAGGGAATACGGCCAGGAACCCCAGGTAGCCCTTATGATGCCTATCCTGGTAGGCCTGGACGGCGTGCAAAAGATGAGCAAGAGCCTGGGGAACTACATCGGCATCAATGAGCCGCCTGCGGAGATGTACGGCAAGGTCATGTCCCTGCCCGATGAGCTTATGCTTACTTACTTTGAATTGGTAACTCCCCTTTCCCTGGAGGAGGTGGAAGCCGTCCGGCGGGGGCTGGCGGCGGGCGAGCTCCATCCCCGGGATGCCAAGATGTACCTGGCCCGGGAAATCGTGAAGTTTTACCACGGCCAGGAAGCTGCTTATGAGGCGGAAGCCGAGTTCCGCAGGGTTTTCCAGGAAAAGGATATGCCTTCGGACATGCCGGAGATGGTTGTGGCCGAAGACTCCGTGTGGCTTCCGAGGCTCCTGGTGCGGGCGGGCCTGGCGTCCAGCACCAGCGAAGCCCGCCGCCTGATCGTGCAAGGGGCCGTAAAGGTAGGGGGGAGCCGGGTAACGGATCCTGAAGCCGAGATCGCCATTACCCCCGGCATGGTCCTTCAAGCGGGCAAGCGAAAATTTGTCCGCCTCCGGCGCCAGGATTAACGGCACCTTTGGCCGGGCGCCGCGTATACTTTCTATATGGGGGTGAAAGTATGCGTCGGCGGTGGCGCCGGCCCGGAGGACGGGCAAAGGTTTGGGTCCTGGTGTTGCTGGGCGGTCTGGCCTTACTGGCGGCCCTGGAGTGGCGCCTGAAGCCAGCCATGGAAAGGCTGGCCGTGGCCCAAGCCCAGTGGGTAGCCACCGAAGCCATTCAAGAGGCGGTTTTGGAGCGGATAGCTGGAGAGGTAAAATATAATGATTTGATCCAACCGGCCAGCGACGAGAGCCGGCAGGTGGTGTTCATGGAGGCCGACGTGTTACGCATAAGCAGGCTGCAGGCGGAAGCCCAGCTGGCCATCCAAGAAAAGCTATCGGAGTTGAAGGGCCACAGGTATCCCCTGCCCCTCGGGCAGCTGCTGGGATGGCATGTGGTCGCCGCCCTCGGTCCTCCCATCCCCGTGAGCTTTGTGCCTATGGGTACGGTAGCTGTTACCCTGGGGGACAGCTTCGAGGCGGCGGGCATCAACCAAACCCGTCACCGAATCTATTTGCAGGTGGAGAGTAATGTGCAGGTAATAGCTCCGTTGCTGGCGGAACAGGTGAGGGTGGAATCCCGGATACCGGTAGCAGAGGCCATTATTGTAGGGCCGGTTCCCCAAACCTATCTCTCCTTTAATATGGAACCGGGCAAGGGCATACTCCACTCCCCGAGCTTTTAATTTCTTGCCGGCTTAAGGAGGATTTTTCGTTTCTAGGGCGAATAGTTTTATTTAAGGAGCGGTCAGTGGAGGCCGCGCTGGATGTCTGGCCACGAGGAGGTCACCAGCTATCAGGAGTTGGGGGGTTCCTCTGGCCTTTTTGTGTAGGGTAGAGGTTCTGGGAGAGATGCCTTTGCGCATTGCGGTAGTGGACGGGCAGGGCGGTGGCATCGGAAAGCACATCACCAGCAAGATACGCAAGGAGCTACCGCCGGAAGTGGAAATTCTGGCCCTGGGGACCAACGCCATGGCCACGGCGGCTATGCTCAAGGCCGGGGCCAATGAGGGAGCCACGGGGGAAAATGCCGTGGTACGCAATGCTTCCCGGGTAGACGTGATCGTGGGGTCCCTGGCCATTGTGCTGGCTGAAAGTATGCTGGGCGAGGTTACCCCCCGTATGGCCGCCAGCATTGCCGCCAGTCCGGCCCTAAAACTGCTGCTACCCCTCAACAGATCCGGTGTGGAGGTGGTAGGGGTCAAGGAGGAACCCCTACCCCATTTGATAGATGCCCTGGTAGTGCGGCTAAAGGAGTGGGCTATGGAGGCCGGTAAGCTTACGAACTAGCGGGGCGGACGGGAAGGAGGAAGGGACGTGTGCGAGGCTAACGCCTATCTTTTGAAGGGAGATAAAGAAGAGCTGGTCCTGGAGGGTGTGGACCGAGTCGTTCCCCAGGAAGAAGGGATTCTTTTAGAAGACATTTTCGGCAAGCGGAAACTCCTGCGGGCGCGCATTAAAGAGATGGCCCTGGTGGAACATAAGATCATCCTGGAGGAAACGGAATAACGAGAGGGTAAGGGTCCGGAGGACCATAGGACAGCGGATGCCGCGGTGAAGGCGTGGGCCATGGAGGCTCCAAGGGGAGTTTCCATGGCGTTGTTTTTTTAGGAAGGGGGGGCATCTCCATGCACATTCCAGACGGCTTTTTGGACGCCAAGACATGGTTGGGAGCCGCAGCCTTAAGCGGCGCCGCCGTGGGTTACGGCCTTAAAAAAACCGGGGAGGCCCTTCAGGACCGGCAAATCCCCGTCCTGGGGGTCCTGGGGGCTTTCATCTTTGCCGCCCAAATGGTCAACTTCCCGGTGGGAGGGGGGACCTCCGGCCACCTCTTAGGTGCCGCTCTGGCTACGGCCCTGCTGGGCCCCTGGAGCGCCACTCTTATTTTGACCACTGTACTGATCATCCAGGCTATTTTCTTTGCGGATGGGGGGATTACTGCCCTGGGCGCTAATGTGTTAAATATGGCTGTTATAGCCCCCATGGCAGCCCATTGTGTTTATAGACTCTTGGGCGGCGTGCGGCCCCTGAGTGTTTTCTTGGGCAGCTGGTGCTCGGTGATAGCTGCGGCAACCGCGACAGCTTTGGAACTGGCCCTGGCGGGAGCAGTCCCGTTACCCGCGGTGTTGACGGCTATGGTGGGTTGGCACCTACTCATAGGTATCGGAGAGGGGCTTGTAACCTGCGCGGTGGTGGCTTTCGTGAGCCGCAGCGGTCTATTGCCGTCCGCAAGTCCCTACGAGAACGGGGAGGGGAAAATAGCGTGACCTCAACCGACAGGCATCAACCCAAGGCCAAGGTGATGATCCTCCTTCTCGTCGCCCTGGCGGTGGCGGCCCTGCTATCCCCTTGGGCTTCCTCCAGCCCCGACGGCCTGGAGCGGGTAGCCGAAGACCTCGGTTTCATGTATTTGGCGGAAGGGGCCCCGTTACTGGAAGGCTGGATGCCGGACTACCTTTTTCCCGGCCTCCCACACGAGGGGCTGGCGACCTCCCTCGCGGGGGTGATAGGCACCCTTGTGACCTTGGGTGCTACCTGGGGCCTGGGCAAATTGATTACCCTGCCCAGGCGCTAAAGGAGAGAAAGCACCCATGGTGGACCTCCATGCCGCCCGGGCCGGGACTTTCCCCGGCCGGGGTAAGGGTTTGTTGCCCTTGCAGAGGGTAGATTCCCGGGTGAAACTGGTGGCCATGGTCGGATATATTGCCCTGGCTACGGGCCTTACTTCTTGGCTTTCATTGCTGGTGGGGGTCGCCTTTCTGGGCCTGTTAATCGCCTTTTCGGGCTCCGGGTGGCGCCGGGCAGCGGCCCGCCTTGCCTGGGCGTCGCCCCTGGCCGTAGCTATGCTCTTGTTCCTGCCGGCGGTGACCCCCGGGCACCCCTGGCACCAAATAAGGATGGGGCCCTGGGAGTTGACCTTGAGCCTCGAGGGTTACGGGCTGGCCGTCTTGCTAGGGTTGCGCATGGTTAACGCTTTATTAGCGGCCGCCTTGCTTCTGGACACCACCCCTTGGGGTGAACTCATGGGCGCTTTGAGGAGCCTGCGCTTTCCTGCCTTGCTGGTACAATTAATAGACTTTACCCTGCGCTATATTTTTGTCACCGGCGACGAGTTAGCCCGCATGAATGTGGCCCTTAAAGCGCGGGGTTTTAAAAGCGGTCGCAGCCTTCTGGACCGGGATACCTTTTACACTTTGGGCAGGGTAATCGGGACCCTTTTCATCCGCTCCTGGAAGCGGAGCGAACGTGTTTACCAGGCTATGCTCGCCCGGGGCATGGCCGGAGGCCATGTACCGTATACGTCTCCGACACGTCCAGGGGGATGGGATCTGGCCTGGGGGCTGGGTATCGTGGGAATGGGCCTAGGATTGCGGCTGCTGGAACCGGGGGGATGGATTTGGACTATATTATCCAGATAGAGGATCTGTATTTCCGCTATAAAGACGGTACGGTGGCCCTCCAGGGCCTTTCTTTATTTATTGAGGGGGGTAAGAAGGTGGCCCTTTTGGGCCCCAATGGAGCAGGAAAGTCCACCCTCCTTTTACACTTGAATGCCATCCATCTGCCCCAGCGCGGCAGGGTACGGGTGGCGGGCCGGGAAATATCCAGGAGCACGGAACGCTGGGTGCGTTCCCGGGTGGGCATGGTATTCCAAGACCCGGACGATCAGCTCTTTTCTACCACGGTAAAAGAGGATGTAGCCTTTGGGCCGCGCAACCTGGGCCTTTCGCCTGCTGAAGTGGAAGAGCGGGTGGAAGTGGCCTTGGCAGCCGTAGGCATGCTGGCCTATCGGGATCGGGCTCCTTACCACCTCAGCTACGGCCAAAAGAAGCGGGTGGCTATAGCCGGGGTTCTGGCTATGGAACCGGACATTATTGTTATGGACGAACCCATGGCCTTTCTCGACCCTGCCGGCCAGGAAGCCGTACGGGCCATCCTCGACCGGCTCCATAAGGAAGGAAAAACCCTCGTTATCGCTACCCACGATGTCGACTTTGCTGCGTCCTGGGCCGAGGACACAATAATTATGAAAGGGGGACGTGTGCTGGCCCAGGGCGGTCCGGAGATTCTTCTGGAGCCCCAGTTAGTACGGGAAGCCGGCTTGCGCCTGCCCCGGGTAGCCGAAGTTTTCCTGGGTTTGTTGCCGGCAAATATGAAGTTGCCCCGGGATGTATCGGACGCCAGAAGGATCTTGCGTTCCCTCATTGACAACGGGTGGGGTGCCGGTTAAAATAACATTTGAAGATAGAAATAGTAGGAATTAGGGTGGATGGGAACGATAAAACGAGGGGGTTGTAGGTTAAGATGCGAGTAGCGGAAAACATAACCGAGTTGATCGGGCAGACGCCGGTGGTGAAACTTAATCGCCTGGCGGGGGAAGGGGCTGAGGTATGGGTTAAACTGGAATTCTTTAATCCCGGCTCCAGCGTAAAGGATCGTATCGCCCTGAGCATGATCAGGCAGGCTGAAGAGGAAGGACGCTTAAAGCCTGGGGACACCATTGTGGAACCAACCAGCGGCAACACGGGGATAGGCCTGGCCATGGTAGCCGCCTCACGGGGGTATCGGCTTATTTTGGTGATGCCGGAAACCATGAGCATTGAGAGGCGCAAGCTCCTGGCCGCCTTCGGTGCGGAGTTTATCCTTACCCCGGGTACGGAAGGAATGCGGGGAGCAGTGGAAAAGGCACAGGAGCTGGTGCAGGAAAATCCCCAATTTTTTATGCCCCAGCAGTTCGACAACCCGGCCAATCCTGCCATTCACCGGGAGACTACGGCCCGGGAAATACTGGAGCAAATGGGAAGACGCCTGGATGCCTTTGTAGCCGGCGTGGGTACCGGCGGGACCATAACGGGGGTGGGCGAAGTACTCAAAAAGGAGTTGCCGCGTGTGCAGGTCGTGGCCGTGGAACCTGCCGCCTCGCCCGTACTTTCGGGGGGACAGCCCGGACCCCACAAGATCCAGGGAATAGGGGCCGGGTTCGTACCCAAGGTATTTAACCGCGGAGTGGTTGATGAAATTATTACCGTGGGTAATGAAGAGGCCATGGAAACTTCCCGGCGGCTGGCCCGGGAAGAGGGCATCCTGGTCGGGATTTCTTCGGGTGCCGCGGTGTATGCTGCCCTGCAGGTGGCTCGCCGCCTGGGCAAGGGGAGGAGAGTCTTGGCCATAGCCCCCGATACGGGGGAAAGGTATCTTAGCACCGAGCTCTTTAAGTTCGATATGTAGCCGGTATCCCACGGCCCGCTGAAGGTTGTAAACCGCTCCCGCGGGCCAGCGGACGATCTCTCGGAGGGGCTCGTTACGGCGGGCGAGAAAAGTAGGATGCCTCAAGTCATGCCTCCCTTGCACCGCCAGGGCGTAATATGATAGAATTGTGCACGCTAAAAAAGAGGAGGAGGGGAGGGAGGATAAGTGGCCGGGCATTCCAAGTGGGCTAACATTAAACACCGGAAGGCCAAAATGGATGAAAAAAAGGGCAAGCTGTTTACGAAGATAGGCCGGGAGTTGATCATAGCCGCCAGGATGGGCGGTGGTGACCCGGAGGCCAATCCCCGCTTGAAAGCGGCCATCCAGAAGGCTAAGGAAGCCAATATGCCCAACGAAAACATCCAGCGGGCCATCATGCGCGGCACCGGGGAGATTGAGGGCACTGCCTATGAAGAGCTGACCTACGAGGGTTACGGACCGGGCGGGGTGGCCCTGCTTCTCAATATTGCTACCGACAACCGTAACCGCACGGCAGCGGAAATCCGGTATATTTTCTCCCGTAACGGCGGTAATCTGGGGGAGAGCGGGTGCGTGTCCTGGATGTTCCGGCCCCGGGGCGTCATCACCATTGCCCTTCCGGCGGGCGAAAAGCGGGAAGAGGTCGCCCTCCAGGCCATTGAGGCCGGAGCAGAGGATGTGGACGACAGCGATGCCGAGATCCTGGAAATCTACACCGAGCCGGGGGAACTGGAGAAGGTGCGCCAGGCCTTGGCTGCGAGCGGGATCGAAATTGCCGGCGCCGAGGTGCAGATGGTACCTAACACTACGGTGACTATTGAAGATCTGGAGACGGCGGCCAAGGTGTTGAAGCTGGTGGATCTCCTGGAAGACCACGATGACGTGCAGGCTGTTTATAGCAACTTTGATATTCCCCAGGATATTATGGAACGGATAAGCTGAGGGGAACAGGGTATAGCAGGACGTCCAGCCGGTGATGCTAGATTCTGGTAGCAAGGAGGTTGGCTTATGGAATCTGGCAGCCGGCGTTTTTTGTTGGTCCTCTTCCTCCTCGCCGTGGGAGGAATGATTGCAGTCTTAGGGCCGAAAATCGTAACCCTGGAGAAGTCTCCCGGGCCTGCCGTACCCCGGCCTGCGCGCCCCCTTCCGGTGGTGGAGAAGGTTTACGTGGCTTGCGGGCACCGGGAAGAGCTGCCGCTCCCTGCCGGTGTAGACTGGAAGAGGGCGGGCAAGGAGGAGCTGGAAGCTGCCTTTCCGCCGGGGGAAGGATGGATAATCCGGGAGGAGGGTAGTGGACGGGTAGTCATTTCCCAGGAAATCCTGGAGCTCTGCCCGGCCGATGCCGGGAAGCTTCACCTGGCAGAACTGGACGGCCGGGTGGCGGTTTACCGGGGGCCGGCCGGGAGCTCCGGTCCCCTGGAAAGGGTGCTGGACGTGGAGATATCCCAGCTACCCGCCTACTGGCAGGAGCGGATACGCCGGGGTCAGGCAGAGTTCGGGTCTGAGGAAGAACTGGGGCAGGCCCTGGACAGCCTGGATGAATACTCTTCGGCCTATGGGTCGTAACGGCCCCCTCGCCCATACTCCGCGCTGCCCGATCTCAGGAATTAATTAACAGGAGAAGGAACCGATGCTAAGGTTGGCGAATTACCACTCTAGCAGATCGGCGGGTGAAGGCGCCGGAGCTCGCCTGGCGGGCGGGGCTATTGAAGGGGAGAAGACGATTAGCGCCTAGGGCACGGGGCTGGTCGCGTATTGGGGCTGGAGGCTAGAGGTTCGTGGAACGTTAGGACGGCCGAAGGCTAAAGGAGAGGTTATATGCGAATTTTGGGTATTGACCCGGGCACCGCCACCACCGGATACGGCTTAATCGAGACGGGCAGAGAAGGTATGAGGCTGCACGGCTACGGTTGCCTTCGTACTCGGGCGGGCGACCCCCTGCCCCTTCGGCTGGCCTCTTTGTATGAACAATTGACCGCCCTCATCCGGGAAATGGAGCCTTCCTCCATGGCTATAGAGGAACTGTTTTTTAACAAAAACGTGCGCACGGCCTTGTCCGTGGGTCAGGCCAGGGGGGTGGTGCTGCTGGCTGCGGCCCACGCCCGGCTTCCCGTAGTGGAGTACACCCCTCTGCAGGTGAAACAGGCCGTCACCGGCTACGGCCGCGCTCCTAAGGATCAGGTGCAGCGAATGGTACAGGCCATTTTGAAATTGCCCGAGCTGCCCGCTCCCGACGACGCCGCCGATGCCCTGGCCGTGGCCGTGTGCCATGCGGCTTACCAGAGCTTCCGGGACCAAGTGGAGGGAGGGGGCTTCTTTTGCTAGCGTTCCTGAGGGGTGAGTTGCGGCAGGTAGGGCCGGAAGGGGTGTTATTGGAGGTAAACGGGCTGGGGTTTTTCGTCCGTACCCTGCCCGGTGCCGACTGGCCGCCGGTAGGAAGCGAAGTAACAGTGTATACCCATCTGGCCGTAAAGGAGGACGCCCTGGAATTATACGGCTTTAAGACCTCCGAAGAACTAAAGATGTTCCAGATTTTGCTGGGAGTTAGCGGCATGGGGCCCAAGGGAGCCCAGGCTTTGCTGGCCGCCGCCTCCCCCGAACGCCTGGGTCAGGCCATTATTGAAGAGGACGAGGGTTTTCTCAACGCCCTCCCGGGGGTCGGCCCCAAAAAGGCCAAACGCCTGGTGGTGGAATTAAAGGACAAGCTGGTAAAGGCCGGCCTGCGGTTTGACGCCGGGTCCTCGGTCCCTGGTCCGGGTGAAGATGAAGTGTTGGCAGCTCTAGTGGGGCTGGGATACAGTGCAGCCGAAGTACGTGGACCCCTCAAGAAAGCCAGGGAAGAGATGGGCCCGGGGGCAGGCACGGGTGAGCTCTTGCGGGCCGTACTTAAAGATTTGGGCTCCCTTAAAGGGCTGTAAAAGGGCGGCGGGCGACTTTTTCCAGGTAGACCGGCTTGCTGCCTTGCCGGCAGTTCCAGCAGTTACAAAGGGATGGAAGGGCCCGGAGGGTGTTTTCATAGAAGACCTGTTTGGACATTAAAGCCCTTGTTTGGCTGCGTAAAGATGTTGGGGCGGGAGCCGGTCAGATGCGGTATGTGGTCGGGCAGATCCCGGCCGGGCTTCCCTGGCTGGTGAGGGTCTTGCCGGGGCGGGGTGGAAGCGGGCGAGCCCCCGGCCTCAACGGGTCCAACTCGGGGACATTTCTGGGAGAGGAGTTGCAGCTTTATGGAACGCCTGGTGGCCTCCACACCACATACCGGCGAACAGGAGATAGAAGCAAGCTTACGGCCCCAGTCTTTAGCCGAGTATATCGGCCAGGAGCAAGTTAAGGAAACCTTGCGCATTTTTATTGCCGCTGCCAAGGCCCGGGGCGAAGCCTTAGACCACGTACTTTTATGCGGCCCGCCCGGCCTGGGCAAGACTACCCTGGCCGGTATCATCGCCCGGGAAATGGGAGTACAGTTTCGTATCACTTCGGGACCGGCCATCGAACGCCCGGGCGACCTGGCGGCCATCCTGACGAACCTGCAGCCGGGGGACGTGCTATTCATAGATGAAATCCACCGGTTGCCGCGAAGCGTGGAAGAAATCCTTTACCCGGCCATGGAAGATTTCGGCCTGGACATCGTGCTGGGCAAGGGTCCTGGCGCTAGGTCTCTGCGCCTGGCCCTGCCGCGGTTTACCCTGGTGGGAGCCACCACCCGGACGGGCCTCCTCACCTCTCCTTTACGGGAGCGTTTCGGTATTATGGCCCGGCTGGAGTTTTACCGGGAAGAAGAGCTGGCCGCCGTGGTCCGGCGTTCGGCCGGAATACTGGGGGTAGAAATAGATCCCCAAGGTGCCTGGGAAATCGCCCGCCGCTCCCGGGGGACCCCGAGGATCGCCAACCGCCTCCTTAAAAGGGTGCGGGATTATGCCCAGGTAAAGGCCGGGGGGGTCATCACTTTACAAGTGGCGCGGGAAGCCCTTGAATTACTGGAAGTGGATGAGGAGGGCCTGGATACCCTGGACCGGCGCCTCCTGGCCACCATCATCGAAAAATTCGGAGGGGGACCTGTGGGTTTAGATACCCTGGCCGCCAGTTTGAGCGAAGATGCGGAAACCCTGGAGGACGTGTACGAACCCTATTTGCTGCAGAAGGGGTACCTCCAGCGCACGCCGCGGGGACGGGTGGCCACCGAATTGGCCTACCGGCATTTGGGGTTAAAATATAACAAGGGAGACGGAGCCGTCCAGCTAACCATCCTTTAATTCGGGGACCTAAAGATTTTGGGGTTCCCAAAGCCTGGGGACAGGCGGGGGGCAGGGGGTTAAAGCTTGAGGCGGGCTGTCGCGGGCACCAGGGCCGGTACGGCCTCGGGGGCGGAGGGCCGGGAGAAAACCGAGGCTTACGATTTACCATTACCGGCCGGGAGTTATAAGGGGAGTTCCATCTCGCTCCAGGACCGGTCTCCCTGTAGAGAGAGGGGTGGTATTCGGTGGGGGATTTTGGGGCTTTAGGCAAGATGCTGGTGGGCGTGGGGCTATTTCTGGCCTTGCTGGGATTAATGATCTGGGGAATGGGTAAACTTACCTCCCTGGGGCGCTTACCGGGGGATATTTATATTCAAAGGGGCAATTTCACTTTTTATTTCCCCCTGGTTACCTCCCTTATTTTGAGTCTAATCCTCACCCTGGTGTTAAATCTCTTTTGGCGCCGCTGAAGGTGGCTGGTAGCCCCGAAATGGGCGGTAAGGGCCGAATTTTCTTTGGGGAGGAGTGAAGCTGGTTGCAGCCGGAAACAGACCCCAACCGGCTTCTTTCTTTGGCTCGCCAAGGGGATAATCTGGCCAGGGAAGAGCTCATCCGGAAGTTTACCCCCTTTATCTTGAAGATCGCCTCCCGGTTGAGCGGCCGTTTTATCCGTCTGGGCGAAGATGACGAGGCCAGCATCGGGCTTATGGCCTTCAACGAAGCCATTGATAACTTCAACCCGGAAAAGGGTATTTCTTTTTTAACCCTGGCCGAGACCATTATCCGCCGCCGGCTGGTCGATCATTTCCGCCGCGAAAAGCGGCACCGGCAGAATATCCCGCTGTCCGCCCTGGACCAAGCTCCGGGACAGGGAGGGGGCGGTATGGTGGCCGGGATCGAGGATTATACGCTGGTGGCCGAGCTGGAGGACCGGAGACGGGAGGTCATCCGCTACCAGCAGGATCTGGCCCATTACGGGATTACCTTTGCCGACCTGGTGAGGGGTAGCCCCCGCCACCGAGATGCCAGGGAGCGGGCGCTGGCCTGTGCCCGGGTGATCGCGGACAACCCGGTTTTCCGGTGCCATTTGCAGGAAAAGCACGAGCTCCCTTTAAAGGCCCTCGAAAAGGAGCTGGACACCAGCCGGAAGACGCTGGAGCGCCACCGCAAGTACATTATTGCCGCCGCCGTGATAATGATGGGGCAATATGAGTATCTCCAGGAATATTTAGGTTGGAAGAGAGGAGGTGAGGGGTGTGGCCTGCGCTGAAAGGGGCGTGGTTTTAGAGGTACGGGGCAGGAAGGCTATTGTTCTCACCCCTGAAGGCGAGTTTCGCCGGGTACGCCTTGCCGTACCTTTGCCCGAAGTAGGGGAAGAAATCATGCTGCCCCCTAAAGCATCCCGTGGAATTCCGTGGTATAGGGTGGTAGTTGCGGCTGCGGCTTTATTGTTTATAGCTCTGGTAGTCCCCTGGACCGGTAACCTCTTCGGCGGGCCCCGGGAAGTAGCTTATTACATCAGCGTGGATATCAACCCGAGCATAGAGCTGGCCGCCGACAGACGGGAAAGGGTTATGGAGGCCCGGGCCTTCAACCCGGAGGGGGAAGATCTCCTGGAGGGCCTGCGTTTAGAGAAGGTCGAAGTCCAGAGGGCTGTAGCGGAATTGGCTCGGGAAGCCGTTAGAAGGGGCTATTACCGGGCCCAAGAGGAAGGGGTACTGTTGCTGGCTGTGGTTCCCGCCACCGACGCAGAGGAAGGATTGGAGGCCGGTGAGAGCCTCGCTGCCCGGCTGACGACGACGGCCGAAAAGGCGCTGGAAGAGAACCGGATTATACCGGTAGTGCAGGCGGCCACTATGAAGCCTGCCTTGCGGGAGCAAGCTTCGCGGGCCGGTCTTTCCTCCGGCAAATACGCCGTGTTGCTGGAGTCCCTGGCCCAGGGGGTGGACGTGAGCGGCGAGAGCCTTAAGCAGGAGAGGATTCTAGATGTGTTACGGAAGTCGGGGGCTGACTGGCAGGAGATCCTGCGCTCCCTGGGAGGACGTAATAATCTTGAGGAAAAGGAGAGAAGGGTAAAGCCCCTCCTGGAGAAAGCCCTGGGCTCAAAGGTCGACTACGATCCCGAGGCAGCCGGGCGGGCCGAAGGGAGACGGGAAGAGGTCGGTGACGGATTGCGCGGTAATCTTGTAAAGTCATCGCCGGGCACCCCGGCGCGCACCGACGGCGCGGAAATGGGGAATGACGCCCCAAAGGGAGGAAAGCGGGAGAACTGGGTATGGGAGGCCGAGGACTCCAGGCCTGCAGAGGCAGGCAATACTGCGGAAGATAAGGAGAGGCCGGTGGAGGAGACCGGTCGTAAGAAAGCCCCCCGCGGAGGAGAAGGGGGCAAGGGCAGGGGGAGCCCCCCTCCGAGGGAAAAGGAGCCCCGGGGTTGGCCGGGGAAAAATGAAAGACCGGCGCGGTGAGTTCCAGGACGGGAACCCGACAGGGAAAGGAAAGGCCTAACGCGGCCGGGGGATTGAAGAGGCTGATTTCCGGCGCCGGTGGTGGGAAGGACCTGGTAGAGGTAAGGTTGTCGCGGGGGTTGTGCCGCCGACAACGGATGTTGGTGGCGGGATGCCCGCGGTGAGAGTTGGTGCACATAGTTCAGTACCTGAGGAGAAATGGAGGAAGGGGCATTGGGCAGGAAGACTTTACGGGGAGGAATTCTTTTTCTTTTCCTGTTGACGGTTACCCTCTTACCTTCTCCGGCGGGGGCGGGTGACCCGGACTCCCCATCCATAAGGGTACTCCTGGATAGAGGCCTTAGCCGGGTTAGTTTTGAGGCGGTTCAGGGCAGCTACCGGCTGGTGGACGGACAGGGAAAGGAGCTCGCCCGGCCCGGCACGGGTGAGTCCTGGGAGGTCAGGCTGGAAGAAGGCCAGTTAAGACTTTTCAAGGAGGGGCAGGCTTTGCCCCCCGTAAGGGTCGGAAGGGTGGAGTTTAAACCGGCGGACGAGAAAGCCTCGAATCTCTTTAAATACCAGGGGAAGCGCTACCGGGGAAGCCTCCGGATCCTTTATGAGGGGACGGGGCTGGCGGCCATTAATAGTTTGGATGTGGAACAGTATCTTTACGGAGTAGTGGGGGCCGAGATGGGTACCGGTGCCGGACTGGAAGCCCTCAAAGCTCAAGCCGTAGTTTCCCGCACTTTTGCCTTAAGCAGGGTGAGGCCGGCGGCCCCTTATGATGTAACCGATGATACCTCTACTCAGGTCTATGACGGCTATGAAGCCGAAGTGGTCCCGGGCGCTGACAAGGTAAAGCAGGCCGTGGATTCCACGCGCGGACAAGTTATTTATTATGACGGCAAGCTCATTGAAGCTTACTTCCATTCCAATGCCGGGGGACATACAGAGGACAGCGAAAACGTATGGTCCGCGGCCTTGCCCTACCTGCGGGGCGTCCCTTCCCCGGAGGACGAGCATGCCCTCCAGTACAGCGGGTGGCCCGCTGATACTTACAGGTGGACCCTTAGCCTGACCAGGGAAGAGATCCAGAGGAGGGTAGAGGCCTGGTTAGAGAGGACGGGCCAGAAAACCGAGATAGGGCAAGTGAGGGAACTGGTAGTCTCCCGGCAGAGGTCGGACGGGAGCGGGCCCACGATATCCGGGCGGGCAACGCGGCTGGATATAATAGGCGATAGGAGCGCGGTGTCGGCCTACCGGGACGGCATACGGTCGGTTCTCGGGCTGCGCAGCACCTTATTTACCCTGGAGACGGATTCTACCGTGGCCGTGGTGGACGCAAGGGGGAATAGGCGGGAGCTAAGCTACGGCGGCGAACTGGTGGCGGTGGGGGCTAAGGGCGCCCCGGATGCGGTGAACGGCGCGGCGGGCGAATACGTGGTAGCCGGCCGGGACGGGAGCCGCACGGTGCCCAAGGTATTTCGGCAGGTAGTTATTCAGGGCCGCGGTAACGGTCACGGCCTGGGTCTGAGCCAGTGGGGGGCCAGGGGGATGGCCGCGAAGGGGTATAGTTACCGGGAGATAATTGAACACTATTATAACCAGGACCGCCGGGACGGAAAACTGGTGGTTGCACCTTTTGCGGGGAGATAGTATGCGCGTAGAGGAGTTCGATTATTATCTGCCCCCGGAATTAATAGCCCAGGAACCGGTGGAGCCGCGGGATAGCTCGCGGCTCCTAGTGTTGCACCGCCGGGACGGGCGCCTGGAGCACCGCCGTTTCTATGACCTGCCGCAATACCTGGAAAAGGGAGATATTCTAGTGCTAAACGATACCCGGGTCATACCGGCTCGCTTATTCGGCAGGAAGGCGGGAACGGGAGGCCGGGTAGAGGTGCTCCTCCTGAGCCCTCTGGGAGGGGACCGGTGGGAGACCCTGGTGCGGCCCGGCCGCCGGGTACCGCCCGGTACCCGGCTTATTTTCGGTCAAGGAGAGCTGGAGGCCCGGGTGTTGTCTACCACCGACGAAGGTGGACGGGTACTGGAATTCGCCTATCGGGGAAGCTGGGAGGATATCTTGGCCAGGCTGGGACGGGTGCCCTTGCCCCCGTACATCCGGCGGGAACTGCCGGATCCCGAGCGCTACCAGACGGTCTACGCCCGGCATCCCGGTTCGGCGGCAGCCCCCACGGCGGGCCTCCACTTTACCCCCCGCCTGTTGGAAAAAATAAGGGAAAAGGGGGTGGAAGTGGCTTCGATTCTACTGCACGTCGGCCTCGGTACCTTCCGCCCGGTGAAGGAAGAAACGGTGGAAAAACACCGCATGCATGCCGAATACTATATTGTTTTGCCGGAAACGGCCGAGGCCATCAACAAGGCCCGGGCCCGGGGCGGACGGGTGGTGGCCGTGGGGACCACGGTAGTCCGTACCCTGGAAACGGTGGCCACCCCGGAGGGCAGGATATCCCCGGGAGAGGGATATACGGATCTTTTTATATATCCTGGTTACTCCTTTAAGGCGGTTGACTGCCTAATTACTAACTTCCATTTACCCCGTTCCACCCTCCTCATGCTGGTGAGCGCCTTCGCGGGGCGGGAGAAGATCCTCCAGGCCTACCGGGTGGCCGTAGAAGAGGGTTATCGGTTTTTCAGCTTTGGTGACGCCATGCTAATCCTCTGAGGAGTGACACAGGCAATGGCTGCTGTTACCTTTGAGGTACTTAGAGAGGAGAAGACCTTCGGGGCCCGGTTGGGCCGTCTGGTTACCCCCCACGGGGTAGTCCACACCCCGGTTTTTATGCCGGTGGGCACCCAGGCCACGGTTAAAACCATGACCCCGGAAGAAGTGGTGGAGCTGGGAGCGGAGATCATCCTCAGCAATACATATCACCTGTATCTACGGCCGGGGGCGGAAATTATCAGGGAGGCCGGGGGATTGCACAAGTTTATGAACTGGCACCGGCCCATCCTGACGGACAGCGGGGGGTTTCAGGTTTTTAGCCTTTCCCCGCTGCGGGAGATCCGACCTGACGGCGTGGTCTTCCGTTCCCACCTGGACGGCTCCACCCATTTTATGGGGCCGGAAGAATCCATGGCGGTGCAGGAAGCCCTGGGTTCGGATATAGCCATGGCCTTTGACGAGTGCGTGGCCTATCCCGCCACTTATGAGGAGGTCGAAGCCGGAGTAGAACGCACGACCCGGTGGGCCGAGCGCTGCCTGGAGGTGCACCGCCGGAAGGACCAGGCCCTTTTCGGGATCATCCAGGGAGGGACCTTCCCCGAACTCCGGCGGCGCAGCGCAAGGGAAATTACCTCCCTGGACTTCCCTGGCTATGGTATTGGAGGCTTGAGTGTAGGGGAACCTAAGGATGTGATGTACAGGATCCTGGAAGAGCTGCGGCCCCTGCTGCCCGAGGACCGGCCGCGCTACCTTATGGGAGTGGGCTCGCCGGACTGCCTTATAGAGGGAGTAAAAAGGGGCATCGACATGTTTGATTGCGTGCTGCCTACGCGTATTGCCCGCAACGGCACGGTACTTACCAGCCGGGGCAAATTGGTGGTACGCAATGCTTCCTATGCCCGGGACTTCAGACCCCTGGACCCCGAATGCGACTGCTATGCCTGCCGGAATTTTTCGCGGGCTTACATTCGACACCTCCTCAAGGCCAACGAGGTCTTAGGTCTAAGGCTAACGACCATTCACAACTTGCACTTTTCCCTCCGCTTAATGGAGCGCATCCGTAGGGCCATAGCCGAGGACTGTCTGGAGGATATGGCCCGGGAATTCTATGCCCGCTACAACAGCACGGGAGAAAATTTATAAGGGCGAAAGGTGTTATCCGTCTTTTGTCGAAAGGAATAATGGGAGGTGATGTTATGGAGCAGGCCCAGGGATGGGGGCTGACCATTTTTTACCTGGTCTTCTTTTTTGCCATCTTTTACTTCTTGATCATCCGTCCCCAGCAGAAGCAGCAGAAAAAGCGCCAGGAAATGCTCAGCAAGTTAAAGGTGGACGACCGGGTAGTCACCGTGGGCGGCCTCCACGGGCGTATTACCAAGATAAAGGATGATACGGTAATGCTGCGCATTGCCGACAAGGTAGAAGTGGAAGTAAATAAGAGCGCCATCTCTTATGTGCCCGGCCAGGAGGCGAAGTAATCCTTGGCTCCGGTAACCCTGGAAGAGGTTAAGAAGGATCCGGAAGTAGAAATTTTGGTCCAGCAAGGCAACCGGCATCTGGAGGTTTTGGGTTACACCGAGCATGGCCACCGCCATTTGAGCCTGGTGGCCAGTATTAGTTATAACGTCCTTCACCGGCTGGGCTATCCGGAACGCATGGCCGAGTTAGCCTCTATTGCGGGCTACCTCCATGATATAGGCAACGTCATCAGCCGCGAAAATCACGGCCAGGCAGGGGCTTTGCTGGCTTACCATATTTTGTCCCGGCTAGGTATGGTACCGGAGGAGACGGCCCTCATTATGGGGGCTATAGGCAACCACGAGGAGGCCTACGGCCAGGCGGTCAATGCGGTGGCAGCCGCTTTGATCCTGGCCGACAAATCTGATGTGCACCGTTCCAGGGTGCGGAATACAGAGCTGGCCACCTTCGACCTCCACGATCGGGTCAACTATGCGGTAGAACACTCCTTCCTGCGGGTGGAAGAAAAGGAAAAAACCATCACCCTGGAACTCAAGATCGATTTAAATATCAGCAACCCGGCGGAGTACTTCGAGATTTTCCTGACCCGGATGATGATGTGCCGCCGGGCCGCTGCCTTTTTAGGCTGCCAGTTTGGCCTGGTAATTAATAACGCCCGCCTCCTTTGAATTGACATCAACGTGGGGGAGAGCTATAATGACGTGGTTAGTTCGGCCGTGCAGCAGAGGGGGAAGGGAGTTTGACGGGAGGAAGTAAGAAAACCTTTAGGGCCGTCGCCGTTTTTCTGGCCATCCTGGCCCTGGGGGTAGGTGTTCTACCCCCTTTAATCCGGTCCATGAAACTGGGCCTGGACTTAAGGGGCGGGGTGCACATCGTAGTGGAAGCCAAGGACACCGCTGACCACCAAGTGACGGATGAGGATATGGAGGCCCTCCGCCGGGTCATGAGCAGCCGGGTGGACGAACTGGGCCTCGCCGAGCCGCTGATCCAGCGGGAAGGCAGCCGTCGCCTCATCATCGAACTGGCAGGGATCAATGATCCCGAGGAAGCCGTAAAGGTAATTGGGAAAACGGCCCTGCTGGAATTTAAGACCGCCGACGGCCAGGTGGTGGTAAGCGGCAAGGATTTGAGGGATGCCAAGGCCATTATTGATCAGCAGACTAATGAGCCCATGGTAACCCTAAAGTTCAATGACGAGGGGACCAAGAAGTTCGCCGAAGTTACGGCGGAACTGGTAAAGCAGTACAGCCTGAATGATCCGCGGAGGCATATCGGGATTTACTTGGATAATGAACTCTTGACCAATCCCGTAGTGCGAGAGGCTATTCCCAACGGCGAAGCGGTGATTAGCGGCGGCTTTGCCGATTTCAAAGAAGCGGCCGACCTGGCGGCCCTTTTGCGGGGCGGCGCCCTGCCGGTGCCCGTCGAGATAGAGGAACGCCGGGCCGTGGGACCGACCCTGGGACAGGACTCCCTGCTTAAGAGCAGGAACGCCATCGTCGTCGGGCTAATCGCCATTGCCCTTTTCATGCTTATTGTATACCGTCTACCCGGCCTGGTGGCCGATTTTTCCTTGATCGTATATGCCGTAATCGTCCTCGCGGCTTTATGGGCCCTGAAGGCCACCTTGACGCTGCCGGGCATCGCCGGTTTGCTCCTGTCCGTGAGCATGGCGGTGGATGCCAACATCATTATTTATGAGCGCCTGAAGGAAGAGTTGCGGAATGGCAAGACCTTGCGCGCTGCGGTAGAGGCGGGCTTTACCAGGGCTTTTGCTACCATCTTTGACTCTAACACTACCACTGTGCTGGCTGCCGTTGTCCTTTACTTTCTGGGAAGCGGGACCATCCGGGGTTTTGCCGTCACCCTAGTGTTAGGCATCGCAGCTAGCATGTTTACGGCCATTACGCTGACCAGATTCTTGTTGCGCCTCCTTGTCAATATACCGGCCTTCCAGGATGTGCGGTTGTACGGGGTAAGGCGGGAACCTTCGGTCGAGGCAGAGGGGTGAAGGCTGTTGGACTTCGTAGGTAAACGTAAGCTCTGGTATTTCCTTTCCATATTGGTGATTATTCCGGGGATTATTGCCATGGCCACCCACCGGCCGCCGTTAAACCTGGGCATCGACTTTACCGGCGGGAACCTACTGCAGGTTAAATTTGAGCAGCCGGTGGAAACGTCTCAGGTCCGGGAGGCTTTGAAGGAGTTTAACCTAGAGCAGGCCTCCATTCAGACGGCCGGACCCAACGAGTTCCTGCTCCGGACTCCGGTGCTGACGGAAGAAGAAAGCACCAGGATGCTGGATAGCCTGAAGGAAAAGTTCGGCAACCTCGATATTAAGCGGAATGAGAGGGTAGGAGCAGTAATCGGCGCCGAACTGACGCGAAAGGGGCTATATGCCCTGGCCCTGGCGACCGTGCTAATGGTTATTTATATCGGATTCCGTTTTGAATTTCTCTTCGGCATCGCCGCAGTGGTGGCCCTGCTCCACGATGTGCTGGTCACCGTTGGCCTTTTTGCCCTCTTCCGATGGGAGGTTAACAGTGCCTTCGTGGCGGCCATCCTGACCATCATCGGGTATTCCATTAACGATACCATTGTAATTTTTGACCGGATCCGGGAGAACCTCCGGCTGCGCAAGAAGGAGAGTTTGGAAGAGCTGGTCAACAAGAGCATTGCCCAGAGCCTCACCCGGTGTATTAACACGGTGACTACCGTTGTGATGGCTCTGCTGGCCCTGCTGATATTAGGAGGAGATACTACCAAATTCTTTGCTTTGACCCTTCTTATTGGTACCGTCAGCGGTACCTACTCATCCATCTTTACCGCCAGCCCCCTGTGGATCGATTTGCGTAACCTAACTCAGGGACGGAGGCGGACCGCCCGGGCCAAGGTTCGCCGGGCGACGTCCCCTTAAGGAGGGGCCGAGGGTGGTTTTCCTCTGGGGGGTATTCCTCGTCGTGGTTTTGGCCGCAGGCCTGTTCTATCCATGGACAGGCCTGTTCGCCCTTCTGGCGGCCGTTTTAACTTATGCCCTGCACGCACCCCCCGGTGGACTTATGCTTATACTGTTACTGGTAGGTGCGGTTCTGGCCGTTGGGTTGGTAGCGGTACCTGGGCTGCTCGGTCCCAGGCGGCTCCCGGACCCCAGCCGGGTGATGGCCGCCGGCCTGGCTGCCCTGCTGGTGGGAGGAGCCTTGGCGGGACCTCGCTGGGGAGTGGCCTTGGCCGGTCTGGCGGGGGCCAGGGAGTTGTTGCTCCTCAAGGAACAGGGCAAGTTTGGCAGATACTGGAGCCTTTTGGCTGCGTGGTTGGCCCCCCGGGTAGGGGTGCTGATCCTGTGGACTCTCCATTTAATCCAGGTGGTCGGTTCTCTGTAGTGGTAAATCTTGCGGCCCGACGGTTTTCAGTGTTACAATGGGAACAAGGCCTGGAAAGGACAATGGTTGCGTTGGCAAGGGTAGGCCCGCTTTTCCAAGGGTGATTAACCTGGCAGGTGCGGGCCGGAGGCGGAAGCCCGCACGCGATAGGGGGAAGTAGCGGAGCGGTAGGACTTCATCGGGACGAAGGATGAAGTCCAATTTTTTAAAGTCAAGGGGACGATTTCCGTGGACGAGCGGGCGAGGGCGGCCAGGATATCGGTGGTGTCCAACGCCTTTCTGGTGCTCCTGAAATTGGCCACCGGACTGGCCACCAACTCCTTGAGCGTCATTTCCGAGGCCATCCACTCGGGAATGGACTTATTGGCGGCGGTAATTGCCTATTTTTCGGTAAGGGAGGCCAGCAAGCCGGCCGATTTCGAGCACCGCTACGGCCATGGTAAAATCGAAAATGTGGCCGGCACTATTGAAGCCCTCCTCATCTTTGGGGCCGCCATGGCCATCATAGCGGAAGCTGTAAAAAAGCTGCGGCTGGGGGCGGAAGTGATTCAGCCGGGAATCGGTATGGCCGTCATGGGCTTATCGGCCCTCATTAATCTATGTGTTTCCCGCTATCTCTTTAAGGTTGCGGAAGAGACCCAGTCGGTGGCCCTGGCAGCCGATGCCTGGCACCTGCGCACGGACGTATATACTTCGGCAGGCGTTATGGTGGGGCTGGTGGCCATCGAGATCACGGGCCTTAACTGGCTGGATCCCCTGGCTGCCCTGGTGGTGGCCGCCCTCATTCTGGCGGCGGCTTACCGGTTGACGCGGGAAGCCTTTACTCCCTTAATGGACGTTTGCCTGCCGGAGGAGGAAGAGCGCTTGATCAAAGACATTATAAGCTCCTATGCCGACCAGTATGTGGAATTTCACAAGTTGCGCACCCGCAAGTCCGGCCGGGAGCGCCAAATCGATTTACACTTGGTAGTTCCCGGACGCCAATCAGTGGCCCAGGCCCACCGGTTAAGTGACAGGATTACGGCGGCCATCAAGGCCGCCTTACCCTATACCGAAGTTCTCATCCACATTGAACCCTGCGAGGAAGATGAGGGCTGCCGGGGATGCAACACCTGCCCCAGGGAGGAGGGCTGAATGTCGAGGTCCCTGTGGAAAGTCCACCCGCCGGATTTTATCCTCCAGGGAACCCTGGCCCGGGCCCTGAACATATCGCCGGTCACCGCCCAGGTCCTGATAAACCGGGGGGTTAAGACGGTAGAGGAAGCCCGGACCTTTTTGACCGGAGGAGTAGAAGATTTGAGTTCACCTTATGCCCTACCGGGGATGGAGCAGGCCCTAGAGCGCCTGAGCCGGGCCGTGCGGGCCGGGGAAAAAGTTTTGGTGTACGGAGACTACGATGTGGACGGGCTTACGGCGGCTGCTATTTTGGGGGAAACCCTCGAAAAGTTAGGGGTGGTAGTGGAGTTTTACATTCCCCACCGCCTGGAGGAAGGTTACGGGCTGAAGATAGAAGGGCTCTCCTGGGGCCTCCGGCAGGGGTGTACTCTGGCTGTCAGTGTCGACTGCGGCATCACCGCCGTGGGGGAGGCCGCCTGGGCCGCAGAACACGGCCTGGACCTGATAATCACCGATCACCACCGGCCTTCCGGCGAGCTTCCCGCCGCCCTGGCAGTGGTGAACCCCTGGCTGGCTCCCGGACGGAGCACCGCCCTGGCCGGGGCCGGGGTGGCCTTTAAGGTGGCCCAAGGGTTGGCGCAGCTTTTTGACCTGTGCCCCGAGGGGATACCTGCCGGCTGGGCCCTGGACCTGGCGGCCCTGGGGACCGTTGCCGATGCCGTGCCCCTCCTGGGGGAGAACCGGATTCTGGTACGTGCCGGGTTGGAGGTGCTTAAGGAGGCCAGGAGGCCAGGGATAAAGGCCCTCCTGGAAGCAGCCGGCCTCAAACCTGAGGAGTTAAGCGCTGAAAGAATAGCCTTCGGCCTGGCGCCGCGCCTCAATGCAGCCGGGCGGCTGGGTTCGGCCCGGCCCGCCCTGGATTTGCTCCTCACCCCCTCGGCGCAACAAGCCTGGGAGCTGGCCCAGACCCTGAACCGGGAAAACCAGACCCGTCAGCTCCTAGAAGAACAAGTGCTGGCCGAGGCGCTGGCTCAGGCCCAAGCAGCTCTGGAGCGGGGAGAACCCGGGGTGGTCCTGGCCTCCCCCGGGTGGCACCCGGGAGTGCTGGGAATTGTAGCGGGCAGGCTGGCGGAGCGCCTGGGCCGGCCGGCTATTCTCATCGGCTTGGGGCCGGAGGGCAGGGGCCGGGGTTCCGGACGCAGTGCCATGGGCATCGATCTTTTTAGCGTTGTACAGATTTGTCGCGAGTACCTTTCCGCCTTCGGAGGCCACGGACAGGCCGTGGGCCTGGAAATAGCCGAGGACCAGGTCGCCCCCTTTCGCGAAGCCTTTCTTGCCGCCCTGGAGGCGGCCTGCACCGGGGAGGTGCCCCAACCCTTGCTACACTTGGAGGCGGAGGTACTGTTCAGCCAGATAGACAAGGGTCTAGTGGAAGAATTAGAGGGTCTGGCCCCCTTTGGCGAGGAGAACCCGCGTCCCCTCTTCCTGTACCGGGGAGCGGAAATTGCCGCCTTACGGGCGGTGGGGGCCCAGGGAGTACATATTAAATTCAGGCTCCTGGCCGAGGGGCAAGAGCTGCCTGCCATCGGCTTTAACATGGCCCTGCCTCAGGGCGTGGGAGAAGGGAGCAAAATAGATGTGGCCTTTCGGCCGGTTGTAGACCGGTATAACGGCCGCGAAGAAGTGGAATTGGTGGTGGCAGACCTGCGGCCCGCGGAGTCCTCTCCCATCGTCGTGGTGGGGGAGGAAAAGCCCCGCGACAACGAGGGGCCAGGGATAGTCACTTACCCGGAAGCAAGAGAAGGGAGCCGGGAAGGGGAAAGCAGGGAGTCGCCTACCTGGGCAGCAGCCCTTCTGGGAGAGCTGGGCGAGCATTTGAGGCAGGGTAGGATAGCAGGGAGTTTGGTATTCGCCTCGGGCCGGGGAGTCCTGGCCTGCTACTACGGATTAAGGCGCCTGCTGGCCCTTCCGGAACGGGAGCTGCGGCCGTGGGGGCCGTGGTTACCGGAGGAAGAACTGAGGCCTGGAAACCACTGCCCGGGGATTATCCTGCAACCTATAGAGTTGTTTAAGATAGCAGGGATGGAACATGAGGGGTGGCAGCTATGGTCCCCGGAAATAGGCGAGGGCGTGCCGAGGGCGCAACCCTGGAGCCCCGCCGGTCGGCCTGGGGCCATCAGTATTGAGGACCCGATAAGCTGTGCCTTGGAGAGGGCATCTAGGGGAGAGCGGACGCTCCTTTACGCCGCTGATTACCCGCAGGCCCGAAGGCTGGCCCGCTTCTTCCGGCAGCAGGGGCTAAAGGTGGTGCTGGACGAAGGCTTAACCGTCCATCAGGAAGCCTTGGTCCGCCGGGCCTCCCTCGCCGGAGAGGTGTGTCTCCTGGTGGGGGTGGGTTCCAGGCCGGCGTGGTTTTACCCGGCGCAGACGGTAGTCTTCGCTTACCTTCCCCGGGGACGGGAGGAAATGGAGCTAAGCCTGCCGCCGCAACCGGCGCGGCCGCAAGTCTACCTGGGGGGCCGGTTTCTGAACCAGGAACCTCCGGAAATGTCGGGCTTACGGCCCTTTCTCGGGCGCCTTTACCGGCGCCTGGCAGCGTTGACCTCCGGGAGGGAAGGGGTTTACCTGGATAGGAAGATGCTGGGCGGATACTTGGTCCGGTGCGGTGTGAATGTCCTGGAAGAATTGGGATTAGTACAGTTAACAGAAGATTCCAGGGGAACGAGGGTACGGCTGACCGCCGGGACCAAGGGGAAGCGGGACCTACATAACTCGTGGCGCTACCGTCAACTCTGCCGGGATTATAAACTGGCAATGGATTTATGGCGGGAGCTCCGGGGTTTAAGGAGGTGAAGGTTGTGGACCTCCAGGGGTTGGAGAGGCAGATCCTCCTTTATTATCCCGACGCCGACTTGCAGCTTATCCGCAGGGCTTACGACTATGCCCGGAAGGCCCATGGTGATCAGAAGAGGTATTCCGGCGAGCCCTATATCATTCATCCCCTGGCCGTGGCGGAAATCCTGGCCGAACTGCAATTGGACATTGTCACCATTGCCGCCGGGTTGCTTCACGATGTGGTGGAGGATACTGCGGTCGGCCTGGACGAAGTGCGGGAGAATTTCGGGGAAGAAGTGGCCTACCTTGTTGACGGGGTTACTAAGCTGAGCCGCCTGGAGTACAAGACCAAGGAGGAGCAGCAGGCGGAAACTCTGCGCAAGATGTTCCTGGCCATGGCCAAGGATATACGGGTCATATTGATTAAACTGGCCGACCGCCTGCATAATATGCGGACCCTGAGGCACTGCCCCCCGGAAAAGCAGCGGGAAATAGCCCGGGAAACCCTGGAAATTTACGCTCCCCTGGCCCACCGCTTGGGCATTTTTCGCTTAAAATGGGAGCTGGAAGACCACGCTTTACGCTACCTGGAGCCCGATGTTTATTACGACCTGGTAAAGAGCATTTCCAAGAAACGCCAGGAGAGGGAGGAGTATATCTACAAAGTAGCTTCCATTTTAAGGGAAAAATTGCAGGAAAGCGGGATTGAAGCGGATATTCAGGGGAGGCCCAAGCATTTTTACAGTATTTACAACAAGATGAAAAAAGACCAGAAGGAGCTAAGCGAAATCTATGATCTTATTGCCCTCCGGGTCATCGTGGATACGGTTAAAGATTGTTACGCAGTATTAGGAATCATCCATGCCCTATGGAAACCCATCCCGGGCCGCTTCAAGGATTATATTGCCATGCCCAAACCCAATATGTACCAATCCCTCCACACCACCGTTCTGGGACCCGAAGGGGAACCCTTTGAAGTTCAAATCCGCACCTGGGAAATGCACCGGACGGCCGAATACGGGATTGCGGCCCACTGGCGGTACAAAGAGGGTTATACCGTATCGGATCACGAATTCGAGCAGAAGCTCACCTGGCTGCGCCAGATACTTGACTGGCAGCGTGAGCTACGGGATCCGAGGGAATTTATGGAGTCCCTCAAGATCGACCTCTTTTCGGACCGGGTGTACGTGTTTACCCCTAAAGGAGATGTGGTGGAGTTGCCGGCGGGGTCGGTGCCCATTGATTTTGCCTACCGGGTGCATACGGATGTGGGGCACCAGTGTGTAGGGGCGCGGGTGAACGGCAAACTCGTTCCCTTAGACTACCAGTTAAAAACGGGAGACATCGTGGAGATTTTGGTGCAAAAGGGGAGCGGCCCCAGCCGGGATTGGTTGAAGGTAGTCAAGACTTCCCAGGCCAAGAACCGCATCCGCCAGTGGTTCCGCAAAGAGGAGCGGGAGAAGAATTTGGCCCGGGGCAGGGAGCTGCTGGAAAAGGAATGCCGCAAGCAGGGGCTGAACTCGGAAGAAGTTTTGAAGCCCCCCCTCCTGCAGGAGGCGGCCCGCAAGTTCAACCTGGCCACGGCCGACGACCTGGTGGCGGCCGTAGGAGACGGGGGGATTACCCCCGCCCAGGTGCTGGGGAGCCTGAGGGAGGAAATAAAGGAGGACAAAGGAGAAGAAATTGCCCGGGTGGAGGCCCTGCCCGCTGGCAAACCCTGGAACGGGTACAGCCGGCCTTCCCACGGAGTCCGGGTCAAGGGCCTGGACGACATAGTGGTGCGGCTGGCCCACTGTTGCCATCCGTTGCCGGGGGATGCTATCATAGGGTATATCACCCGGGGGCGCGGGATCTCGGTTCACCGCAGCGACTGTCCTAACGTTCTCCACCACCTTAACAATGAGGGCGAGCGCATTATTGAAGTGGCCTGGGATGGCGAGGCGGAGGCCACCTATGAGGTGCAGATCGAGGCGGTAGCCCTGGATCGTCCCCGCCTGGCCATGGATATAATGTCCGCTGTGGCCGACACCAAGACCATTATCAATTCCATCCATGCCCGGGCCACCCGTAACCATATGGCTACCGTGGACTTGAAAATCGAGATCAGGAGCCTGGAGCATTTGCAATATATTATGGACAAGATCAGGCGCATCAAGGATGTTATGGAAGTGAAACGGGTGACTCCTTGAAGTGGTGCGGCTGGGGCTTATGGCCGGACCGCCGGGCTGTTTTATCCCGGCCGGAAATGTGGAAACAGAAGGTCAGGTAGGGAACGGTGGGCCCGGCGGAGAGGGCGCGTGCAGGGCCGATAGGCAAGGCGCGGAGGGGCTGAAGACTGTCCAGGTCTTTAGCGGGAAGGGGGTGAAGGCTCTTGCGGGCAGTTGTACAGCGGGTATTGCGGGCGCGGGTAACCGTAGAAGGAGAAGAGATAGGGGCCATAGGACCCGGCCTGTTAGTCTTTCTAGGGGTCAGGTCCGGGGATACCGTCCAGGATGCCCGTTACCTGGCCGAGAAGATAGCCGGTCTGCGCATCTTTGCCGATGGGGAGGAAAAACTCAACCTCGCGGTAAAAGACGTCGGGGGCGGGGTTCTGGTGGTTTCCCAGTTTACCCTTTATGGCGACTGCCGCAAGGGACGGCGGCCCAGCTTTACTGAGGCTGCCCCTCCTGAAGTGGCGGAAGAACTGTACCGGGCATTTATTACCGCCGTGGAAGAACAGGGCCTTAAGGTTGCCAGCGGCCGCTTCCAGGCGCATATGCAGGTGGAGCTTGTTAACGACGGTCCGGTCACTCTGCTTCTGGACAGCAGCAAGTTGTTTTAGATTTTGCGGCGGGTGGAAGGGAGATGGCGGACTTTCGGCCCGGTGGAGTTAACCCGCACCGAGATCTCTCCGGAGGCGGGAATTTTCTTCCAGGCCAAACTCAAGGTCCCGGCCCTTCCCTCCGGGGGCGTGGAGTGCCGGGCTTCTGATTCTGACTTGCAGAGGGGGGTTCTTATGTTTATAGAAACTTTAGTGGTGGGAGCGCTGGCCACCAATTGCTATCTTATAGCCTGCCCCGAGACGAAGGAAGGTGCAGTCATCGACCCGGGTGCCGAAGGCAAGCGGATTCTGGCTGCTGCGGCCAAAGCTGGCATCCGGCTGCGTTATATTATCAATACCCACGGCCATATCGACCACTGCGGCGCCAATGGGGAAATTAAGGCGGCCACGGGGGCGGAAATTTTGATACACAGGGAAGACGCCGCGTACCTGACCGATCCCCGCCGCAATCTTGCCGCCTTTGCCGGGGGAATGCGCGATGGCCTGCCGGCGGATCGCACCCTGGAAGAGGGCGATGTCATCCGCCTGGGTAAAGGGTTGGCCCTGGAAGTTATCCATACTCCGGGACACACGCCAGGCGGCATCTGCCTAAAGGGAGATGGCGTGGTATTTACCGGAGATACCCTGTTCGCGGGTTCCATTGGCCGGACGGACTTTCCGGGGGGCTCCCTGGAAAAACTGCTTTCCTCCGTGCGGGAGAAATTGTTTTGCCTGCCGGACGGTTTCACCATATACCCCGGCCACGGGCCGGCTTCCACCATCGGAGAGGAAAAGGCCGATAACCCGTTTTTCTGCTGAGGGAGGTAAGGCATGTTAACCCACAGACCGCGCGGTACCGAGGACATTCTGCCGGGAGCGAGCGAAAAATGGCAGTATCTCGAAGAGAAAGCCCGCTCCCTGTGCAGGCTTTACGGGTACCGGGAAATCAGGACCCCCATTTTTGAACACACCGAGCTTTTCCTCCGCGGAGTAGGGGACACGACGGATATTGTCGAGAAGGAAATGTATACTTTCCTCGACCGGAGCGAACGCAGCCTCACCCTGCGGCCGGAAGGGACGGCGCCGGTGGTGCGGGCCCTGCTGGAACACCGGCTGTATAGCGGGGTCCTGCCCGTAAAGCTCTTCTACCTGGGACCTATGTTTCGCTACGGGAGGCCCCAGGCCGGCCGGCTGCGGCAGTTCCACCAGTTCGGCGTGGAGGTTTTCGGCAGCAGGGATCCCGGTGTGGATGCCGAAGTCATTGTCCTGGCCATGGATTTTTACCGCCAGGTGGGCCTGGAGAATACGGAGCTGCGGATTAACAGTGTGGGCTGTCCCGCATGCCGGGCGGCACACCGGGAGAAACTCAAAGCCTACCTGCGGCCCAAACTGCCCGGATTGTGTCCCACCTGTCAGAACCGCTTCGAACGAAACCCGCTGCGTATATTCGACTGCAAGAGCGAGGCGTGCCGGGAGCTGCTGGCCGGGGCTCCTACTATAACCCGTTCGTTGTGCCCGGACTGCGCCGAGCACTTTCGAAGGGTTTTGCGCTACCTCGACGACCTGGGCATGGAGTATGTCCTGGACGAAGGCCTGGTGAGGGGTCTGGACTACTATACCAAGACGGCCTTTGAAATTACCGTGCCCGACATCGGTGCCCAGAGTTCCATAGGAGGCGGCGGCCGTTACGACGGCCTGGTGGAAGCTTGCGGGGGACCTCCCACACCGGGGATCGGGTTCGGCCTCGGCCTGGAGCGCATCTTGCTGGCCCTGGAAGCCCAGGGGAAGGAGATAGAGGTAGCCGGTGGGGTGGACGTTTTGGTCGTTACGGCGGGCTCCGGTTTGGAGGGGGCGGCCATGGATTTGCTTAAGACCCTGAGGGAGCACCGCATTGCCGCCGATAAAGATTACATGGGCCGCAGTTTAAAAGCCCAGATGAAGTACGCCCACCGTTATCCGGCCAGGCTGGTCATCATTCTGGGGGAGGAAGAGCTGAAGGAGCGGAAGGTCACGGTTCGGGACCTGTTGCGGGGAGAACAGCAGGAGGTTGCCTGGGAGGACATCATACCCTATTGCAGGCGGAAGAAGGAGAGTGAAGGCTAAGTGATAGAAGGTATGGGAGATTGGTCCAGGACCCATGGCTGTGGCGAATTGAGGAAAGAACATGCGGGCCTGGAGGTCATCCTTGCGGGATGGGTTCACCGCCGGAGGGATCACGGCGGGTTAATCTTTATGGATTTGCGCGACCGCTCGGGGATAGTACAGGTGGTCTTCAACCCTGAAGTCTCAGAGCAGGCCTTTGCCAAGGCCGAAGCCCTCCGGGGCGAGTACGTCGTAGCCGTGGCCGGAGAGGTGAGCATCAGGCCGGAGGGCACGGCCAATCCCAACTTGCCCACCGGGGAAGTTGAGGTCTATGCCCGGGATTTGCGCTTACTGAACGTGGCCAAAGTGCCACCTTTTTACATTGCCGACAATTTGGAGGTAGACGAGGCCTTACGCCTGCGCTACCGATACCTGGACTTGAGGCGGCCCGAGATGCAGCGCCTGCTGGAACTGCGCTACCGCGCGACTAAAGCCATCCGGGACTTCCTGGACGGCCGGGGCTTCTGGGAAATCGAAACTCCCATGTTGACCAAAAGCACACCGGAAGGGGCGCGGGATTTCCTGGTGCCCAGCCGGCTGCACCCCGGCGAATTCTTTGCCCTGCCCCAGTCTCCCCAGCTCTTCAAACAGGTACTGATGGTGGCCGGGGTGGAACGCTACTTTCAAATCGTCCGCTGTTTCCGGGATGAGGACTTGCGGGCCGACCGCCAGCCAGAGTTTACCCAGCTGGATATGGAGATGTCCTTCGTGCGGCGGGAAGATGTTATGGGGATTACCGAAGAGCTGCTGGCCTATGTTTTTCACCGCGTCCTGGGTGTGGAGCTGGACCTCCCCTTCCCGCGGCTGACCTATGAGGAGGCCATAAGCCGCTACGGTTCCGACAAGCCCGACCTGCGGTTTGGGTTGGAGATTAAGGACATCTCGGACTTGGTTAAGAATAGCGGATTCAGAGTTTTTGCCGAAGCCGTAGGCCGGGGAGGAGTAGTACGGGGCATCAGGGCTCCGGGCTGCAGCAGCTATTCCCGCCGCGAGCTGGATGAATTGACCAGGCTGGCCGGCACCTTCGGTGCCAAGGGCCTGGCCTGGATGATTATAGAGGGGGATGGAATCCGCTCTCCCATTGCCAAGTTCTTCGACCCCGGCGAACTGCAGTCCGTCAGGGAACGGATGGAGGCACGGCCAGGGGATCTTCTCCTTTTCGTAGCCGATCAAGAGGAGACGGCCGCCTGCGCCCTGGGAGCCCTGCGCCTGGAAATGGGGCGGCGTCTGGGCCTGGTAGACGACGGGCGGCTGGCCTTCGCCTGGGTCATCGATTTCCCCCTCCTGGAATACGACGAAGAAGAGGGACGGTATAAGGCCGTCCACCATCCCTTTACCTCGCCCCGGGAAGAAGACTTGCCCCTTCTGGACCGCGAGCCGTTAAAGGCCAAGGCGCTGGCTTACGACGTCATATTGAACGGCGTAGAACTGGGCGGTGGGAGCATCCGTATTCACCGCCGGGATGTGCAGGAGAAGATGTTCGAACTCCTGGGGTTGAGGGCCGAGGAAGCGCGGGAGAAATTCGGCTTTCTCCTGGAAGCCTTTGAATACGGCGCCCCTCCCCACGGCGGCATTGCCTTTGGCCTCGACCGCATGGTTATGCTCATGGGGAGAAGGGAAACCATCCGGGACGTTATTCCCTTCCCCAAAACCCAGAGCGCTAGCTGCCTTATGACGGGTGCCCCGGGTCCCGTGGCCCCCGAGCAGCTAAAGGAGTTACACCTTACTATACGGCCGTCGAGGTAGCTGCGTTAGGAATACTCCGTTCCGGGTGTCAGGCCGCAGGACGTCCCCCTGGCCTTAATGCCGCCAGGGTTAGTCCGGCCTTCTCCCCAGGCCTTCGAGGGGAAGCCCAGGGCAGGCTTCCCCTCCTTCCGGGGTGGGGGCCGGAGAGTTGTTGGCCGGACTTCGGAGCGGTTTTGGCCGGCCGGGACCGCCTTTTTCCCGGGAAGTTAGCAACTACACGAGGGCGGCAGCTAAACCTGGGAGGTTTAGCGTGGCGGGCCGGGGAGGGAGGCCGGGGTAGGCCCGGTAGCGGAGGGAAATCCGGCGCCGAGAGCCCAGACGGAGGTGGAAGGTGGGGCCGGGACCGGGTATTTCCAGAGGGGCGGAAGCCCGGAGGGCCGGGCCTCCCCGGGAGTGTCCTAGAATTGAGCACCAGTGTCGGTGGGCGAGGCTCACCGTGGGACCCGGAGCCAAGTCCCATCTGGCCCAAAACTGGGGCTGACTAAGCTGACTTAGCGCTTGCACTAAAGGACAGTTTGTGCTAATATAGAATACGCAAAGAGGATTTTGAAGTGACACCCTGCAATGCCCGTGTTAGGGCCGCATGTTGTGAGCCAACACCAACACTTAGGGAGCCCGGACTCTGGGCGTGGCTTGTAAGCCCCCGAGGAGGGGAAACAAAAAGCGTCCAGGAGGGCACCCACCTGCGGAGAGCGGGTTCATGAAACTGCGGCACGTCACGGCATTTGTGGGGTTTTGTATTTATATGAGGTGTTTCTCAGTCTATGGAAGAAACCTTCACCGCTCGAACAGAACTCTTGATAGGCATGGAAGGCCTGGCCAAGCTCTCGCGGGCCCGGGTGGCGGTGATAGGCCTGGGCGGCGTAGGCTCCTTTGCCGCCGAAGCCCTGGCCCGGGCCGGGGTGGGATACTTGGAACTGGTGGACTACGACTACATAGTACCCAGCAACATCAACCGGCAACTTCATGCCCTCCATTCCACCCTAGGGCAGCCCAAAGTCCTGGTCATGGCCCGCCGCCTGAAGGATATCAACCCCCGCCTGACGGTGGTACCCCGGCAGGAGCGCTACGCCCCGGACACAGGCCACCTCTTCGTCCGCCGGGACCTAGACTACCTGGTGGATGCCATTGACACCGTGCGGGATAAAGTGGATCTACTGGCCCGGGCCTACAGCAGTGGAATGCGGATCGTTTCCAGTATGGGTGCGGGCAACCGCCTCGACCCGACGGCCTTGGAAGTGGCGGATATTTCCGCTACTAGGGGCTGCCCTTTAGCCAGGGTCGTTCGCCGACAGCTCCGCCGGCGAGGCATCGAAGGCGGGATAAAGGTGGTGTATTCCCAAGAAGCGCCCCGGAGGACTTCCGGCGGCGCCTCTCAAGGTAGTCGGCCGCCGGGCAGCATATCCTTTGTACCCTCGGTGGCCGGTCTGATCTTGGCCAGCATTGTAGTGCGGGAACTGCTGGAGTAAAGGGGAAAGGGGAAGGGTCGTGAGCTCCTATGCGGTGGTGAAAGACGATATTCTTCTGCGGCTGCGCAAGGTCGAGGGTCAGGTCAAGGGATTGCAGCGCATGGTGGAAGAGAATAAATACTGCGTAGATGTTTTGGTGCAGATCGCAGCCGCCCGGGCAGCCTTGAAGACGGTGGGGACCATGATCATCGAGCAGCACGTGCGCGGATGCGTGCGCAATGCCCTCGCCCGGGAGAGGGGAGACGAAATAATAGACGAATTGATTGACGTCCTCAACCGGTTTATGGCCTAGCCGTCCTTTAGCTTTCCCCTGCACCGCTGTTGCCAGGCGCGGCTGAGCTCTCCCTCCTTACCGTACGGAGAGGGTACATAAAAGGTTCTGCCTTCTAAAGAGGTCGGCAGGTAGCGCTGTTCCACCCAGCCGTTGGGATAATTATGGGGGTACTTATACCCCCGGCCGTGACCCAGAGCGGCTGCCCCTGGATAACTGGCGTCCCGCAGGTGCCGGGGTACGGGGGAAGCCTCTTCTTTTTCTACGGCGTCCAGGGCTGCGTCGATGGCCTTAATGACGGAATTACTCTTGGGCGCCAGGGCTAAGTAAAGGGTGGCCTCGGCCAGGATGAGGCGTCCTTCGGGCAATCCTACCCGCTCCACGGCCTGGGCGGCGGAGGTGGCCACCAACAGGGCCATGGGATCGGCCAGGCCTATATCTTCAGCCGCATGGACCATGAGCCGGCGGGCTAGGAAGGCAGGATCCTCGCCGGCATAGATCATGCGGGCCAGCCAGTAGATGGCAGCGTCCGGGTCGGAACCGCGGATGCTTTTGATCCAGGCCGATACTACATCGTAGTGCTGGTCGCCGTCGCGATCGTATAGGAGGGCTTTTTTCTGGGCGGCTTCTTCGGCTACGGCCAGGGTAACCCGGCGCCGGCCGTCGTCCGAGGGCGGAGTAGTTAGGGCGGCGAATTCAAGGGCGTTCAGGGCGACGCGGGCGTCGCCGTTGGCCAGCCGGGCAAAGTGCCTGAGGGCGGCCTCCTCGACCTCCAGGTTCATGGATCCCAGCCCCCGTTCCCCGTCCTCCAGGGCCCGCCGTAAAAGCTTCAGTATATCCTCCTCCCGCAGGGGCTCCAAACGGACGATGCGGGACCGGGAGCGCAGGGCCGGGTTGACGGTGAACATGGGGTTTTCCACTGTAGCGCCGATAAGGGTTATAAGGCCCTCCTCCACGTGGGGGAGCAGGGCGTCCTGAATGTTTTTGGCCCAGCGGTGTATCTCGTCTACGAAAATAAGGGTCCTTTGGCGGTAATAAACATGTCTCTCTTTAGCCGCGGCAACCACCCGGCGGATGTCGCTTATGCCGTCCAGGGCCCCGTGGAGGGATTCAAAATGGGCCCTGGTCATATCGGCTATGATGTGGGCCAGGGTGGTTTTGCCGGTGCCCGGAGGTCCCCAGAGGATAAGGGAGGTCAGGCTGTCGTTTTCAATGGCCCGGCGGAGCAGGGTGCCGGGGCCGATGACCGCTTCCTGGCCTACGAATTCGTCCAGGGTTCGGGGCCGCATCCGGACGGCCAGCGGGGCCTTCGCCCGTAGTTCGTCCCTGGCGGCCTGTTCGAAGAGATTCATAGCGAGTCCCTCGGAAGCTATAAGTTTGGCTTATTTTATTATATCACGGGCCATACCGAAGACCAATGTTGCTCCCGCCTGAGTTTACCCTGCATCTCGGCGGACGCATAAAAGGGCAGGATTCATGGAAATTTAATAAAGTATAGTATATCGCTCGGTTTTACCTTGACAATATCCGAGTAGATTGCTAAGATATAAACTACGGAAGCAAAGAAAAAGACAGGGGGGTGAGGGCATCGTGAAATTCTCCACCAGAGGGGAATACGGCCTGCGGGCCATGTTCGACCTAGCCCAGCGTTACGGCGAAGGGCCCATCTCCCTGAAAAGTGTAGCGGAACGCCAGGATATCTCCGAACACTACCTGGAACAGCTCATTGCCGCTTTGCGTAAAGCGGGGTTGGTGCGCAGCGTCCGCGGCGCCCAGGGAGGATACACCCTGTCCAAGGACCCCTCGGAAATTAAGGTGGGGGACATTATCCGCGTATTGGAAGGGCCTATTGCTCCCATGGATTGCGTTAAAGAAGAGGGGGAATGCTGTTCCCGGGCCGAAAGCTGCGTAGCCCGTACCATATGGGAAAAGGTGCGGGATAGCGTGAGCGGTGTCTTAGATTCCATTACGTTGGAAGACATGGTCATAGAGGCCAACAAGTTGCAGGAGAGTAATAACAATTACATGTACTATATCTAAATTTCGGGGAAACAGGTGAGACCATGCGACGGGTTTACCTTGACCACAGTGCTACGACGCCGGTGCGGCCGGAGGTACTGGAGGAAATGCTTCCCTTTCTGAAGGAGGAATTCGGCAACCCCTCCACCATTTACGGTTGGGGCCGCCAGGCCAAAAAGGCCCTTGAAGAGGCCCGGGCCCGGGTAGCGGCCCTTATCGGAGCCCAGCCGGAGGAAATCATCTTTACCAGCGGGGGTACCGAGGCCGATAATATGGCCCTCATCGGCGCTGCCTACGCCAATCAAAAGAAGGGGAAGCATATCATTACTTCCAGCATTGAACACCATGCCGTTTTGGATACGGCCCAGTATTTGATGCGCCAGGGCTTCAAAGTGACCTTTCTACCCGTAACACCGGAAGGGCTGGTGCGGGTAGAAGACGTTCTCCAGGCCATTACCGACGAGACTATTCTGATCAGTATCATGCACGTTAACAACGAAGTGGGCACCATTCAGCCCATCCGGGAAATCGGCAGGGTGGCGCGGGAAAAGGGTATTATTTTCCACACCGATGCCGTGCAGAGCGTGGGCAAAATACCGGTCAATGTTCAGGATTTAAATGTCGATCTTTTAACCGCCTCGGCCCATAAGATTTACGGTCCTAAAGGGGTAGGGTGCCTTTACGTCCGCAAAGGAACCCGCATCCAGCCCCTGTTGCACGGTGGCGGGCAGGAGCGCAAGCGCAGGGCGGGGACGGAGAATGTGCCCGGCATCGTGGGTTTCGGCAAGGCGGCCGAATTGGCCGGGAAGGAACTGGAGAGCGAAGGGCGCAGGTTAAGGGCGTTGCGGGATAAACTAATTGACGGCGTACTGGCTAGTATCGAGGAAACCCGGCTGAACGGTGACCGGGAGCAAAGATCCCCCATCAATGCCAACTTCAGCTTCCGTTACGTGGAAGGAGAATCCATCCTTCTCAGCCTGGATATGAAGGGAATAGCCGCCTCCAGCGGTTCGGCCTGTACTTCGGGGTCCCTGGACCCATCCCATGTTCTCCTGGCCATGGGTATCCCCCATGAAATCGCCCATGGTTCGGTGCGCATGACTCTGGGTCGGGATAATACGGAAGAGGATATCGACTATGTCCTGGAAGTGCTCCCGGAGATCATCGAGCGTCTGCGCTCCATGTCTCCTTTGTACAACAAGGGGAAGTAGGCCGGGAGGTTATTTGAGGTCGGTAAGGAGTGAGTGGAAATGTACAGCGAAAAAGTGATGGAACATTTCACCAATCCCCGCAACGTAGGGGAGATCCCGGACGCCGATGGTGTCGGGCAGGTAGGCAATCCCGTATGCGGAGACATCATGCGCCTTTTCATTAAAGTAGAAAACGGTGTAATAAAAGATGCCAAGTTCAAGACCTTCGGCTGCGGGGCGGCCATTGCCACCAGCAGCATGCTCACCGAGATGGTCAAGGGCAAGACGCTGGAGGAGGCCATGCGAATAACCAATAAAGACGTGGCCGAGGCCCTCCACGGCCTGCCCACCCAGAAGATGCATTGTTCGAATTTGGCTGCCGATGCCCTGCATAAGGCCATAGAAGATTACGAGAAGAGGAACCACAAGGGCGGTGACGTAACTGGCTAAAGGCAAGGTTATGGTGGCCATGAGCGGCGGGGTGGACAGTTCTACGGCCGCCGCCTTACTTAAGGACCAGGGTTACGAGGTCATCGGAGTTACCATGCAGATCTGGCCTGCGGATGCCCCTCCACCACCGGGGGAAACGGGATGTTGTTCTTTAAGTGCCGTAGAGGATGCCCGGCGGGTAGCTGCCCTTCTGGGCATTCCTCATTATGTGCTTAATTTCCGCGATATGTTTGGAGAAAAGGTCATTGATTACTTCGTGGAAGATTACCTTCACGGGCGCACCCCTAACCCCTGCGTGGCCTGCAACCGGTTCATTAAATTCGATGGGCTTCTGCGCAAGGCCCTGGCTCTGGGTATGGATTATGTAGCTACGGGCCATTATGCCCGCGTATGGTACGACGAGAAGCGGGGGCGTTATCTCCTGGCCAAAGGTCGCGACGCCACCAAGGATCAAAGCTACTTTTTGTACACCTTTACCCAGGAACAGCTGGCCCACACCCTGCTACCCCTGGGAGACTACACCAAGGCTGAGGTGCGGGCCATGGCGGAACGTTATGGCTTGCCCGTGGCCCACAAGCCCGAGTCCCAGGAAATCTGTTTTGTTACTACCGGTGACTACCGGCAGTTCATCCGCCAGAGGGCCCGGGTACCCATCCGGCCGGGCCCCATTCTGGATACGGGGGGACGAGTTATAGGCCGGCACCGGGGCCTGCCCTATTATACCGTAGGCCAGCGGCGGGGCCTGGGCCTGGCGGCGGGGCGGCCCCTGTTTGTGGTGGCCCTGGATCCCAGACGTAATGCCGTAATCGTGGGGGAGGAAGAAGAACTTTTTAAACCCGCTCTAACGTCGGGAGACAATAACTATATTCTATGGGCTGAACCGCCGCCGGAGGCGGAGGTTACCGTTAAAATCCGCTACCGGGCCCCCGAGGTACCGGCCCTCCTCCAGGCCGGTGGTGGGGGGCGGGCCCGGATAGTATTTAAGGAACCGCAGCGAGCGGTAACTCCTGGACAGGCGGTGGTTTATTACGTGGGTGAGCTGGTAGCAGGGGGAGGAACCATCCTGGCCCCGTGGGAGGAGGATGCGTCCTGAAGCGGGCGCATTTTTCACGCCCGCCCGGGCAATAATATCGGTTGAGCGAGGGGATTTTCTTGCCCAGAGGGAGAGAGTTGGTGGGTCTGCCCGTAGTCAGCCTGGAGGCCGGCGAAGAGCTGGGACGGGTACACGACCTGGTTTGGGATGTCGCCACTTACGGCCTGTCGGGCGTCGTCCTTACCTCCAACGGGCTTCGGAAGGGCCCCCGGTTCCTCAAGGCCAAAAAAATAAGGAATCCGGGACCCCAGGCCTTGACGGTGGACAGCAGCGCTTGCTTGGAGGACACCGTACCCGGGGAGAGCCTGCGCTGGAGGGAGTTTAAAGGGAGGAGGGTCCTCGATGCCGGGGGACGCGAACTCGGACTCTTGGAAGATGTGGAGGTGGAATGGCCCTCCGGCCGCATTGTGGCCCTGGAACTATCCCAGGGCTTGGTGAACGATCTCCTCGAGGGCCGTCGAACAATAGATGCCGCGGGCTGTTCCATTACATGGGGACCCGATGTGGTCATCCTTCATACGGGAGGTGGAGTGTAATTTGCCTACTTGTCCTGTCTGCGGCGGTAAAGCCGTGGGGCGCGTGGGGGTGGACCAGTACTACTGCTGGGACTGTCTCCTGGAATTCAACGGTCGCAATGAAGTCTTCGCCATTGCCGAAGACGGTACCCTAGTTGCCTACGACCACCGGGGGGGCTAAAAACCTATGCTGCGGCGAGGATTCTGGGGAGGGCTGCTAGCAGGGGCGGTAGTAGGTTTTTTTGTAGGGTTGATGTCCCACCCGGCTCAATCCGCCGAAGAGCCCCGGCCGCCTGCCGATGCAGCCAGCGGAACCGAGGATGGTCGTCCTAGGCGGTTGGGCGGTGTCGTTCGTTATCGTAGGAACTGAACTCGGGACCTGCTGGGTGAAGATTTTGCCATGTTTTCCCTGCACCGCAGTAAATTATGGCGCCTGGCCTTGGGGGGTATTTTTTTGGCCGGGGCTTTATTTTTTCTATATATGGTGCGGCCGATCTTTACCCCGCTGTTGGGCGCCGCCCTCCTCGCCTACTTTCTTAAGCCGGCCGTTTTAGCCCTGGAAAAGCGGGGGTGGTCCCGGGGGACGGCTATCCTGCTTTTATACTTCCTGGGTCTGGCCATCTTAGCCCTAACCCTGCTTTACGTCTTGCCCCGGCTCCTGCGGGAACTGAACAAGTTTTTGGACCAGCTCCCCGCCTTTACCGGTCAGGTTCAGGGGTGGCTACAGTATTTCTACGACCGGTACCAGCGGCCGGGCATGCCGGCGGGACTAAGGCGCCTGGTAGACGAGAGCCTGGCCATGTTACAGGGACGGATAGAGGTGGGCATCCGGCAGGCAGCCGGCCTCCTGGCCGGGGTTTTTTCGGGTCTGACCAGCATCCTTTTGGCTCCGGTCCTGGCCTATTATCTCCTCAAGGACAGCGAGGTCTTGGGCCGGAACGCCCTCCGCCTTTTACCGGCTGCCTGGCGGGAAGACTTGCTGGGGCTATGGACGGAGATCGACCGCATCCTCACCGGTTTTGTGCGGGGCCACTTGTTGATTTCTTTGCTGGTGGGACTGCTCACCGGCCTGGGTCTTTTTCTGGCCGGAAGCCCGTACGCAGTTGCTATGGGTATCATTATGGGCCTGGCGGACCTCATTCCCTATTTTGGTCCCCTCATCGGGGCCATACCCGTGGTCGCCTTAAGCTGGATGGAGTCTCCCCGCCTCGCCCTTTATGCCGTAGGGGTGATCGTGGCTGTACAACAGATCGAAACCGCGATCCTGGCCCCGCGCATCCTGGGCCAGAGCGTGGAGTTATCTCCCCTGGCCGTTATCCTGGCCGTCCTGGCGGGGGGCGAGCTTTTCGGCGTAGCCGGTCTTTTGGTGGCCGTACCTGTGGCAGCCATAGGCCGCGTAGTTTTGGGCTTCCTCTGGTCTAAATTGGTAAGCCATTAGTGTTCATATATAGCTGTGCAGACCCGGAAGCAGCAAAGATACCCCGAACAGGGTAAAGAGTACCGCTACGAACCCTGCTACCGCTATGACGGCCGCCCTTTTTCCCTGCCAACCGTAGGTCTTGCGGGCATGGAGGAAGCCGGCATAGATGAGCCAGGTGATTAAAGCCCAGGTTTCCTTGGGGTCCCATCCCCACCACCGGCCCCAAACTTCTTCCGCCCATACGGCTCCGGTGATGAGCACCAAGGTCATAAAGGCAAAACCCACGGCTGTGCACCAGTACATCAGGTTGTCCAATTTAGCCGGGGAGGGCAGGGAGAGGGAAACTTCCCTGTCCCGGGCCCTCTCTTGGAGCAAATAAATGATTCCCAGGCAAAAGGAAAGGCCGAAGGCCCCGTAGGCTATAATGGCCGTCAGTACATGAAGCTGCAGCCAGACGCTCTGCAGGGCGGGCATCAGAGGCCGGCTCTCCGACGGAAGGGTGTTGCTAAAAGAAAGGATCAGCACTCCCAGCAGGGCCACCAGAACGGTCAACAAATCGCCGGGAACATGTTTCCTGATAAAGAAGAACAGGAGGAGGAGCCCCCAGACCAAAAGGAGACTGAATTCGTATAACGTAGCCACGGGGAGGTGGCCGCTGTTAAGGGTGCGCTGGCCCAGGGCCAGGAAAAGGAGGAAAAAGGCCACAGCAATGGAGGCCAGGGACGCCCGGCCCAGCTGCCGATGGGGCTGCCACAGGAGTATTAAACTGAGGAAAAGGGCTGCCAGCAACAAAAGATAAGCCGCCAAAACATATCTTGCTTCCATGACTTCAACTTTCGCCTCCGGCTAATTTCCTTTTATCGGGTACGAGGTACCGCATAACTAGACCCAGGAGGAGGAGGGCAAAGCCCCCATAGGTAACTCCTACGCCCGGATCTTTTTTAATTTCCAGGCCGGTGTAATGGCGGTAACCGGCGAAGGTCACGGTATAGTCGCCAAGGGCCCGGCTTTCTCCCTGCCCAATGTTCTCGGCGGCGAGGATGGCCGTATCCCGGAGGAGAAGACAGGCCAATCGGGGGTTAGGAGGAAGGGGTGAAGATGGGGGCATGGCGGGGGCTCCTCCACTATCGGGGAGGAAGAAAAACCTCAGGCGCAATTTTTGGGCCTCGTCCAGGAGAAGCTCCTCGCCATGGGCCAGCTCAAAGGGGGAAACCCCGGTGTCGGCGGAGACTTGTCCCTTAACCAGCCATCCATAACTTTTTTGATAAATTTTTAATCCCTCAAATTTTAAGGGATGATTTACCTTTACCTCCTCTTCCTTGGTCGATCCCCAGCCGGTTTCTAGCCGGAGAAGGCTGATATATTGCCGGGGTTCCAGGGTGGGGTAGTATTCAATGCGGAAATCCCTGACGAATAAAGTAAAGCCGGGGAACCCGTAGGGCGCTAAGTCTACTTTGTCGCCCACTCCCAGCTCTACATAAGCGGTACGGCCCAGGTAAGCGGAGAGGACTGCTCCGGCCAAGATGAGAAGGAGGCTCAGGTGAAGGAGGACGGAGCCCCGGCCCTTCCAGCCCGTGAGTTTCTTCCACCGCCGAAGGGAGCATAGTAAAAGGCTCAGGCCCAGGAGCGAAACCAGGGTGAGGAACCACCAGCTTCGATACACATGATCAAGGGACAGGAGCAGAATGAAACTTCCCCCGGCCTCGCCGTAGTGGGCGCGGTAGAATAACGGAGGTTGACCCTGGGGGATAAGGGTGCCCAGGGAAGCCGCGGCCCCCAGGAAAAGCAAGAGGGAAAGGGCCGATTTCATGGAAGAAAGGAAGCGCAAATCCCATCACCCATTAGGCAGAGTATTCAAGACAGAGTATATACCTTACCGGGACCTCCGGTCAAACCGTTTCCCACCTGACGTATCACCACTTTCCAGCTTAGGCCTGCTTGGCTTTCGCTCGCTCCAAAAACCCTCGCGGGCCAAACTATCCCTTCACTTAGTCTCAGAGCTTAAGGCTGAGGCGGACTACCCGGCAGAATTTAAGCATCCTGTCTCAGCTGCCGGCCTCGGCCGTCCGTGGCCTCGGGTCCGCCTCTGCTTTGCCACCTGGCGCACCCCGTACTTTTTGGCCGGGCATGATTTAGCTGCCCTTCCCGCCGGCGCAAGCACCGGCCAGGGCAGTAGCGGTCTACGGGTACCGGCCAACAGCTATCAGGCGTGCCCCCGGGCTCTACGGCCGCCCCAGGGCCGCCTTCGGGCGGCGCCACCTTCCGCGGCCGTGGCCCGATATCGTTCTGGTGCCGTCCCCTTCTTTGAATATAACAAAAAAATTAGGGAACTACAGCAGGAATTCCCCCGGAAATAGCGAATAAAATTTTATAAATAACAGAAGTAGTTCTAGGAAGAACGAAAATGGCGGCTCAGTCATTGTGAAAGAAGGCATGAATCTGTTTATTCGGAGCTAAAGGATGGGTATCGGTGAATCTCCATAGTATTTTAACCGGTAAAAGAGATGCGATTCTAAATAAATGGTATGAGCGGGTCTTGCAGACCTATCCTGCGGAAACCGCCCGGTTTTTAAAAGAAGAAAAGGACCGGTTTGCCAATCCCGTAGGACACGCTATCTACGAGGGACTGGAGGGCCTCTATGGAGAACTGCTCCGGGGTCTGCAAGCGGAGCGGGTCTACCCCTGGCTGGATAAGATCCTTCGAATACGGGCGGTACAGGATTTTGCCCCTTCCCAGGCCGTAGCCTTCGCCTTCCTTTTGAAGCAGGTGGTCCGGGAGGAAATGGCGGCCGAACTGGGAGAAGGAGAACTGCCCTGGAGGGAACTGCTGGAATTCGAGTCCCGGGTCGATGAGCTGGCGGCCCTGGCCTTTGACGGGTACATGAAGTGCCGCGAGGAGCTCTTTGCCATCAGGGTCAAGGAGATAAAAAACCGGACGTCCCGCCTGTTGCAGAGGGCCAATTTAGGTGTAAATCTTTTTGAGTAAGAGGGTGTGAATATGGCTTCGCTCCCCGAACCGGAGGAACTGGTCAGGATTAATTATAATCCTCCCCGAAGGGGTTGGATGGACAGTCCTGTGGAATTCAAGCGGGGCACCTGGCTCTATGCCGCCAAGCCCCGTCACCTGGAAGCGTTGGGACTGCCCAACCCGAGGGAGTGGTCCCCGGAGGAGGAGGACTGGAAGCTACCGCCAAATTGGCGGGAGATTGTTCTAGAAGGCTTTAAGGAGCGCCTGGAGAAATTCCGGTCCCTGAAGCTGTTCATGGATATATGCAGTCGGTGTGGCGCGTGCGCCGATAAGTGTCATTTCTTTATCGGTACCGGGGATCCGCGAAACATGCCCGTCCTGAGGGCGGAGCTCCTGCGGAGCGTTTACCGGCGCTATTTCACCTGGAGCGGCAGGATGACGGGTAAGTTGGTGGGGGCCCGGGACCTGACGGAAGGGGTTATAAAAGAGTGGTTCTACTATTTTTACCAGTGCACGGAGTGCCGCCGCTGTTCCCTCTTCTGCCCCTTCGGCATCGACACGGCCGAGATCACCATGATAGGCAGGGAGCTCCTGGGCCTGCTGGGCATTTACCCCGACTGGATAATCGCACCCGTGGCCAATTGCTACCGGGTGGGCAACCACGTGGGTATTGAGCCCCATGCCTTCCGGGATATGGTCGACTTCTGTGTGGACGAGATAGAAAACGTGACGGGCATTCGGGTAGAGCCTACTTTCAACCGCAAGGGAGCCGAGATCCTCTTCATAGCTCCTTCGGGCGACGTTTTTGCCGATCCCGGGATTTACACCTTTATGGGCTATCTTATGCTCTTCCACGAAATCGGCCTGGATTATACCCTGAGCACTTATGCCTCTGAAGGAGGCAACTTCGGTCTTTTCACTTCCCATGAGGTAATGAAGAGGCTCAATGCCAAAATGTACGACGAAGCCCGGAGACTGGGGGTGAAATGGATCCTTGGCGGGGAATGCGGCCACATGTGGCGGGTCATTCACCAGTATATGGATACCATGAACGGTCCGGCGGACTTCCTGGAGGAACCCGTCTCTCCTATAACGGGGACCAGGTTTGAGAACGCCCGCTCTACCAAGATGGTCCATATATGTGAGTTCACCGCCGACCTGATCCGCCACGGCAAGATTCAACTGGATCCCAGCCGTAACGATGGGTTCAAAGTTACTTTCCACGATTCCTGCAACCCGGCGCGGGCCATGGGCTTCTTTGAGGAGCCGCGGTATATCCTGCGGAAGGTCTGCAACCATTTCTATGAAATGCCGGAAAACACCATCCGGGAACAGACCTTCTGCTGCGGCAGCGGAGGGGGCTTGAACGCCGATGAGAATATGGAAATGCGCATGCGCGGAGGGTTCCCGCGGGCCAATGCCGTGAGCTACGTCCGGGAAAAGCACGGGGTAAATCTCCTGGCCTGCATATGCGCCATTGACCGGGCCGTATTGCCGGCCTTGATGGATTACTGGGTCCCGGGGGTCGGCGTTGCCGGCGTCCATGAGCTCGTGGGGAACGCCCTGGTCATGAAGGGTGAGGCCGAGCGAACAACCACTCTGCGGGGAGAACCTTTAAAGGGAAGTGCGGAGGATGAAAATACCTGATATCCGTTACATCGTCACCGGCGCGGTTGTCTTCCTGGTGGTAATGACCTTCCCCTTCTGGTACAACATAGGGAAGGCGGCTTCCGCGCCGGAGGTCAGCCTGGATACTCCCAGAATCCGGCAGATGGCCGAGCCGCAGTGTGTTGAACCCGCTTCTTATATGAGGGCCAACCACATGCGGCTCCTGGAAGAATGGCGCGAACGGGTAGTCCGCCAGGGTGAGAGGATCTATGTGGCGGGCGACGGGAAGGAGTACTTAATGAGCCTGCAGAACACCTGCCTGGACTGCCATTCCAACTATGACGAGTTCTGCGCCCGGTGCCATGACTATGCCGGGGTAGCCCCCGATTGCTGGACGTGCCATCTTGATTTTCCAAGGGAGAGTAAATAATGAGGACCGGCAGGCGGAGCTTTTTGAAAATCGGCGCGGTGGGTGGATTAGGCCTGGTACTGCTCCCGGCCGTTAAAGGGTTCGCCGGTAGCGGGGAACCCCGGGATTCGGCGAGGGCCGGATCTACGGCGGGTAGGAAATGGGCCATGGTCGTTGACATGCAGAAGTGCTGGGAGCGGGGGAAGGGATGCCGGGACTGCATTCTGGCGTGCCACCGCACCCACAACGTGCCGGAGATTCCTGACCCCGAGGAAGAGGTCAAGTGGGTGTGGACCGAAAGGTTTGAACATGCCTTTCCAGAGCAGGCCCACGAGTACCTTGCTGAACACCTGAGGGATAACCCCTTCCTGGTTCTGTGCAACCATTGCGAAAACCCGCCCTGCGTGAGGGTGTGTCCCACTAAGGCCACCTTCAAGCGCGACGACGGACTGGTTATGATGGACTACCACCGGTGCCTGGGCTGCCGGTATTGCATGGCGGCCTGCCCGTATGGCGCCCGAAGCTTCAACTTTCGCGACCCACGCCCGTATCTCCGGGAATTGAATCCGGCCTTTCCTACCAGGGAAAAGGGTGTGGTGGAGAAATGCAATTTCTGTGCCGAAAGGCTGGAAGAGGGCCTGCTGCCTGCCTGTGTGGAAGGGTGCCCGGCGAAGGCCCTGGTCTTCGGCGACCTGGACGATCCGGGCTCTGAAGTGAGGCGGATACTCGCCGGCAGCTATACCATAGTGCGGAAACCCGAACTGGGTACGAGGCCTAAAGTCTACTATGTGATTAATCCCGGTGCAGGGAACAGCGGAGGACGATAAGCATGCTGGCCAAGGCTCTTACGGGCAGCAACCGCTATTGGGGATGGATAGCTCTACTACTGGTCGTAATGGGTGTAGGGTTCCTCTGCTATTTTTGGCAGCTCAGGGAGGGCCTCACCGTTACGGGCATGAGCAGGGATGTTTCTTGGGGCCTGTATATCGGGCAGTTTACTTTCCTGGTGGGGGTAGCGGCTTCCGCCGTAATGCTGGTGCTGCCCTACTACCTTCACAACGTAAAAGAATTCGGCCGGATCACCGTTTTGGGAGAATTCCTGGCCGTGGCAGCCATCATTATGTGCCTGCTCTTTGTCATAGTGGACCTCGGGAAGCCCATGAGACTTTTAAACATGATATTGTATCCCACACCCAATTCCCTTCTTTTCTGGGACATGGTGGTGCTGAACGGATATCTTCTTCTCAATATTATAATTGGCTGGCATGTTTTAGAAGCCGAATACAAGGCAGTGCCTCCCCCTGGATGGTTGAAGCCCCTGATTTATCTTTCCATACCCTGGGCGGTGAGCATCCATACGGTGACGGCCTTCCTCTATGCCGGTCTTCCCGGAAGGCATTACTGGCTTACCGCCCTGATGGCGGCGCGCTTCCTGGCTTCGGCTTTTGCTTCCGGGCCGGCCCTTCTTATCCTCCTGTGTTACATCCTGAAAAAGTATGCCGGGTTCGACCCGGGTAGGGCTGCCGTGCAGAAACTGGCGGGCATCGTTACTTACGCCATGATCGTTACCGTATTTTTTGTGGGATTGGAGTTTTTCACGGCCTTTTACAGTCAGGTGCCCGGCCACGGTGTACAGAGTCTGCGGTATTTATATACCGGGCTTGAGGGGCACGGGGGAATGGTCCCCTTTATGTGGGTATTTGTCCTCCTTTCGGCCCTGGCCCTTGTTCTCCTTATAAACCCCGCTACCCGCGCCCGGGAAAAGACCCTGCTGGTGGCCTGTGCGGCCGTCTTCGGAGCTCTGTGGATTGAGAAGGGCTTGGGCCTCGTCATAGCCGGCTTTATCCCCAATCCCTTTGAGCGGGTCAGCGAATACGTGCCGACCCTGCCGGAGGTGCTAATCGCCCTGGGGGTATGGGCCACCGGATTGCTGGTCCTCACCGTCCTTTACCGGATAGTTGTGGCCGTCAAGAAAGAAACAGCCTTAGGAAACGAGGGGTAAGTTGCCATGGGAGTAGCCTTTTCGCTGGGGGTCGTTGCGGTTTTAATTCTGGCCATCACCCTGGCCGTGAAAGTACTGGGCCTCCAATTCTTGGTGGGCGCAGTGCTCCCATACGTTGCTGCGGCCGTCTTTCTTGGCGGGATGGCTTATCGCTTGCTGGGGTGGGGGCGGTCGCCCGTTCCCTTCCGGATACCTACCACCGGCGGGCAGCAGCGCTCCCTTCCCTGGATTAAGCCCAGCAGCCTGGATAATCCCTCCAGTACCGCCGGGGTTATAGGCCGCATGGCCCTGGAGATCCTGCTCTTTCGCTCCCTCTTTCGCAACACCAAGGCCGAGCTCCATGAGGGGCCGCATCTGGCCTACCACTGGGAGAAGTGGCTGTGGGTGGGCGCCCTGGTTTTTCACTGGTCCATGCTTTTGGTAGTCATCCGGCACCTGCGGTTCTTTACCGATCCCGTTCCCTCCTTCGTCTACTGGGTGGACGGGATCGATGGGTTCCTCCGGGTGGGACTACGCGCCCTTTATCTTACGGACATAACCTTTCTTTTGGGCGCTACTTACCTCTTGCTCCGCCGCTTCTTCATACCCCAGGTACGGTATATTTCCCTGCCGGGGGATTATGTACCCCTGCTTCTTCTTCTGGGCATTGGTATTTCCGGCGTTATCATGCGCTATTTCGTGGGGGTGGATGTGGCGGCCGTCAAGGAGCTGGCCATGGGAGTGCTGACCTTCCGGCCCCGCATTCCGGAAGGGATCGGGGTTCTCTTCTACGTCCACTGGGGGCTGGCGTGTGCGCTGCTGGCTTACTTTCCCTTCAGCAAGCTGGTGCACATGGGCGGCATTTTCCTCATGCCTACCCGCAACCTGCCTAACGACAGCCGGGCCAGGAGGCACGTGAACCCGTGGAATTATCCCGTGAAGGTCCACACCTATAAAGAGTATGAAGAAGAGTTCCGGGAAAAGATGAAATTGGCGGGCATCCCGGTGGAAAAAGAGTGACCGGGAGGAACGAACTCCTAGCCGGCCCCAGGAGGGCCGGTTTTAATTTGGACGCCGAAAGACATGCTTGGAAGGGATTTTTCCGGCCCCTTTCTTCCACGGCCGGCTTTTGTCTATTATACCCCCTCAGTAGGATAATTAGGGCTACTGGAGAATAAAATTCCTTTAAAAAGCAAAGTAGGGGAAGGGGAAAGGTTTGGTCAAAGCCCAGTTCGTGTGGGGAATCTTGTTGGGAGCGGTGTTAATACTGTCGGCCCTCTATCTTTTATTTCTCTTTTTACCGGCGCCCGTGCCGGCCCTGGTGGGTCAATATTTCAGTCCGGCCGAACTGGAGCGGGCCCGCCGGTACCAGCAGACGGTGCGCCTCCTCGGCCTGGCCGCCTATCTAACCAAGGCCGGGCTGCTATGGTGGCTCTGGTGGAGCGGCCAGGGGGCCTCCATGGCGCGGCTCGTGTTAAAGTGGTCCGGCCACCGGTACTGCCTGGCCCTCGCCCTCTTCTTTGGGGGGATTTGGCTTTTACTCAGGCTGGCCGAACTCCCCTTTACCTTCAGCAGCGGTTTTGTGGTGCAGCACCGGTGGGGCTTTTCCACGCAAGGGCTTCTTTCCTGGTGGCTGGACTATCTCAAGGGATCTGGGCTGGACTTGCTTTTCTCCGGCATAGGAACTCTCCTATTGTTCTGGTCCACCGCGCGCTGGCCGACGGGCTGGTGGGCGGCTGCGGGACTCTTTCTGGCCGCCTGGATGGTAATCGAAACCATGCTCTGGCCCGTTTTTGTGGCCCCCCTCTTTAACCGCTTTGAACCGGTGGCCGACGGGCCCATCAAAGATATGGTGGTTCGCCTGGCCGGCCGGGCGGGAATGGAGGTGGAGGAGGTGCTGGTGATGGACGCCAGCCGCCGGACTACCAAGGCCAACGCCTATTTTGCCGGCCTGGGCGGAACAAAGCGCATCGTCCTGTACGATACCCTATTAAAGAATTATCCCCCCGAAGAAATCGAGGCCGTGGTGGCCCATGAAATAGCCCACTGGGCGCGGGGTCACATCGTCCGGAGCCTGGTGTGGGGTATTGCGGGCGGTTTTGCTCTGTTTGGGGCTTTATACGCCGTACTGCGGATTTCGGCGCCGGGGGAAGCACTTCGCGGAGGGCCCTATGCCCCCCATATCCTGATTATCATATGGCTTTTCTTCCACCTCCTTTCCTTCCTCGCACTGCCGGTGCAAAATTCCCTTTCCCGACAGCTTGAGAGGGAGGCCGACCGGGTAGCCTTAGAGCTAACCGGTAACATCCCCGCCATGGTTCAACTTCACGTGGACCTGGCCCGCTGTAATCTGCAGGATGTGGCTCCGGCACCCTTTGTGGAGTGGTTGACCTATTCCCATCCCGCCCCCTGGCGCCGTATCGAGGCGGCTCTAAAGGCGTGGTAAGTACCGCAATACTTCTAGCCTGGAGTGCTAATTAGGCTCTATGTCAATAGTTGTGGGATTAGATTTTGGGGGCAGCATCCCAGAAACATTTTCTTGATGAAATGGGTACGATTGCCAAAGCCAAAACTTAAGCGTTTTAACATTTTAATTAAGGTGTTTTTACCTTCAATATAGCCATTAGTATACCGCCGACCTTGTTGAGTATATGTTACCAAATTTAATATTTCTGACCTCCAAGACTTGATAGTACGCGCCCATACCCGTCCTTCTGCATCTTCGGCGCATTCGGCATTTATGAGCCAACGGCTTAAGGCAGCTTGAGCCTCCTCTACCCGGTCCATCTTTAGGATCTGGCGCAAATCTTCCTTTAGCTGGTATAGTTCATAGAGGGACGGGTATTTATTTCTAATTTTTTCTAACGTCTCTCGTTGTCTGGGAGTAAGTCTCTCCTTAGCCTTAATCAAAGGTAGGCGAGGTATGTTCTCCTTGCTTGCTTCTTGTTCTACTTTCCGGGCTTCATTTAGGCGACGGTTGGCGTCCTGAATTACATGGAAGGGGTCTACTATTATCTTGGCTGAAGGAAAAACCGTTTTGATTAACTTCCGCCAAGAGTCTTTCATATCAATTACTACCGCCTCTACTTTCACCCCGGCTTCTTTGAGCCCCTCTAGATAAGCCCTTATAGTAGCCGTTCTCACGTCCTCTAAAATACTCAAAGGTCTCTTGTCCGGTGCTAACCTCCCTACTACGCATACAAAATCCTTCCCGCTAAAGGATAGCTCATCTAAGGTTAACACTACGGGCCCTTGAGTATCATCCCCGCGAAGACCGGGCTGGATATACTTGTCCACTATTCTTATAACCCTACCAGGAGTGAGGTTTAATATTTGGGCAGCACCGGTAAAGCTCATCCTCTGGGCATAATAAACTACTATCTGCACCCCTAATTTTGTAAATCTGGCCCAGGCGTTGGTACCCGGAGGACGAAGGGTATAAGTCTTCTTACAACGATAACACTTATACCGTACCGGCACCCAAGAGAGAATAACCCACCTCCCGTATAAAAAAGCATGACGAACTTTCCTTTCTTTGGGCTTCTTCTCCCTTCCCTTTAAAAAGCCATGTCTATGTAATTTGCCTTCGTTGCATGCCGGACATACGGCTGGAGGGTCTATGGTCACCCTTAACACAATATCTCCCTGGTCGCGAGGTGCTTCTAAAATAGTCTGTAGTATTTTCCCAAAATTCTCTTGTCCTTCAAGAGTGAACGTGTTAATCTTATGCATGGGGGCACTCCTTTCTTCTAGGGGCTTCTGGTTACTAACTTTAATTGGATGTGCCCCCGTCCTTTTCCTCCTTTTCTTCTAACTCACCCCCTCTTCCCCCTCTACTTAACCCTTTCCCACACTTTTTATTATAGAGCCTGCTAATTATTGACAAGGGAGCGCAAGTCAAGGTATAATGAAGGCAAATTTAGTCGGAAACCTCGTCACCGGCTATTGCGGCGACGAGGTTTAGTTTTGACGAGGAGTTGAGGCCTGTTTTGACCGGGAACGAGGTGCGGAAGAATTTCCTGAGCTTCTTCGCCTCCAAGGGCCATACCGTTGTTCCCAGTTCCCCGCTGGTACCCCACAACGATCCGACGTTACTTTTTACCAACGCCGGTATGGTTCAGTTTAAAGACGTTTTTTTAGGCCTGGACCGGCGTCCTTATAAGCGAGCTACCACCGCCCAGAAGTGTGTGCGGGCGGGGGGAAAACATAACGACCTGGATACCGTTGGACGGACGGCACGCCACCATACCTTTTTCGAGATGCTGGGCAATTTTTCCTTTGGAGATTATTTTAAGAAAGAAGCCATTGAATTTGCCTGGGAGTTCCTTACCCGGGTTCTGGAGCTCCCCCAAGAGCGCCTCTGGGCCACCGTTTACCAGGATGACGAAGAGGCCTTTAAGTTATGGCAGGAGATAGCCGGGCTCCCACCCGAGCGCATCATACGGATGGGAGAAAAGGACAATTTCTGGAGCATGGGGGACACCGGGCCGTGCGGCCCCTGCAGCGAAATTATTTATGATAGGGGTCCGGAGCACTCCTGTGGCGCGGAGGTTTGCGCCCTAGGGGTTTGTGATTGCGACCGCTGGCTGGAAATATGGAACCTCGTTTTTATGCAGTATGACCGCGATGCAGCAGGGAATCTGACACCGCTGCCGCGGCCCAGTATCGATACCGGCATGGGCCTGGAGCGGATAGCTTCGGTGTTGCAGGGGGTGGAGAGCAATTTCGATACCGACCTGATACGCCCCCTGATTACCGCAGTGGAAAAACTAAGCGGTCGACGCTACAGCCGCGGAGAAGAGGGATTTCCCTTTAGGGTTATCGCCGACCACGCACGGTCCTGCGCCTTTATTATTGCCGACGGTGTGCTGCCGGGCAACGAGGGCCGAAGCTATGTGCTTAGGCGGATTTTGCGCCGGGCTTCCCGCTTCGGCATGGTGCTGGGCTTGGAAGAGCCCTTCCTTTACCGCCTGGTTCCCGTGGTGGCCGAAATCATGAGCGAAGCCTACCCGGAATTGGCCGCCCGGGAGGGGGACCTCATGCGTATAATTCGCCAGGAAGAGGAGCGCTTTCACGCCACCCTCCATGAAGGGCTCAGGGTTCTGGGAGGTATTTTGGCCGGCGCCGAGAAGGAAGGCCGCCGGGAGGTCACCGGGCAGGAGGCCTTTGTCCTTTATGATACCTACGGATTTCCCCTCGACCTTACGGAAGAGATAGCAGGGGAGAGGGGCTTTAGCGTTGACCGCGAGGGCTTTGCCAGGGCCATGGAAGCCCAGAGGGAACGGGCGCGGGCGGCCCGGGAAGAAGATAAGGGCTATGAGCTGGAAATAACCCTGGGCAGCATCTTGGGAGATGTGAAGCCCACCGTTTTCACCGGATATACTTCCTGGGAAGAGGAAGGGGTGACCCTGGCCCTCCTCGGAGAAGGGGAGCGCGTACAGGCCCTGGAAGCCGGGGAAAAAGGATGGGCGGTCTTCGACCGCACCCCGTGCTACCCGGAAGGGGGCGGGCAGGTTGGTGACCGGGGCGAGGTATCCTGGAGCGGTGGACGGGCCGCGGTCCTGGACACCCGCCGTCTCCCAGCCGGGAAGATTCTGCATGAATTAGAGATTAAGTCGGGCACCCTGCGGCCGGGAGCCCGGGTACGCATAGCGGTGGATGTAGAGAGAAGAAGGGCTACAGCCCGCAACCATACCGCCACCCACCTGTTGCACCGGGCCCTGAAGGAAGTGCTGGGCGAGCACGCCAATCAGGCCGGCTCCCTGGTGGCCCCCGACCGCCTGCGCTTTGACTTTACCCATTTTGCCCCCCTGACGGAGGAAGAACTGAAGGCGGTAGAAGCCAGGGTGAACGAGAAGATCCTGGCCAACCTGGCCGTGGATACCCTGGAGACGTCCCTCCAGGAAGCCAAGGCCATGGGCGCCATAGCCCTGTTTGGTGAAAAATACGGTGAACGGGTACGGGTAGTAAAAATCGGCGAGTACAGCCTGGAGCTGTGCGGCGGTACCCACGTCCGCAATACCGCTGAGTTGGGTATTTTCCGCTTAACGGGGGAAAGCGGCATAGGTTCCGGCCTCAGGCGGCTGGAGGCGGTCACCGGTTCGGCAGCCTTGGAATTCTTGGCGGCAGAGCGGGCCGAATTGGAAAGGGCGGCCGCCCTTTTAAAGGTCCCGGTTAACAACGTCTCCCGGCGGGTTGAAGCCCTGCTAACCCAGGTAAAGGGCCTGGAAAGGGAACTGGCCTCCCTGCGGAGCCGGCTGGCGTCCTACGAAGTTGATAGGTTGCTGGCCGAGGTTAAAGAGGTAAACGGTGTGCGTGTGTTACCCGCCCGGGTGCAGGTGACGGAAGCCGAAGCCTTGCGCGAAATGGCAGACCTGGTAAGGGCGAAGATGGGGTCGGGTGTTGTCATCCTCGGCTCCGCCAGCAACGGCAGGGTGAATTTCGTGGCCATGGCCAGTAAAGATGTCGTGGCCCGGGGTGTCCATGCCGGGAATTTGTTGCGGGAAGTGGCCCGGGTCGCCGCTGGGGGCGGAGGCGGCCGGCCGGATATGGCCCAGGCGGGAGGAAAGGATCCGAGCAAACTGGAGGAGGCGCTGTTTTACAGCCTGCGAGTAGTGGCCCAGCAAGTGGCCTCGGCCGGGTCCGAAAGGAGTTAGTGATATGCAGGAAACCATGATGTTTAAAATGGAAAAAGAGGAAAAAATAAGAGTAAGGGATGTGTTAAGGGAAGTTAAGGCGGCCCTCGAGGAAAGGGGATATAACCCCATTAATCAGCTGGTCGGGTATCTTTTATCTGGCGACCCTGCTTACATTACCAGCCATAGGGGCGCCCGTAATTTGATTCGCAGGGTTGAGCGGGATGAAATCTTGGAGGAATTGCTCAATCATTATTTAAAGGAGGAATAGCCCCTTGGCTCTCTCCGACGTGGAGCTCACGGTGAACTTGTATGCGGAGGGGGAAAAGTTCTTCGACCTCCTTAAGGCTGCCATCCGTGATTGGCGGAGCTCCCCATGGGGGCATGAACGGGAACGGGCCGGCTATGCCCTGGAGCTGTACCGGCGGGGATTGGACGTCTTGCGGGCCCATTTAGAAGAGGCGCGCGCCAGGGCCGAAGTGGGTTACTTTACCGCGGAGGACGAAAGGCTTCTTTCGCGGGCGGAAGGGCGCCTCCTGTACTGGGAAAAAAAATTGGCGGAATTGACGGAGGGAGTCGTCGAAAAGTAGGGAACAGGACGGATCGCAGGTAAGGGAGAGGTAAGTTCCTTCCGTCCTGGAGGAGAGGGAAATCGGTCTTTGCGTTATGTTAAGCTGGGTAGGACGGATCTTTACGTTTCGCGCCTGTGCCTGGGAACCTTGCCCCTGGGACCCCTCCAGGCCGGGCTGGAATTGGCCGCCGGGGCATCGCTAATTAGAGCGGCCCTGGAGCAGGGGATAAACTTTATAGACACGGCCGAGAGCTACGGCACTTACCCCTATATTCGGGCAGCCCTGCGCGGGTGGACAAAGCCGGTAGTAGTGGCCACCAAGTCTTATGCCTACACCCGGGAGGGAATGGCTGCAAGCCTGGAAAAGGCTCGCCGGGAATTGGACCGCGATGTCATCGAAGTTTTCCTCTTACATGAGCAGGAGTCGGCCCTTACCATTGCCGGGCACCGGGAGGCCCTCGAGTACCTCTTAGAGGCCAGGGCCCGTGGACTGGTCCGGGCGGTAGGCCTCTCCACCCATGCCGTGGCGGCGGTTAGGGCGGCTGCCCAACTCCCTGAAATTGATGTAATTCATCCCCTCCTCAACGTCGAAGGTATCGGTATTTTGGACGGCACTATTCAGGACATGCTGGAGGCGGTGGAAGGGGCGGCCCGGGCAGGTAAGGGCATCTATGCCATGAAGGCTCTGGGGGGCGGGCACCTAATTAAAAAGGCCCGGGAGGCCCTGGACTTCGTGTATCAACTGCCCTTCGTACATTCGGTGGCAGTGGGTATGCAGTCGGAAGCCGAGGTATTGGTAAACGTGGCCTGGAGTCGGGGGGAAGAGCCGCCTTTTGATGTATTGCAGGTGACCCGGCAAAAGGAGCGGCGGCTCCATATTGAAGAGTGGTGTACCGGCTGCGGCCGGTGTACCGGCTACTGCCCGCAAGGAGCCCTGCGGGTGAACGGGTGGCGGGTGGTGGTAGATCGCAATAAGTGCCTTTTGTGCGGCTACTGCGCCCCGGCCTGCCGCGATTTTTGTTTAAAGGTGATTTGACCTTTGCGGGTAATGGGACTGGACGTAGGGGAGAAAACCATCGGCGTGGCCGTAAGCGATCCCCTGGGCTGGACGGCCCAGGGCGTGACAACCCTGAAGCGCGGCGAGAGGCTGGAGGAGGATCTCAGGGCTTTAGAGGCCCTGGCTAAGGAGTACGGGGTAGATCAAGTGGTGGTAGGTTTACCCCGGAATATGAACGGAAGCCTGGGGCCCCAGGCGGAGAAGGTTCTGGCCTTTATCCGGGCGGCGAGGGAATTCCTGGGGCTGCCGGTAGTTCCCTGGGATGAGCGATTGACTACGGTGGAGGCCGAAAGGCTTCTGGTGGAGGCGGACCTTTCCCGCCGCCGGCGAAAAAGGATCGTGGATCGCCTGGCAGCCGTGCTGATCCTCCAAAGTTATCTTGACTGCCACCCGTCCGATAGGGTATGATGGGTCCAACCCTAATATAAATTGAGGTGAGGAAATGGCCTGCCAGGAAAACACCATTCTGTTACGCGACGAAGAAGGGCAGGAACACGAATTTTTAGTGGTGGATATCTTGGAGGTAGACGATGAGGAATACGCCGTCCTGTTACCCGTGGTAGACAGCGCCGACGAAGCCATCGTCTTAAAGATAGGCAGGGACGAAGAGGGTCGAGAAGTGCTCTACGCAATCGAGGATGAAGAGGAGTGGGAACGGGTAGTAGAAGCCTGGGACGAGCTGGTGGACGAAGAGGAAAACTAATTGAGAACCCGCAGTTGCGGGTTCTTTCTATTTAACGGGGCGGCCGGCGGGGCATATTATGTATAAGATAACCCGCCGGGGGAAGGGATGGGCGTGAAAAAGTATGTTTGGGTCCTGTTGCTGGTCGGGAGCCTGCCGGCCTTGCTGGGAGGGAGCTCCTTATTGGGCCAACGTATTTGGCCTGCTGTATACGTGGGAGACACGTACCTGGGAGGTATGAAGGCCGAAGAAGGGCGCCGCGCTTTGGTGGATTTAGCCCTGCGGGAAGCGGCCAGGCCGGTGCAGCTTCGGTGGGAGGACCGGGTGTTGACCACGACCCCGGGGGCCCTGGGGCTAACGGTAGATGTGGAGGCCACTTTGGCCCGGGCCTTGGCTGTTGGGCGCACCGGCCCGTGGTGGGAGAGGCTTTCGTACTTGTGGCCCGCCAGGAAGTACTACCTTGATCCCGTCTACCGCTATGAAAAGGATAAGGCCCATTCCGAACTTGAGGGGCTCATAGGCCCCTTACGCGTTGATCCCCAGGATGCCCGGCTGGAACTGGATGCCGGGGGTCGGCCGCGGGTGGTTCCCGGCCGGGAAGGCAGAGCCGTGGTGATCGAAGACCTGTGGGTGGCCCTTCAGGCGAGCTTAAATCAAGGTTCCGGGCAACCGGTGGAGATACCGACCCGCGGGCTGGCCCCCAATGTGTCAACGGAAGAGATAGCCGGGCGCCGCATTACTAACGCGGTGAGCAGTTTTACCACTTATTTCAACCCGTCCGATGAAAACCGCACCCATAACATCCTTCTGGCGGCCCAGGCCCTGGACGGGAAATGGCTTAAACCGGGGGAGGAAATTTCCTTTAACGAACTGGTGGGCCCCAGGACGGTGGAGCGGGGATACCGGGAGGCCCTGGTCATTGAAGCTGCCGAATTCATTCCGGGCGTGGGAGGAGGCGTCTGTCAGGTTTCCAGTACCCTCTACAATGCGGCCCTGCAGGCAGGAATGACGATAGTGGAGAGGCAGCCCCACGCCCTAAAGGTGGACTACGTCCCCCCGGGCCTCGACGCCACCGTGGCCTACGGCCTCATCGACCTCCGTTTGCGAAACGACACCCCTTACTGGTATTGGCTCAAGGCCCAGGTGAAGGGCAACAGCCTGACCTTTACCTTTTACGGCCCGCCCGAAGCGCCCCGCATGGAAGTAGTTTCCGAAATAATCGAGAAAATTCCACCGCCCCTCCGGATCAAAGAAGAAGTATCGCTGCCGGCCGGCAAGACCCTAGTAGAAAGGGAAGGTAAGCCGGGATACCGGGTTCGGGTCATGCGCCGGGGGTTCATTAACGGAAGCTGGACGGAAGAAAGGGTTTCCCTGGACTACTATTTTCCCCTTCCCCGGGTAGTCGTCCGGGGACCGTGATTCCCTGTGCTAGGGTCCTCCTTTCCGGTGGGCCTGGTCGCCACACCCCGTTGCGGGCACTCGAGCCCGGGCGGCTGTTAGCTTCGGGTGCCCCTGGGTTGAGGGGCTTCTTTCCGAGGCTGAGGACCCCTCCTAAATCCACCGGCTGAGTTTGGCCCGCGAGGCTCACGGAGTGAGGAGGAGCCTAAATCTCATGTGGCCAAAAGGTGGAGATGGCTCAGGGTTGAGACGAGGTGACAAGCCTGTTTCCCTCTTGCTATAATGAAATAAAAAGCTGGAGGGAGAGATTGGTGGGACAACCGCCAGGGTTGTTAGGTAAAATTGGAAGGTGGAAAGGGCGGCGCCTGGGGCTGGGCGCATCCCTCCTGGCCGCGGCTTTAATCCTCGCCTTAACCGTAAGCTGGGCCTGGTGGCAAAGCCTTATGGCCCCGGCAGGAGCAGAAGGTGCGCCGCCGGTTAAAGTGACCATTCCCGCCGGTGCCACGGCCGCAGAGATCGGCCGCTTGCTGGAAGACCACGGCATAATCCGCAGCGCCCGGGCCTTCGGCTTTTATGCTGCCCGGCAGAAGGCCGACCAGAAGCTAAAGCCCGGGATATACCTCCTAAGCCCAGGGGAAAACCTGTCACAAATCCTGGAGCATCTGGTAGCAGGCCGTGTAATGGAAGAAGAATTCACCATCCCCGAAGGCTTTACCCTTAAGCAGATTGCCCGCGTCCTGGCCGAGAAGGGTTTGGTGACGGAGGACGAATTCTGGCAGGCAGCGGCCAAACCCTATAACTACCCGTTCCTAGAAGGGATATCGCCGGGTACCCATTACCTGGAAGGTTTCTTGTTCCCCGATACATATCGGGTACCGGCGGGGACTACGGCGGAAGCCATTATTCGGCTGATGCTGGACCGCTTCCAGCAAGTTTATAACGAAATTGAGGAGGAACGTGCCCCCGGCCTGGAACTCGATACCCTCGAAATCGTTACCCTGGCCTCCATAGTAGAGAAGGAAGCCAAATTAGATAGAGAGCGCCCCCTTGTAGCAGGGGTGTTCTTGAACCGGCTGCGACGGGGGATGAAGCTGGAATCCTGTGCCACGGTAGAGTATTTACTGGAGACTCCCAAGCCGGTTCTGACCTATGAGGATTTACAGATCGAGTCCCCTTACAACACCTACCAAGTCATGGGCCTACCCCCAGGGCCTATTGGCTCTCCAGGTCGAGCTTCCCTTCTGGCCGCCCTTAATCCCGCCCGTACTGATTACCTCTATTTTGCGGCCCGGCCCGACGGTTCCCACGAGTTCAGCCGGAGCTTGCGAGAGCACTTGGCAGCCGTGAGTCGTTATCAAATTAAACCGTCGCGCTAGCATATAATATTTTGGGACCGATCTACTGGTCAGGCGCTATCAGGTATTTCTAATGCCGACAAAATTTTTGCCCATGGGTTTTATTTATAGCAGGAATCTGGTTATATATATCGAAATATAATATACAAAAGTAGAGACCTAATGGTTGTTCTTGTAACCACAAAATAAATTGGAGCTCTGTATTTTAAGAAAGGGATATTTCCTCCTCTTGCCTTAGGTCAAAATAGAGGAAATAAAGACATAGTTAACAGTACGTCCGGCAGCGGTACCCGTGAATGATTCAGAAATCACATGCTGCGTTTGAGGTACGCTGGACGGACGTTTAAAGGGGGGTGATAGGAGAAAAGGAGCGCAAGCACAAAGGAATGCCAGGAGGTGGTGCGGGCGAGACAGTAATATGGAGGGGCGGTTATATAGCCTGTGGTTGTTGTCAAGAGGAGGAGCAAGAAGGGGATGACACTCCAAAGTAAAATGGAGGTGGAATAATGTCCTATCAGCCTCAACCGCAGGTTAAAAGGGGGATAGATTGGTCTCCCCTATGGAAACAAGAGGATTGGTGGTCCGTATGGTTTGGGTTTATTCTCATCATTCTTGCTATTGCAGGAGTTATTACTAAGTTACCCAGCTTCGGCAAGTGGACCAGCCTAGGGCAGGCCGTTCCCCCCGAAGCGTGGATACGGCTCATTGCCTTGCTAATAGGTCTGGGCATCCTCAACGCTATCGGAGTCGCAGCCATGGGGCAGAGTGCCGCCAGGTTTTTAGTGGCTTTTCCGGTATTATTTATTTTGGCGATCATTGCACAGATTTTGGGAAATCATGTTATAGCCAAGGACTACAACCTGGAAGTTCCTCTGTGGGCCCTGGTGGTGGGGTTACTTATAAGCAATACTGTAAGGACGCCCGAATGGCTTAAACCTGCCGTTAGAACGGAGATGTACATCAAGACGGGCCTCGTGTTGTTGGGCTGTGAAATCCTCTTCGGTCGCATTGTGGCCCTGGGCCTCCCGGGAATAATGGTGGGGTGGATCGTACCTCCGCTAGTAATCATTTTCATGTACTGGTTCGGCGTTAAAGTCCTCAAAATGGAGCCCGAATTTGCCCTTACCTTAGGCACAGCAACTTCGGTCTGCGGCGTGTCGGCAGCCATCGCCACCGGTGCCGCCTGCGGTGCCAAGAAAGAAGAGGTAAGTGTGGCCATTACCATATCCCTGCTCTTTACGGTGCTAATGTTGGTGCTCATGCCCGCCTTTATTATGGTCGCCAAAATGGACATCGACGTGGGGGCGGCATGGATAGGCGGGACCATCGATAGCACGGGAGCCGTGGTGGCGGCCGGTGCCCTCTTGGGGCAGAGGGGAATGGAAATAGCTTCCGTCGTGAAAATGATCCAGAACGTCCTCATCGGCGTGGTGGCTTTTGTGACGGCCCTTATTTGGGTGTATCGCAAGGGGGGAGCCACCGAGGGCGTAGAGGCGGCCAGTGCCAAGGAAATCTGGGTGCGCTTCCCGAAATTCGTTCTGGGTTTCGTGGGTGCGTCCCTGCTGTTCTCCTTTATTCTGATACCCAGCATGGGAGAAGAGGCTGTTAACGGCTTCACCAAGATTACTTCCGGCCTGCGGGGATGGTTCTTCGCCCTGGCCTTTATAAGTATCGGGCTGGAGTCCAACATAAGGGATTTGGCCCGCCAGGTCAAGGGCGGCAAGCCCGTGGTGCATTACATCGTGGGGCAGACTGCCAATCTCGTCCTCACCCTAATAATGGCGTGGCTGGCCTTCGGAGGAATTTTGTTCCCCAAGACCTTCTAACAGAGAGGGCTACCTTTGCGCAACCCTGGCCGCAGGGCATAGTGGTTTGGTCAGGGTTGCCTTTTTCTATCTTAAACTAAGAGATGGATGTGGGCGCATGGGGGAAAGGAGTAGCAACAAGGGAACATGGTTGGTGGCTATCGCCCTGGGCTTGGTACTGATAGTCGATATCGTTATCTTGGTCTGGGCAACGGACAGGCCCTTGGGCCTGGAACCGGCCAGGTTTACCGACAGCCCTAAACTCGCCATCGGCGGCCAGGCAGGTCCGGCGGCCGCTGACGCCCTTCCGGGCTTGAAGAGTGGGGAAATAATTCCGGCGCTAACCTGGGAAGGTGCGATCTCTGAGGGTTCGGCCAAGTACGACGTCCTGGCCTTCGGCCGCCGCGACGGAGCGTTATACCTCAAGGTGCGCCTGTACGAGGGCATGGATTTCAGCCAACGCAAGGGATGGGGCAGGACCTTTGCCCTCGTGGACGACCGAGGCAAGAAATACGTCTTCAGTTCCCGGCGCCTCCCCAATGCGGTAAACCTTTATGACATGCTTCTTACGGAGCTTCCGGACGACCTTTATTGCCGGCAAACGGTGTTAGAGGGGGGATACCGAGATCTGTACTTGGTATTCCCCCAATTTCCGGCCTCCCGCGTACCTTCACGCCTTCTGGTCATAGAAGAGTTCGAGGGCGGAAGCCCGGTAAATCCGGGTATCGTTTTTGAAGAAGAGAGGATTGAGAGGACCGGTGAGAGACGGCCGGGAGAAGCTGTCATGGCCATGGGTCCGGGCGAGTGGGTCTGGGAGGGCGGGGCCGTGGAAGTGTCGGGTCTCTCGGGAACCACCGTCCGCGTCACCAAAGTGGCGGTAGACCCCTCGTACTTAGTACATGTCGCTCTGGAAGTATATTCCGGGGAAACAAGGGACCTCAAAGTGTTGAATGCCGTGCTGGTCAGCCCGGACGGTCATAACTACAACCGGTTGGAGTTGGAAAGGGAACCCGTAGTCAGGGTTACGGCCGGCGACCCTTCGGAGTTTACCCTGGTATTTGAGAAATTGCCCGCCGGCCTGGAACTTCCCGCCTGTAGCCTGTGGCTTCAATTGGCGGAGGAGGACGGCACTCCGCTGGCCGTCACCTTAAGCCTGTAGAACGGAGTGTTCTCTTCAAAGATCCCGGCTTGGGTTTCGATACTTTAAATTATACCGTAATTTATTTTATTCATAGCAGGATTTTCTGGCCGGAGTGTCGAATATGTATGGTGAGTTAAGAGGGCGTTCGGTAGTAGAGGCAAACGTACTTGCTATAACAAAAACATAAAAACAAGAAACGAAAGAGGTGGCGGGAGATGTACATCGTTTCGGTGGATCCTGATAAGTGCAGCGGTTGTGGAGAGTGTGCGGCCGCTTGTCCTGCTCAGATTCTTTCCATGGAGGGGGATAAAGCAGAGGTAACAGGAGATGCCTCGGAGTGCCTGGGGTGCGAAAGCTGTACCACCGTTTGTTCGACGGGTGCAGTTACCGTACAAGAATATTAAATTTAGCTCGAGAAGTATGGAAGTTGAAAGGAGGTGTGGTCCGAGAGCTTGGGGCTGAATAGCACCAGGTATAACAAATTTTCCTAAGCTAAAGTGGAGGTGAAGCATCTTGGTCGAATCCCGAACTCCCCGGGTAGATGAGCTGGAAAAGGGGCCGTGGCCGAGTTTCGTTAAAGAAATGAAAAGGGCCGCGGAGAAAAAACCGGCGGCGGGGGATTTATTGCGGCAGCTGGATCTCTCTTATGAGGAAAAAGTGGGTCACTGGAAACACGGGGGTATTGTAGGAGTAAGGGGTTACGGTGGGGGCGTAATAGGCCGCTACTCCAACAAACCAGAGGAGTTTCCCCACATTAGGGAATTCCACACCATAAGGGTAAACCAGCCCAGCGGTTGGTTTTACACCACCAAGGCCTTGAGGTCCCTATGTGATATTTGGGACAAATACGGTAGTGGGTTGACCAATTTCCACGGGTCTACGGGGGACATCATCCTCCTGGGTACCACCACGGAAAACCTGCAGCCCTGCTTTGACGAGCTGAGCGATGCCGGTTTCGATCTGGGCGGCTCGGGCGGCGGTCTTCGAACCCCCAGCGCCTGCGTAGGGCCGGCACGCTGTGAGTATTCGTGTATCGATACCTTGGATGTTTGCCACAGCCTCACCCTGGAGTTTCAAGATTTCCTCCACCGGCCCCAGTGGCCCTACAAGTTCAAGATCAAGGTTTCGGGCTGCGGCAACGACTGTGTAGCTGCCATCGCCAGGGCCGACCTGGCCATCATCGGTACTTGGAAGGGCCCCCTACAGATAAACCAGGCGGCGGTGGCCGAGTACGTCAAGAACGGCCTTGATATTGAGGCGGAAGTTGTAGAGAGGTGCCCCACGGGGGCTCTAGCCTGGGACGCCGCCAACGAGGAACTGAAGCTAAGCGTTGAGGAATGCGTCCGCTGCATGCACTGCATTAACCGGATGCCCAAGGCCCTAAAGCCCGGTACGGAAAGGGGCGCTACCCTTCTGGTGGGAGGCAAGGCCACCATCCTGAAATCGGCCTTCCTCGGGTGGGTTATCGTACCCTTTATGAGCTTAACTCCTCCCTATACCGAGCTCAAGGACCTCCTGGGCAGGATTTTCGACTGGTGGGACGAAAACGCCAAGAACAGGGAGCGCATAGGCGAACTTATTTACCGGCTCGGCATGCGCACCTTCCTTAAGGCAGTAGGTTTGCCGCCGGTACCCCAAATGGTATTCCGGCCCCGGGCCAATCCCTACGTGTTCTGGTGGCCGGAGGAGGTGAAACGAAATGCCTAGGACCGATTTCGGACCTCCCTATTACGGGGATATGCTTCCGCCCGTCATTAAGAGGAATTACGGGAAATGGGCCTACCATGAAATACTTAGGCCCGGCGTACTAAAGCATGTGGCCGAGAGCGGTGAGGAGGTCTACACCGTACGGGTGGGCTCGGCGCGGCTGCTCAGCACCGACACCATCCGGGATATCTGCGACCTGGCAGACAAGTATTGTGACGGCTATGTGCGCTTTACCAGCCGCCACAATATCGAGTTCATCCTTTCCAAGAAGGAGAATATCGAGCCCCTAATTGCCGAAGTCAAGGCTAAGGGGTGGCCGGTGGGCGGAACGGGAAGCTGCCTGAGCAATATGGTCCATACCCAGGGCTGGATTCACTGCCATACGCCGGCTACGGATGCCTCCGGCATCGTCAAGGCGGTGATGGATGAGCTCTATAGCTATTTTGAAGAAGACAAACTACCGGCCAAGTTGCGCATCGCCCTGGCCTGTTGTTTGAATATGTGTGGGGCCGTCCACTGCTCGGACATCGCCATCCTGGGCATCCACCGGACGCCGCCGCGGGTCAACCATGAAATGCTGGCCAAGGTGAGCGAGATTCCCACGGTAGTGGCCAGTTGTCCCACAGGCGCCATCCGGCCCAACCCGAAGCTCAAGAGCGTGGACGTAATTGAAGAAAGGTGCATGTACTGCGGTAACTGCTATACCATGTCCCCGGCCATGGAGATTATGGATCCGGAAAACGACGGCATTTCCCTCTGGGTAGGCGGCAAAGTGTCCAATGCGCGGTCGGCTCCCATGTTCTCGCGCCTGGCCATCCCCTACCTGCCCAACAATCCTCCCCGCTGGCCGGAAGTGGTCGAGGCGGTGAAACACCTGGTGGAGGTTTGGGCCACCCATGCCCGCAAAGGCGAGAGGATGGGCGAGTGGATCGAGCGGATAGGTTGGGAAACCTTCTTTAAACTTACGGGCATCCCCTTTACGGATAAACATATCGACGATTTCGTTTTCAGCGTCCCGACCTTCCGGACCACGGTCCAATTCCGCTGGTAGGCACAGGGCCCGTCCTGGTGACAGGACGGGCTCATGAAATAAAAAGGGGGGCGGAACATGGGTTGGCTGGCGTACTTGGTAGGGATATTTCTGCCGTACGTGGCCTTAGCCGTCTTTGTGGCAGGATTTATCTATCGGGTTGTATGCTGGAGTCGGGCGCCCCGGCACCTGCCCTGGGAGCTATTCCCCTACCCGCGCACGGCAGGGGAACGGGTGGGAGAAATGGTAATGGAGGTTGTGTCACTCCGGAGCCTAAAGTTGCACAATAAGAATATATGGCTGCCCTCCCTTCTTATGCATTGGGGCATTTACCTGGTGGCCGGGTGGTTGTTCCTCGTCCTGGTGGGATGCCCGGTGGGGCTCCTGGGATACTTGGGCGGACTTGCGGCGGCCGGCGGCTCCTTGTGGATGTTTGCCAAGCGGCTGTGCCGGGGCCTGAAAATATTATCCACACCGGTGGAATACCTCAACCTGCTCCTGGTGTTTCTAATTTCCGCGGGAGGCATAATCAGCGGCTTCTTCGGTGAAGGCCCTGCGGTCAGGGAATATGCGGTAGGCCTCCTAAGCCTAGCGCCCCGTTTGCCCTCCCGTCCGTCCCTTTTGTGGGAGATTTTTTTCCTGGAAATATTCCTGCTGTACTTGCCCTTCGGCCGCATGATCCATTTTGCGGCCAAGTATTTCACCTACCACCGGGTAAAATGGGGTGAAAGCCATTGAGAAAAGTCCTGGATGAGTACCGCGCCCTTTCCGATGAAGTGCTCAAGCCCCATGAAAACCGCGTACCCCGGTTTTTGGAGGCCATGAAAAAGTCCCTGGACAGCCGGGCCAACTGGACTTTTTGGCTTCCCTATGTTCTTTCCCTGGACACCTGCATGAAGTGCGGCACCTGTGCCGAGGTGTGCCCGCTCTATTTGGGAAGCGGCCGCCGGGAAATCTACCACCCTGCCGTGCGGGCTGACATGCTCCGCAGGATATACCGCCGGTACTTCACCCTGGCAGGCAGGCTGTTTCCCCGGTTGGTAGGGGCAGAGGACTTAACGGAGGAAAAGCTGGATGCTCTGGCCGAGGGTTCTTACCGCTGCACGGTCTGTCGACGGTGTGCCTACGTTTGCCCCGTGGCCATTGATAACGGATTGATAATCAGGGAGGCCAGGAAAATACTAGAGGCCATAGACATTGCCCCGGATGAGCTGAGGGAAAAAGGGACCCGGAAGCAGTTGGAGATGGGCAATGCTACGGGAACGCCCACGGCCGCCTTCCTGGACATAGTAGACTTCCTCGTGGAAGAAATCCAGGATACCAAGGGATACAAAATAGAGATACCGGTGGACAAAAAGGGCGCCGAGTATTTAGTAATGCATAATGCCGGAGATTACCTGGCCTTTGCGGAAACGGTGATGGGGGCGGCTGAAATCTTTCACGCGGCCGGGGTGGATTGGACTCTCAATTCTCCCGCTACGGGCATCAACGATGTTGTCAATTACGGGGTATTTTTCAGTGATGTAGAGCTGGAGAAGGTGCTGCGGGCCCAGATTAAGACCTGTATTGATTTAAAGATAAAAACCCTGGTGGTGGGCGAGTGTGGCCACGCCTTTGAGGCCTTCAAGTACATTATGATGCGGCTGGTACCGGAGGAGGAAAGGCCCTTTGAGGTTAAGAGTATACTGGAACTAATAGACCAGTGGATCGGGGAGGGGCGCATCAAGGTAGATCCACGGAAGAATCCGGAACCGGTGACCTATCATGATTCCTGCAAGCTGGGACGCCTGGGAGGCCTTTACGAAGAGCCGCGCCGTATTCTTCAGGCGTGCTGCACGGATTTCCGCGAGATGCATCCTAACCGAGAAATGAGTTATTGTTGCGGCGGCGGGAGCGGTTTTGCCATAATGACCAAGGGGGATTTCTTGAAGTTTAGGATGGAGACCTACGGGAAGATCAAGGCCCGCCAGATGGAGGAAACGGGCGCTAGTATTGTGGCCTTGGCGTGCTCCAACTGCAAGGGACAGTTCCGCGAAATCATAAATTACTATAAGCTCCCGGTACGCTTTGCCGGTATCAGCGAGCTGGTAGCCAATGCCCTAGTGCTGTAAAGTCCTGGCAGCCTAGGGGCTATGAAGGATATATAAAAAACCTAACGGAGGGGGTAAAAGGCTATGCCTAAAATGGTGCTGGCAGGTATTGAAATTGAAGTGGACGAAGACGGGTTCATCCAGGACCCAGACAAGTGGAATGAGGCCGTAGCCAAGGCCTTGGCCGAGACGGAGGGAGTTACCGAGCTGACGGAGGATCACTGGAAGGTCATTAATTACCTACGCCAGTATTACCTCCAGTTCGGCATTGCTCCCATGATACGGAAGCTCTGCAAAGAGACGGGCTTTACCCTGAAGCAGATTTACGATCTCTTTCCCAGCGGGCCCGCCAAGGGTGCCTGTAAGATTGCCGGGCTACCCAAGCCTACGGGATGCGTGTAAGCCCGGGCTGGGGACAGGAAGCTCCACGCGGTGGGGCCGGCCAGAAAATAGGCTGGCCCCAATTGTTGATTCTTGTGCTAAAATTGATTCAAGGAGGGATGGAGATGAGCCTTTCTAATGCTCAGAGGGAAAGGATTGCCGCCAGGGCATTAGAACGGGGTATCCATCTCACCAAGGAACACTGGCACATCCTGGAATTAAGCTATAACTATTATTCTCAACACGAGACACTGTGTACCTTGCGCACTTTAATTAAACTGAGCGGCTGGGAAAAGAAGAAGATTTATAAGCTTTTCCCGGGAAATCCCATTGGAGAAATCAGCAAGATAACCGGATTACCCATGCCTAAGGAGTGTTAACATGGCTAAGCCTGCCGACGGAACGGCCCTTTGCCGGCTGCTGTTGGAGGGGAAGTACCCCAGCCACGTCAGAGAGCTGGCCGCCACCGGCTACCCTTTGGCCCTCTATGAAGCAGGACTTAAAGATGGCCTTCCAGCCTTTGAGGGCGGCGGTTACGTCTCCATTCCTGAAATACCTGCCGGGGCTTCGACCCGCTCCAGCCGCTACCCCGATTTGCTGGAGGAATCGCCCTTTCTCCGGATTCTCTGCCCCGCCGGAGGCTGGGTGAGCGCAGCCACCTTAGAGGCCCTGGCCGACCTGGCCGAGGATTACGGCCTGGGTTTGATACACTTCACCACGGGTGGCACCCTGGAGATTTATACCCCACGGGAAAATATGGTTCCCCTGGTGCGTGAACTGAACAGGCTCGGCCTGGACGTTGGGTCTACGGGAGACGATCTGCGGTGCGTCATAGCATGCTGCGGTCCGGCGCGGTGTGACGCTGCCCTGATCGACGCACCGGCCCTAGCCACTTATTTGGGGGAACGCTTCATGGAGGACCAGCAGTACCCGGGCTTTCCCCATAAATGCAAGAGCGGGGTGGGGGGCTGCCCTAACGACTGTATTCGGGCCATGATGCAGCGGGACAATTCTTTTGTAGGCGTCTACCGGGATCTCCCCCTGGTGGACGAACAAAAGTTCGGCGAGTGGGTGGCGAGGGGCGGCCCTTGGCGGGAACTGGCCGAGGCTTGCCCGGGAACAGCATTAAAAATTCATGAGGGTTCTCGTGGCCTGCGGGTGGAGATAGAGGGTGAGAAATGTCTTCGATGCATGACCTGTATCAACTTCTGTCCAGCCATAGAGCCGGGCCGGGAGCGGGGAGTGGCCTGGGTAGTGGGGGGAAAATACGGCCGCCGGGGAGGGCAGGGTCCCATGGTCGGACATGTCCTGGTACCCTTCATACCGGTGCGGGGCCCAGAAGATTACCCCCTGCTGGGCGATCTCTTCGGTGCCCTTCTGGAGCTCTGGACAGAACATGGCAAGACCAAGGAGCGAATGGGTGATTTCGTGAGCCGGTGGGGGCTCGAGCGCATTCGGAGGGAACTAGGTCTCGAGCCGTAGGCGCAATTATTCAGAAAAGCGTCGTACAATCTTCTGCTCCTTAATTCAAGGAGGGAAGCCGGTGACCGAAGCAGGCGAACTTCCAGCGGGTATTATGCCCGATTTCCGGCGCGAATTGCCGCCTTACCTTAAGGAGAAGGCGGGAAGCTGGGTCTGGCATGAAGAAGTCGGGCCGGGCATAATCAAACACACGGCCCGGGACGGTAGTGAGCTATGGAGTGTTAGAATCCTCCTGCCTCCCAACGGCCTTCTGGCCGCGGCCTCCCTGCGTAAATTGGCGGGTTTTATCAAGAGATATGCCCTAACCGGGCGGCGTACCTTTCGGCAAGGATTTGAGTTGGTAGGGGTGGATCCTTCCAAGTTGGATATCCTGCTGAAGGAGCTGGCCGCGGCCGGCTTCCCCGTGGGGGGGACGGGCCGGACTTTGCACCAGATCAAGTGCTGTACTTCCTTTGTGCATTGCCAAAATGCAGCCGTGGATGCCCCCAGTATAGCCAAGGTCTTGGGAGATTACCTATACCGGTACTTTACGGTCTCCGGCCTCCCGGCGCAGCTGAAGGTATCCATCAGCGGTTGCCCCAACAGCTGTGGCGGCAGCGTAGAGGCGGACATCGGGATTGTCGGAGTCTTCGCGGACGTTCCCGAGGTAAACGATAGAGAGCTGATTGCTGCCAATGAGGATATCGGTCTTCTCGTATCCTGGTGCCCGGCAGGGGCCATCCGGCCTAAACGGACACCGGAGGGAACTTCCGTCACTATAAATAAGGAGCGTTGCGTGCTGTGTACGTCCTGTGCCCAGGCAGCTCCCCGGGGTATCAAAATGGGCCCTAACCGCGGAGCGGCCATACTGGTGGGAGGTAGGGGAGGTGCCCGGCCTTCCCTGGGACAAGTTGTTTTTCCCTTTGTACCGGCCAAACCCGTGGACTACGGGGAGATTTGCCGCCGAATCCGTCTTATTCTGGATTTCTGGATAAGGGAAGGCAAACCCGGCGAGAGGTTGGCCACCTTTGTTCAACGAGTGGGGGGAGACCATTTCCGCAACCTCTTGGGCGTTGAAGAGGTGAGCTCCTTGCCCGGCGAGAAAGGGAGAAACCATGACTTCCGGCCGAGACATACCTAGAGTGGTTTTAGCCGCGCCCCATGGACGTTCCGGCAAGACAATTTTGACCCTGGGTCTTGTTGCCGCCCTGGTTAAAAGGGGATTAAGGGTGCAACCCTTTAAAAAGGGCCCCGATTTCATCGATCCCAGCTGGCTCTCCCTGGCAGCCGGACGACCGTGCCGTAACCTGGACTTGTATTTTGTGAGCCCCCAGGAGCTCAGGCGTCTGTTTGTATGGGGCTGCCGCGAGGCAGATGTAGCGGTAATTGAGGGGGCAATGGGTCTTTTCGACGGCCTGGATATGAAGGGTAGCGGCAGTACGGCAGAGATTGCCCTGGCCCTGGAGGCGCCGGTGCTTCTGGTGGTGGATACCACGCGCATGACCCGGAGCGTTGCAGCACTGGTAAGGGGCTTCCAGGATTTTGATTCCCGGCTGAGGCTCTCCGGCGTCATCCTTAACCGGGTGGCCCGACCCCGCCATGAAAATATGCTGCGGCGGGCTATAGAAGAATATACCGACCTGCCCGTCCTGGGGGCCTTACCTAAGGACGACGCCTACCTCATACCCGACCGGCACCTGGGCCTTATACCGGCGGCGGAAAGGGAAGACCTGCACCGGGCCCTGGAGGCCACCAGGGCGGCCGTGGAGGGAGCCGTGGACGTGGATCGGATTTGGGATATAGCCAGAACGGCGCGGCCCGTGCCGGGTGAGGGGGTTCCCGGCTACTCTGCTCCTCAGAGGGGCGTCAGTCTTGGCGTAATCAAGGACCGGGTTTTTCATTTTTATTACCCGGAAAACCTAGAAGCTTTGGTCGGGGCCGGTGCGAGGCTGGTGCTGGTGGACAGCCTGAAAGATAGTTGTTTGCCGGCCGTCGACGGGCTGTACATCGGGGGAGGCTTCCCTGAAGTCTTCGCCGCGGAGCTGGAGGCCAATGCCGCCCTGCGGAGGTCCATCCGCCGGGCGGCGGAGGAAGGCCTGCCCATTTATGCCGAATGCGGGGGGCTAATATACCTGGCCCGCCGGCTGTACCTGGACGGCAAGGTCTTCGAAATGGTAGGCGCGCTGCCCCTGGATGTTCAATTGGAAAAGAAACCCCAGGGTCACGGCTATACCCTGCTGGAGGCCCGGCCCGGCAATCCCTTTTTCAGTCCGGGGAGCCGGGTGAAGGGCCACGAATTCCACCATTCGCGAGTTATCAATCTGGAGAGGGAAAAGATCGGTTTTGCCTACCGCGTGCTGCGGGGTAACGGAGTCGAGGACGGCTTTGACGGGATCCTTTACCGGCAAATTCTGGCCAGCTACAACCACCTCTATGCCCCTGCCCACCACGAGTGGATTCCGCGTTTTGTTGCCAGAATGAGCGGTGAAGTAAGGGTCACGGCAAACCTGGGAAGTTAGCAAGGAAAAAGTAGGTGAAGGTTGATGAGTGCATCCATAGGCCCGAAGCTGAGACAGCTCAGGATGGAGCGCGGGATATCCTTGGAAGCTCTGGCCGATATGCTGGACATTGCCCCCGACTGCATGAGAGAGGTGGAGGAAGGTACGCGGCGCCTTTCGGCGGCCACCCTGGCCGAAGTGGCTAGCATCCTGGGGGTGGACGCGAGTTACTTCCAGGAAGAAAACGGTAGCCCACCCGGAGGGGACAACAACCAGCTCGGCGCCAAGCTCCGCAGGCTGCGGGAGCAAAAAGGTCTTACCTTAAACGAATTGAGCCGCAAATCGGGAGTCTCCCTGGCCCACATTAGCGAAATAGAGAGGGGTCGGTCCACGGCCTCCTTGAAGACCCTGGAGAAACTGGCCGCTGCCCTGGAAGTGAGCACCAGTTCCCTTTTACAGGCGGAACGAGGGGAAAGCCTGGGCAGCAAATTAAGGCGATTGCGGGAAAAGATGGGACTCACCCAGAAGGAACTAGCCGATCAGGTAGGGATTTCCCACAGCCTTATCGGCCAAATCGAAACCGACCGCATTCTGCCCTCCCTGACCACTTTGCACCGCCTATCGGAGGCTTTAGGGGTTTCCAGCTGTTACTTCCTGATGGAAGACGAGGTGCCCCTGCCTTCCAGCCTGCAGCGCAGCGCCGTGCAAGAACTGGTGAATCTTTTGCGCTCATGGGGAGATGAAGAAATCCGGGGACTGATTCAGTTCGTAAGGATTATTAACCAGTACCGCCCCGCCGCTGTCGAGGGCCACGGCGGTGAAAAGGAAGAGATAGTTTCTTTCCTGGATACTTGCCTTCCGGAGGAGCGGGAACTTTTGCGGGATTTGGTACGCACCCTGCGGCGCAAAAGGTCTCATAACGACGGGTTATAATTAACTTAACCCCTTTGTGGTAAAATGAAGGCGGTGGTAAAGGGAACGAAGACCGTTTCCGGAAGGCAAGGGAGGTAAGTACGAGTGGCCCAGGAGAGAATTCGATTAACGCAGCTGTCCTGCAGTGCCGGGTGAGCGGCTAAAGTGGGTCCGGGGACCCTTAGCCAGTTGTTGCGAGTCCTGCCGATGCAGGCCCTCCAGAGCCCTGAGCTCCTCGTGGGGATAGAAACCATTGATGACGCCGGCGTCTACCGCCTGACGGACGATATAGCCCTGATTCAAACCCTGGATTTCTTTACGCCCATAGTAGACGATCCTTATCTTTTCGGGCAGATTGCCGCGGCCAACGCCCTGAGCGATATTTACGCCATGGGCGGGAGGCCCTTGACGGCCATGAACGTGGTATGCTTCCCCACCAAGAAGGTGGACTCCGGCGTTTTGGGAGAGATCCTGCGGGGCGGGGCCGAGAAAATCATGGAAGCCGGAGCCGTGTTGGTAGGGGGGCACAGTATAGAGGACGAGGAACCCAAATACGGTCTGGCCGTTACGGGAATAGCCCATCCGGACAAAATCGTTACCAACTCGGGGGCCCGGCCGGGTGACAAACTCATTCTCACCAAGCCCCTGGGTACCGGCATCCTGGCCACCGCCCTTAAGGCGGATATGGCAAGTCGGGAAACTGAAGAAGAGATGGGACGCTGGATGGCCATGCTCAACCGGGACGCGGCCGCGGCCATGACGGAGGTAGGCGTCCATGCATGTACGGACATTACAGGCTTCGGCCTTCTGGGTCACTGTTTGGAGCTGGCCCAAGGCAGCGGAGTGGATGTGGTGCTGGAAAGTCGCGAAATACCCCTGTTGCCCGGGGTTTTGGATTTTGCGGCCATGGGATTAGTTCCCGGCGGGGCTTATAATAACCGGCGTTATATGGAGGGGAAAGTGCATTTTGACGGCCACGTGAAGGAGGCCTTACAAGACGTCCTTTACGACCCCCAAACCTCGGGAGGGCTTTTGATGGCCGTGGCTCCCGAGAAAGTTTCCCCCTTGCTGTCGGAGCTGCACCGGCGAGGAGTAAAGACGGCGCGGGTAATCGGCGAAGCCATCCCGGGTAAGGGCTTCATTCATGTCCGCTGACCTATTGCCCAAAAGTAAGGAGACCGGGGGAATGACCGGGGCCCGGTCCTTTCCCTCCCCGGGAGGCTCCTCCCGCCGAAAGGGGTCCTTGCCTCCGAGCGGCAGCTCTGCTAAATTATTTTTGGGATACCAGGTGCCACCCCAGCAAGGAGGGAGAAAGTGGACAGAGTTTTGAAACCCTTGGATCTGACCTCTTACCAACCGGTTCGCCGTGAGGTTTATCACATATTGCGGGAGGCGATTCTGACCGGCAAATTCCAGCCGGGAGAAAGAATGGTGGAGCGGCACCTGGCGCGGCAGCTCGGCGTAAGCCGTACTCCGGTGCGGGAGGCCATCCGCAAGCTGGAGCTGGAGGGGCTGGTGGAACACGTTCCCCGGCGGGGAGTGGTTGTAGCCCGCATTTCCAAACGGGAAGCATGGGAAATCTATAACATCCGAGCGGTTCTGGAGGGCCTGGCCGCAAGGCTCGCGGCGGAAAACATTACGGCCCGGCAGCTGGAACGCCTGGAGGAGCTGGTAAAGGCCATGGAGGAAGCCAGGGCGGGCAGGGATATGGAGTTGCTCCAGAAGCTCCACAGTGAATATAATCTGCTTATTTACCGGGCGGCAGAAAGCCCGCGCCTGGAACAGATGATCACCAACCTGGCGGAGTATATCGTCGGGTTTACCAAAGTGGGCTATGCCGTACCCGGGAGGATGGCCACGGCCACCAGGGAGCACCGGGAGATCCTGGAGGCCCTCAAGGCGCGGGATGCCGATCGGGCGGAGAAGCTGGCCCGGCAACATATTGAGAATTCCCGGGAGGCCTATTTCGCCCAGCTGGCCCTGGAAGAGGAAAAGGAAACTCTATAAATCTTGCGAAAAAATTTTAATGACAGGGAGGATTCCCGCCGCGGGCGGGAAGGGCGGCAAATATAATATCCCAACATTGGTATACCAAACAACTGCGCACGGTATGCAGACTTTCCTGGGGCCCTTCAGCGCGAGAGGGCCCGGTCTCCCCGGGTGGCAGCAACCCCTGGATGGGGCATTTCGCGGATACTAGTAACCGGTCCCAGTGGTTTTCAGCCTGTACCTTGAAGCCGGGGAAGGGAGGTGGAGGGCCGGCCACTATGAGGGGAAATATAGGCGGTCCGGTTGGTATACCGTTTTTACCGATTTCCCGGCTCCCGACAGCTTTGGTAACTGCCCGTGCCTTCCCAGGGGAACCTCTTTCAGTCCACGCCGCCGCCTTTATCCTGGTGTGGCTCGACTTTCCCCTGCTTTATAGCAGTATTACCCGCAACAACACCTTCTTAATGGCGGTGGGATTCCTGGTCCTGGTGGGAGCGGGGATTGAAACTTATTACTTCAGCTGAGGGATGAGCGAAAAACAGAGCCAGGCTGGCGATGGGTTATTTTTATTCCCGGCCCGCCTTACTTTAAGGGAATGATAAGGTAAGGCGCGGATTTTGGTAGCTAGCGGTGCAGGCGATGTGGGAAGCTTATTGATGAAACATTTCTCCCGCCAGGGTTACCGGGTGGGAGTACTAGATAAGGCCGAGAGAGGGATTTAACGAGGGGCCTGCAAGACCCTGCGGCGAAGCAGGCTCCAGGGGATAGGACGGCGGTTATCGAAGTGGTGGTAGAAAGCGGTTCCCCGGCCAGCGGATGCCGGGTGAAAGATTTACCTCTGCCCTCTGACTGTCTGTTAGTATCCGTCAGCAGGGGAACAAGGGAAATAATTCCCCGGGGCTCGACCAGATTGTTAGAGGGGGACCACCTGCATATTATCGCTCCCGAAGATAGAGCAGGAGAGATTATGGAAGAAATAAACAGACTAACCTGTTATTGCCTTAGAGGGTAGCGGTATCCCTCAAAGGAGCCGTGTTACTTCCAGGGTGATATTTTTGCCGAAAAATGTTCCTCGGCAGGAAAAATAAAGAAGAACCTCGAATATACCCGAGGGAAGTCTTAACATTTGGAGGGAAGAAAAGGTTGTTAAGGCGGAACTCGGGTATTGTTTTCGTCTCGTTCCTTCTTTGGTCGGCCTGCCTCCTAGCGGCCCAGGATGGCGGGGACGCCGCTGCGGAGGTGGTATATGCGGTATACAACGAAAGCCGGGGCACTTATTTCAGCGACTTGCAGGCGGCCCTGGATGCGGCGCAAAAGGGCGATGCCCTGCGGGTGGTGGCCGGTGGGGCTACCTTTAATGTGGGTCTTTCTTGGAGGACGGACGGGATAACCCTCGACTTGAACGGCGCCACCGTTACGGCACCGCAGGAACAGAACGCCATTACCGTAGCGGAGACGGTTACAAACCTCGAACTGCGCAACGGGATTCTCAAGACCAGCGACCTGGCCACGAACGGCATCGAAGTTCTGGGGGGCGCAAGTTCTCCTTTGGAGATCAAGCTTGAGAACATGGAAATCTATGGTAAGCAGGCCGTGTATATAAAGCGGAATGCACAGCTGGAATGTTCCGGTGGTAAGGTTTCGGGCAGCAGCTATGGGGTCTTGGTTGATCCCTCCGTAGAAGATTTCAAGGCCTTATTTAAGGGGGTAACCTTTGAAAGAAGTAGCACGGGTGCCCTTTACTTCAGCGGCAGCAGCAACAACCGCCCGGTTACCGAGTTCAGCCTGGAAGCATGTCGTTTTGGGAAAGAGGGGAACCCCCTGGCAGGGTCCGTTCTATGGGTGGAGGCGGGCACAACGACGGTGGAAATGAATGCTTGTACCGTTGAGGCAGGGGGGAATACACGAGACTTGGTCCACGTAAAGGCTGCGGGCGGCGTGACCGTTGCCCATAGCCGTTTTTACCGGGCTCGGGGCTCAGCCGTGAGCCTCACGGGGGTCACCGAAGGCTTGCTGGCCGGAAATGAAATTATAACCCGGGCAGGATACCAGGACGAGGACACCTCCTATAGCCCCGCCCTTAGAATAGAATCATCCCAGTGTGTAATACGGGCCAATAGATTGACGGGGCCGGGGGTGCAGGGGATAAGGGTTATCAGGGGAAGGGTTGAACTCGAAGGGAATTATATTGCCGGCTTCGCCGACGGTGCCTACTTGGAGCAAGGCGAACTGGAGGCGATTAGCAATATTATTACTGCTTACGAAAGGGGTATCGCCCTGCGGGATACGGTGGGCGGCCGGCTCCAGGGCAACGAATTGACCGGTCCGCAGGATTCGGAGCGTGGGACGGGGGTATTTATCCAAGGCGGCGCTTCCCTCGACCTGGTAGATAATGTGTTTCAGGGCTGGTCAACAGGGCTTCTGGTCGACGGTAATGGGGGAATAAGAGTGGCCGGAAACGCCTTTCGGGACAACGGAGTGGGAGCCCGCCTGAGCGCAGCCACGGGGGCCGTCCTAGAAAGTTCGCTTTGGGAAGGCAACGACACCGGCCTGGTGGTGAGCGGTGAGGTGGAGGCCGATATTCACGATAATGTCATCACGGCCAACGGAATCGGTGTGGACCTGGGCTGCGTGACAGGGGACCGGCTTCAATTCAGCCGTAACGACCTGTACGGAAACACTGTAGGCGTGCAGGCTCCCTCTGTTATAACGGTGGAGGCTCCCCACAATTACTGGGGTAGCAGCAGCGGCCCCCGCCATGAACTCTTAAACCCGCAGGGCCGCGGGGAAAAGGTTACGGGAAATCTCAACTTTACACCCTGGTCTCCTTACGCCCACGGAGAAGACGACCTACCACCCCGGGTGGATCTCTTCCTCCCGGCCGGATTATGGCGTGAAAACGCATCCGTCCCCCTGGAGATCTCCGTAGAGGAAGAGACTCTCTTGGACAGGGTGAACTTGTGGGTCTATGGCCCGCAGGGGGAGGAGAACGATGGCCGGTCCTGGTGGGCCGACGAGTGGGGTGCTCAGGCTCGGCCTATAGCGTGGGATACCGGCGACCTGGAGGATGGGTCCTACTGTTTCGAGGTTTCGGCCGTAGACGGGAAGGGCAACGTAGGGAGGGCTGAGGGATGTTTGCTCCTGGACCGCCACCCGCCTTCCCACCCCTGGATTTATATTAACGGCGGTCAGGAAGAGACCCCTAGTTTAACAGTACAACTGACATTGGGAGCCGAGGACGCCGGCGGGATAGCGGAAATGATGTTGCGCAACGAGGGCGACACCCTAGGAGAGTGGGAGCCTTACCGGCCGGTAAGAGTGTGGGAACTGTCTCCAGGACCGGCGGGGTTACGGCAGGTTATAGCTCGCTTCCGCGACAGGGCCGGGTGGGTAAGCGAGGAGGTAATGGCAAGCATTTTATTTAACCCCGGGGTCGCCGGCTCTGAGGAGCCGGGTCAAAAGGAGGAAATGGACCGGCCCGAAGAAGTGGATCTATCCGAGGACCACGAGAAAGGGAAGGGATCCCTCCCGGGACGAGACGCCTCGCCCAGAGATACTTTAGAAGAGGGCGACGTGGAGGACCGGGAAGGTGAGGTTGTAGGCGAGGGTCGGGATGCCATGGACCTGGACTTTTCCGATGTGCCTGAAGGCCACTGGGCCCGATTGGACATCTTGGCTTTAACGTCTCGAGGATTATTCCAGGAGGTCGAAAGAGGAAGATTCTTCCCGGAAAAGCCCCTGGCCCGCGGCGAGCTGGCTGCCCTTTTGGACCGGGTCCTTATGTTGCCGCCAGGTCCCCAGGGGGATTGGCGGGATGTGCCTCCGGACTCTCCCTATGAGGGTGCCGTGGCACGGGTCGCCGGTTCAGGACTCATGGTGGGCTACGAAGATGGCAGTTTCCGGCCCGGAAGCCCGGTTAGCCGCCAGGAAGCGGTGGCAGTTCTGGTACGGACGGCGAGAAAAATCGGGATTAACCCAGGGGGTAGCCAGGGGGCGAAAGCATTTATGGATCTGGAGGAGGTGGCCCCCTGGGCTTACCGTGACGTCTTCTGGGCCACAACAGCGGGACTGTTGCGGGGTTATCCCGATGGAAGCTTCAGGCCCCGGCGTCCCCTCACCAGGGCCGAGGCGGCGGCGCTGCTCAGGCGCTTTCTGGATCTAACTTTTCCGGCCGAGCAAGGCTTTGATATGGGGAAGGTGCCGGGCCGCCTCTTGGGCCCCTAAACCTACCAATTCCTTTATACGCCTTGCTTCCCAGAAGTTGGGAGGAGAATCTAAATCCTTTAGGGGAGACAGCACAAAATCGGCGTGGATTCTCAGGTTGAGGTCAGTTAACCTCCGGGTCATAATATCGAGACTCCGCAAGAGAACATCGCCGGCGTTATTAAAGTTTTTCGGTGTGGCACGGGTCCCCAGCTCTACCGCAATAACGCGGGTCGCCCCGAGGAGGCGGGCGATGTCGGCAGGCACATTGGTGGTGATGCCCCCGTCTACCAGCAAGTGGGAACCGATGGGGAAGGGAGCAAAAATGGCCGGCAGGGAAATACTGGCCCGCACGGCCTGCCACACCGGCACGTTACCTCCCATGACGACTCCCTGCGGCAGGGGATGGGCAGGTGTTAAATGGGTGTAGACCACGGTGTTACCGGTATACAGGTCACAGGCCACCACGGCGGCAGGCACCTTTAATTGGCGAAAGGATTTTTCCCCCCAGATACGCCGGAACATCCCTTCGATTGACTTTCCGTCTAGAAGGCCCAGTGGCAGGCCTCCCACGCGGGGGATACCCCGGAACAGGAGCGGGGACGGCAATTTAAAAAGGGAACTGGCGGCCGGCAGTAGGCCGGCAGCATAAAGGGCAGCGGCGATGGCGCCAGCGCTGGTACCTACGACCAGTTGGGGTTCAAGGTCGTTGTCTGCCAGCACCTCTAAGACGCCGAGGTGGGCTGCCCCCTTAAGCCCCCCACCTCCCAGGGCGAGAGCAAAGCGCATGGCCAAAACCATCCTTAATACCGCAGAGAATTCCTGGTAAAAGTATAATATGCAGGTCCCCGCCGGGGTGTACCCCACCGGGTGCACCGCTAGACAAAGGTTTTCCCGTGGCCGAAGCTAAATGTTGCCGCCATAAATTTGGCCTCACCTGGAGGAAAAAAGGCCCACCGAGGCGAATTATCTAGTTCTAATTCTAAAGACGAAGGGGAGCCGATACCCTTATGAGCCGGACTAAGGCCGTGGACGTGGCTCTGCTAAACAGTTACAAAGAGCAGCTCCATTTCCTGAATATAACCGCCGAGGACTTGAGGCTCATGCATAGCCAGCGGGAAAATTTTATTAAGGAAGCAGACGGGGTGGTAAAGGAGTTCTATGAGTACCTTCAGCGTTACGCCTATCTGGACAACCTAATTAAGAAACACAGCACCGTAGAAAGGCTGTCCAAGACCCAAAGGGAATATTTTATCAGCCTTACCGACGAAAAAATTGACGACGAATACATAGCCCGGCGCCTGGCGGTGGGAAAAAAACACCAGGAAATAGGGTTGTACCCCAAGTGGTATTTGGGCGCCTATCACCTTCATTGGGCGGCCATCAAGCGCATAGTCTGGCAGTACAATGAAGGAAGGGAGCTGTGTTTGCGCCTGCTGGAGGCTTTCAGCAAACGGATCATTTTCGACATGGAGCTGGCCATTGAAAGTTATATTATAGAGCAACTGGATAAGCTCAATCAGTTCCATGAGGAAATTGCCGCCGTGGCCTCCATCATTAGCGATATAGCCGATCAAACTAAAATACTGTCTTTGAACGCCTCCATCGAAGCGGCGCGGGCGGGGGAGCACGGCCGCAGTTTTGCCGTGGTGGCGCAGGCGGTACGGGACCTGGCAGCCCGCACCTCTAAGTCGGCCCAGGATATTGCCCAGAAAGTAAAGGAAAATTCCGGCATCCTGGAGAAAATGCGTCAGTCATAACGACAGAGGAGATAGGGACAGGCACCACTGCCCTTGCAATTCCATATAAATAAAGGGTGACGTCACGTTACGGGAGGTATGCCGATGGAGCCTACCCTGCTGGCGGTGGTGGCCCTATCCGTCCTTAAAGGCCTGGCTTTGCTGCTTTCTTACCTTTCCAATAACACCTTACCCCAGCCGTTAAGCGAACAGGAGGAACAGTATTACCTGGAGCGCATAAGGAAGGGCGACCGGGAAGCAAGAAACGTGCTGATCGAGCATAATTTGCGCCTGGTGGCCCACATCACCAAAAAGTTTGAAGGTACTGGAGAAGATATCGATGACTTGATTTCCATCGGGACCATTGGTTTAATCAAAGCCATTAATACCTTTAATTCCGATAAGGGAACCAAACTGGCTACTTACGCCGCCCGCTGCATTGAAAATGAAATCTCACTGACAAAGCCTTTACAGGAGAAGCCTCCAAAGGTGGGAATAAAAGGTATGCTAATTGGGCTTACTGAGTTCTTCTACAACCCCGGGGCCAGACTACTCTCGCCATCAAGAAGTTTATTCCGGAAGGGGATTAACAAATGGCAAGTAAAACCTATCGGATAGTGCTGTTATTTTTGCTGGTTCTATTGACATCCGGTTGCGGGTTGAATAACACCGGGATTAAGCTAGCCCGCTCGCAGGCAGAGGTTCACCAATACCTGGCAGCGATGACCCCGGGCTTAACAAGGGCCGAAGAGTTGGGACTGGTAACACCCCTTAACATAGAAATACCAGTGCCCGAAGCCAATACCGCCGTTCGCCTGGAAAAGATCTGGTACAACAGCAAAGAGGTGTTTTTATTCTATAGCCTGGCTAATTATCGCCGAGTGCCATATATGTATTTAGACTATGGTTCTCTGGAAGCCGCCGGAGGGGAAAAACTGTTTAACAATCCCGGATATACCTCAAATTTTTCACCAGAAGAAGGGATCGTTTACCGGGGACGTTATTATGGCAGGATGACATATAACCCACTACAAAAGATGAACGGTGAAAAACTCACGGCAGTAGACAAAGTAGTATGGAAGCAGGCCAAACTTATAATAGGCGATAAATCTTATCCTTTGCAGCCAGTAACACTGACGGTAAATTATGACCAAAGCCGTGAAATTGAACAGTCATACGCTATAAATTGCAGTCAGGAATTACTTGGACGCAAATTTGAGGTTAAAGAATTGCTTCTCGGTGTGGCAGAAAACAGGCTTCGTTTTGCATTTTCCACCCCCAAGAACGAAAGGGTTTATCGGATAGCAGTGGGAAAAATCCTTACGGATAAAAAAGAAGAATATTATATCACTCCCGCAGTTGAAGCCAGTAATAACCCCAATGAATACTGGTTGGTTTTTCCTGCCTTTAATCAAATACCAGAACTAATTACCCTTAAAATTGAAAAATTAATCTTGTGGGGAGATGATGAGCTGACCTTTAGTCTTGATCTAAACCCTTACAAACAATATCTGGCGGCTGATAATACCAAGATAATTGACCTCAACCAGGAAGTGGGCAATGTTCATAATACCAGAGTTTTTATTGAGAGAGTGGGTGTATGGAATAGAGGATTAAGTATCAATATGCTCTTGATACCTAATGACAATAAAGCTCCTTACGAAGCCCTGGAAGCAGACGACCTTAGGGACGGCCATAAAGCAGGTAACGCCGAATATCCCAACCTGATCTATATTACCAATGAAAGGGGTGAAGTCGAAACTATACGTGGGTATACCGTAGGACCGGGTAACCGCGAAGGTGTCACGATTAGTCCTGCCTTTATTCAACAATCGCAGCGCCTGAAGGTAAAAATAGCTAAATGGCCCTATGCCTTAAACGGGCCATGGTTGTTTGAAATGAAGCTTAATAGTTCGGAAGGGAAGCAACGGTAACCCACGTGCATTTTAAGAAGGAGAGAAAATGGGAAGCCTTGCTTATCTTATCCTACCATAGAAGAAGGGGATAATGTGTTCGCCGGTAACAATTGGCTCCTGTTAAACAGGATCCGTTTCTATAGAGGAGTTTCTTAAGAATTCCGGACGGGAGATGCAGGGAGGCATCTTAATGAAGAAAGGATTAATATTGCTGCTGATGTCTGTTTTGCCCCTGTTGTTGGTTGCCTGTAGTAAGGGAGAGGCAGTTCTGCCGGATAAAAATAATAATGAAGAGGATAATTTGCATAAAAATATTACCGGCGTATATGGCGGGCAAAAGGGTGAGAACGCAGTTGCAATTACTATTGATGAGGGCATACAGTTCCCCAGCAACACTAACCATGTTACCTTTGAATTATCCAGAGAAATAAAAGAGAGCGGTATCATACCCGCACTGGTCATCGGTGACAGGGTTAGCTTTGACTGCTCCTTTGCCAGGGGGAAGTGGGAAATTAAAAGGATAGCAAAGCTGGAAGCCCCTCGTCAGACTGTCAGCGCTGTTTTCGTTGGTTGGATCGATAATAATATGATCGAGGCAATGGTAGGGGGCCAACCTACTCCATTCTGGGTAGCCGAAGAAATCAAGCCGGAGGTATGGAAGGCTCCGGAGGGCGCAGAAATGGAGTTTACCTACTATGAGGACGGTTACGGCCGCCTGGTGCTGACGGAGGTTAAGTTTAAATGAGCTATACAGCCCCCCGGCCGGGGGCTGCTTTGGGTATAGAAGTAGCTCCAATGGTGTTTTGTGTGCCCGGTAATATAGTCAGAATAGATACACCCTCCAGGCTAACCGTTTTATTAAAGGCTGAAAGGGCCCCGTGAACTGGGGCCCTTTTCCTGTAGTAGGACAATCTAGAACCCTCGTAAGATGTAGGGGAGGGGGATGTGCCCGGTGTCTGGCGGTAACCCTAAAAGGAAAGCCGCGGCGAATTTTCTTGTTAACCTCAAGGTCGTTTATTCTTCCGATGATACTACTGGACTCCAGAATGCATACCGCCTGCTAGCCCCAAAGGTATGGGAGGCCGGTAAGATAAAGTGCAGGCAGCAATCTATATAAGAGTTAGCACGGAAGACCAGGCAAAGCACGGTTATAGCCTGGCGGAGCAGCGGGAGGCCTGCTACCGCCGGGCTATTTCGTTAGGTGCTACCATGATATTAGAGTTTGCCGACGAAGGTGTGAGCGGGGCCACCCTAGACCGACCAGGTCTGAATGCTTTACGCGAAGCCGTCCGAGGAGGCCGCGTGGAGATTATAATCGTGCGGGATCCGGATCGGCTGTCCAGAAGGTTGGCCCACCAGCTACTCCTTACTGAAGAATTTGAAAGGGCCGGGGCGCGGCTGGATTTCCTGGACTTCACCTGGCAGGATACGCCAGAAGGGCGTATGTTTTATGCCATCCGGGGGGCAATTGCCGAGTTTGAGAAAGAGAAGATCCGGGAACGAATGATCCGGGGTAAACTCCAGAAGGCCAAGCAAGGAGGCATCCCCATAGGGTTTTATAACTACGGCTATACTTACGAACCGGAAACGGGCCAAGTGTCCCTGCTGGAAGAAGAGGCGGCAGTAGTGAAGCATATTTTTCACTGGTTTGTCCACGAAGATATAGGGGTTAACGGTGTGGCCAAGCGGTTAAACGATATGGGGATACCGACCCGGAAGCGCAAGGGACTTTGGCACCGGATGGTAGTAAGGCAGATATTAACTAATCCCGTATACATAGGAAAGTGGAGATACAAAGATATCGATATCTCAGTTCCCCCCATTATTGATGCTGCCCTCTGGGCAAAAGCTCAGGAGAAGTTGAAGGAGGCCCGGCGCCTATGGGCCGGTAAAGGCCGGCACAACTACCTCTTAAGCGGGTTGATTACCTGCGGCGATTGCGGTAACAGCATGACCGGCGTGTACTCCCAGTGGTGGGGGATCAGAGAACGGCGGTATTCGTGTAGCCAAAAAAGCCAAGGGAGCAAGAAATCCGGGTGCAAGCCCAGCAAGATGCTTTTAGCGGAACCCTTGGAGAAGGCAGTTTGGCAACAGGTTTGTTCCTGGCTTAAAGACCCTGAAAAGCTGGTGGAGGCCGCTCTAACGTTTTCTCCCGGGGTGGCAGAGATACATAAGGAGCTAGAACGCCTTGGAAAGCATTTAAGAGAAATAGAGAGGGGAAGGGAAGCCCTCCTGGACGCGCTGGCTTCCGGCCTATTGGACCTGGACGCCTACACCAGAGATAAACTGGCCGAATTAAAATGGCGCAAGGAGAGGCTGGAGCAGCGACGGGTTGAGCTTACAGCCGCCCTTCAAGATGCAGAAGGAGGGAACCAAAGGCCGCAGGATTTGCGGGCATTGGCGGCGGAGGTGTTGCACAGCCTTGATGAGCTGGATTTTGCGACCAAGAAGTCCCTGGTCAGGGCGCTGGTGGCAAGGATTATTGTCTCGGGTCGTGTCAGCCCCGGAAGACACGGCCCATCGGGAGTGGACATTACCATAGTGGCCAGGATACCCCACCCGGAGGCGGATGATCTTGGAAAGCCTTAACAGTGACCAAGGGTAGCGAAGTAAAAGGCCGTCCGGCCTTTTTTCATAAAGGGCCGCAAGAAGGGCTCTGGACGCCACCATAGCCTTTAGCGGACCCCCTGTGAAATTGCGCATTTGGCTCCAAATCAGGCCTCCTGCCGCCATGAGAACTTTGTCGGTTCCTCCCAAAAGGTGTTGGAAAAAGCCAAGATAAAACGTTTGGAATACCAAATAATCAGGCAGAAATTTTGTTAAACCAGAAGGAATCTGCTTTGATTTGGCGAATCATTATATTACAACGGAGGGACGTTGCGGGCAAGGAGGGATAGGTGTTGTGCGGGCCGAAGACCGGCGGAGAGAAATCATCAGGCGTTTGGATGACCAGGGAATTGTCAGGGTTAGCGAACTAAGCAGTGCCTTTGAAGTTACGGAAGAAACTATCCGCCGCGATTTAGAGCGCTTGGAAAAGGAGGGCTACTTACAGCGCACCCACGGAGGCGCCATAAAGATAGCGTCCACCCAGGAAGAAACGGCCTTCCACATTCGCAATATGCGCAACCGTTACGAAAAGCAGTTAATCGGTAGGAAGGCAGCCGAGTTGGTCCGGCCCGGAGATGTTATCGTTGTTGATGCCAGCACCACCGCCCTTCAATTCGTCAATTTTATTAAAGACAAGAAGGATTTGGTGGTAATCACCCACGCCCTGAAGGTAGTCATGGCCTTGGTGGGCAATCCCGATATTACTGTTATATGTACAGGAGGTACGTTGCATTCCCGTACCTTTTCCTTTGTGGGCCCTCTGGTAGAGAAAGCCTTGGCGAGCTACAACATTAACAAGGCCTTTATTTCCTGCAAGGGTGTTACCCTCGAGGAAGGCATTACCGAATCTACTGAGGCGCAGGCCAGGGTAAAGGCCCAAATGGTTGAGGGTGCCAAAGAGGTAATTTTATTGGTGGATCACGATAAATTCGGTACGGCCGCGCTGGCGACAGTGGCGCCGGTCAGGGCAGTAGATAAGTTGATTACCGATGCGGCTACGCCTGAGGAAGAGCTGGCAAAATTCCGCCGCGCCGGGATAGAAATAGTGGTAGCGGAGGGAGCCAAGGCGGCTCCCGGAGGCTGCTTGGCATAAGGATTCGGATGGTAAGGAAGGACGAAAGGCCATATGAGTGGAAAGCCCTTTTTGCAAATGAAAAACATAAGTAAAACCTTCCCGGGCGTTCGTGCATTGGACAAGGTCCAACTCGAGATTTTGCCCGGCGAAGTCCATGCCCTAGTGGGTGAAAACGGAGCTGGCAAATCCACGTTAATTAAGATTTTGTCCGGGGTCGAAAAACCCGACCCGGGAGCGGAAATTTTGATCGACGGCCATCCCGTCAATATCCGCCAACCCATTGATGCTAATCAACAAGGTATTGCTGTGATTTATCAGGATTTCAGTCTTTTTCCTAACCTTACGGTAGCGGAAAACATAAGCTTTGGCAAGGAAATTAGCCAGGGCCGACGTCTGGTCAACTGGAATGAGATCAGAGACACGGCCAGGAAGACCCTGAAAGAATTAGGGATTGAGTTAGATCTTCATATGCCCCTGGAAAGATTGCCGGTGGCCAAACAACAGCTGGTGGCCATTGCCCGCGCCCTTGCCTTTAAGGCTAGGCTGATAATTATGGATGAACCGACTTCCTCTCTATCCCGGGGTGAAGTCGAGAACCTTTTTAAGATCATCCATGCCCTGACGGAGAAGGGAATTGCCATCCTTTTCGTCAGCCACAGGCTCCAGGAGTTATTCACCATTGCCGAACGGTTTACAGTTTTACGGGATGGGAAGTACATCGGTACGTACCCGAAGGAAGAATTAGACGAGGAGAAGCTGATTTCTTTAATGGTAGGGCGGAAGGTAGAATTCGTCAAGCAGTCCGGCTCCTCCCGCGGGCCGGTCTTGCTGGAGGTTAAATCTATAACTAAGAAGGGCCACTTTAAAGACATTTCCTTTACCCTGCACCGGGGCGAGATCCTGGGCCTTACCGGCTTGGTGGGTGCCGGCCGGACGGAGGTGGCCCAGGCGTTATTCGGTCTCAATGTACCGGAAAGCGGTGAAATTATCCTGGAGGGCGTTAAAGTAAATATACGCTCTCCGGAAGAAGCAATGGGCCTGGGCATCGCTTATATACCCGAAGGCAGGCAGCGTGAGGGCTTGATTTTGAGGCAACCGGTGGCCCAGAATATATCCCTCACTATGCTTAAGAAACTGCGTACTAAGTTTGGCCTGCTGAATACCGAGCGTGAACGGCATGTGGTAGAGGAATATATGGAAGCCCTGGACATAAGGCCGCGTCTGCCCCACATGCTGGCCATGCAGCTTTCGGGGGGCAACCAGCAGAAGGTGGTGCTAGCCAAATGGCTGGCCACTCGACCCAAAGTACTGATCATTGACGAACCTACCAACGGCATAGACGTCGGGGCTAAGGCCGAGATTCACAAACTCCTTAAAGGGCTGGCCCGGGAAGGCATGGGTATTATCATGATCTCCTCGGAGCTCCCGGAAATTCTGGCCGTTAGCGACCGGATTTTGGTGATGCGGCGGGGACGCCTGGTGGGCGAGTTCACGGCGGAAGAAGCAACCCAGGAGAAAATTATGAACAGAGCCTTCATGGGGGCTCCCGGCAGGGCCACGGCCTAAGGGTTGGTAGAAGGATAGGGGTTGAAATGATGAGACAATTGACCAAATCTAAGGAGCTATGGATATTTATAATATTAATCGTTTTGTCGGCGTTAATCAGCGCCCGGAGCACCGTCTTTCTAAGACCTGATAACCTAATCGATTTACTTAAAAATAATGCTGTCCTGGGGATTATGGCCCTGGGCATGACCTTGGTAATCATAACGGGAGGCATAGACGTATCCGTAGGTGCGGTAGTGGCAGTCCTCACGGTGATCATAGGGGAATTCATGGTGAACGTGGGAGGAAACCTTCCCCTGGTTTTTCTCCTGGCCATTGGCAGCGGTGTCCTCCTGGGGCTTGTCAATGGTATCCTAATCGCCCTGGCTAATATACCGCCTATTGTAGTCACCTTGGGCACTATGAGCATTATAAACGGCCTGATGCTCTACTACACCAATGGCTCCTGGATTAGCGATTTGCCCTCATGGTTCATAGATTTTGGGAAGCTCACCCTTTTTAAATTCACCGATGCCGGCGGGAATACGGTGGGGATACCGATTCAAATCCTCATCTTTCTGGCCATGGTCCTCTTGACCTGGGCGCTACTGAAATACACCCTCATGGGCAGGGCGGTGTATGCCGTAGGAGGCAATCCTGTTTCGGCCCGGCGAGTCGGCATAAATATAGGCCGCACTTTAATATTCGTGTATGCTTACATGGGTTTCCTCGCCGGAGTGGCGGCTATCACCCACACCTCCATCATGCGCCAGGTAGACCCCAATGCCTTCTTAGGCTTTGAGCTTCAAGTGATTGCCGCCGTAGTTCTGGGTGGGGCCAGCCTGACGGGGGGTACAGGTTCTATAATCGGCACGGTCTTAGGCGTGCTGTTCATGGCAGTCCTTAACAACGGTTTGATTCTCACCCACATCCCGACTTTCTGGCAGAAGATAATCGTAGGCCTGATTATTATTCTGGCCGTTAGCTTCGACGTGATTCAGAGGAAACGAACAGAGAAGAGTTTGCCCAAGATAGATGTTGAAAATTAAAGAGGGTGGAAGCTTTGTCCAAAACGAGTAAAGAAATGATACTCTTATACGTCTTTGTAGGCCTCTTCGCCTTAATGTCGGTGATTTCTCCGGACAAGTTCTTGAGCTCCGGGAACCTCCAATCTATGGCCACCCAGCTCCCTGAATTGGGCTTAATATCCCTCGGGATGATGGTTGTTATCCTAACGGGTGGAATCGATCTTTCGATTACCTATACGGCGGCCCTATCCGGTATAGCCGGGGCCCTGGTGCTGTCGGCCGGCTACGGCGGCGAATTGGAGGGTGCGGCCGTAGGGTTTCTGATCATCAAGGCCCTCCTGGCCGTCCTGGTTACGGCCGCCTTGTGCGGCTCTTTAAACGGCTTTCTAGTGTCTTATGTAGGAGTATCGCCTATCCTTGTTACCCTCGGAACCATGACCCTTTTTGAAGGCGTGAGCCTGTGGCTGACCAAGGGCGGCGCCGTATCGGGGTTCCCCGAAGGATTTCAGTGGATTGGCAACGGCTATGTGGGATTCATCCCGGTTCCCATTTTGATATTCATCATTTTTGCCGTACTCACGGGCATCCTTTTGGAGCGCACGGCATGGGGCAGAAGCGTTTACATGTTCGGCTGCAACCCCGTGGCCACTTACTTCTCGGGGGTCAATACGAGAAAAACAGTAATGTTAGTTTACCTGTATGCTGCCCTGCTGGCCGCCACCGCGGCGATTATTATGATTTCCCGCTACAATTCGGCCAAGGTTGATTACGGTTCCTCCTACTTGCTACAGAGCGTGGCCATTGTAGTGTTAGGCGGTACGGATATTGCGGGTGGTTACGGAAAGGTAATCGGAACGGTAATAGCCGTGGGCATCGTTCAGGTCCTGTCGAGCGGCTTAAACCTGATTGGGATAAACAGATTTATAGTTGACGTTACCATGGGTGCGCTGTTAATCGGTGTACTGTTGTTAAATTACTTCATCGGCAAGAGCAAACAGGGAAGGGGGGTAAGAAAGGACGCCGGGAAAGTGAGCACCACCGTCTAAAAATGGAGGGGAGTCCCCAGCGCCTTGGAGGAGGTGATGTGGCAGAGACGAAGTGTTGGAAGGGATTTGCTCAAGTTTCCTTAATTATCTTTGCCAGGCAAAAAGGAGGTTGGTGGAGATGAAGCGAATTTTGATGGTTCTGGTATCCGCCCTGTTGATAGTCTCCCTTTTGGCGGGCTGCGGTAGCGGCGGCTCGGGTGCCCAGTCCCAGCAGCAGGGGGACCAGCAAGGTGCCTCGGGAGATGGAAAATACCGGATAGTCGTTATGCCCAAACTGGTGGGTATCCCCTACTTTAACGCCTCCGAAGAAGGGGCCAAGAAGGCTGGCCAGGACCTGGGTGTGGAAGTGATCTACACCGGTCCCACCAAAGCGGACGCGGCCGAGCAGGTGAAAATGATTGAGGATTTGATCAACCAAGGGGTAGACGCCATTGCCGTGGCGCCCAACGACCCGGCGGCTTTAACCCCGGTTCTAAAGAAGGCTAAAGAAAAGGGTATTTTAGTGGTGGACTGGGATACACCGGCCGACAAATCGGTAGTCGACCTGTCCATCCACCAGATCGACGATAAGGAGTACGGGGAGCATATTTGGGATCTCCTGGTTCAGAGCATGGGGACCGATGATGCCGAGTACGCCATTATAACGGGCGGCCTTGCGGCGGCCAATCTAAATACGTGGATTAATTACGGGTTAGAGTATGCCAAGACTAAATACCCCAACCTGAAACTGGTCACCGATAAAATTCCCTCCGACGAAAAACAGCAGGTCGCCTACCAGAAGGCTCTGGAGTTAATTAAGGCCTATCCCAACCTGAAGGGTATAATCGGCATCAGCACACCGGCTCCTATTGGTGCCGCCCAGGCAGTTCAGGAGAAGGGCTTACAGGGTAAGATCAGTGTCGTGGGAACCGCCCTGCCCAACGATTCTAAGGCCTACTTAAAGGATGGTTCCCTGGATGTAGCTACTTTGTGGGATCCCGCCAAACTGGGCTACCTGACGGTTGCGCTGATTAAGGATATGTTGGAAGGCAAGAAGCCGGTGGACGGCCAGGAAGTGCCCAATGTAGGCAAGATTGAAGTTAAGCCCGATGGAAAGACGGTTATCATGGGACCACCGACCGATTTCACCAAGGACAATGTCGACCAGTTTAACTTCTAGCCTTTCGGGGGAGGGGGCGTTCCCGCCCTCTCCCCAGATTTAAATCTCAACCAGCAGGTGAGGTAAAAATGCCTATTCGGTTTTCCGCCGGCGTGTGGGCCTTTGACGGATGCGGCGACCGCTTCATGCTAAAGGGCTACCGGGACGGCAAACCCGTGGCGGACCGGATCAAAGAGGCGGCGGGCATTCCCGGATTGAGCGGAGTGGAGCTGAACTATCCGGGCGACGTGACGGATGGCAACCTGGATGAAGTTGAAGAAGCCCTGAAGGAGAACGGCCTGCAGGCATCCATTATAGGTGTGGACCACACCGGCCAGCGCAAGTGGCAGTACGGCAGCCTTGCGGCACCCGACGACGGCATTCGCAGGGAGGCTGTCGACCTGGCCCGGCGGGCTATGGATATTGCCGCCAGGCTGGGGGCCGGTCAAATCAATATCTGGCTGGGGCAGGATGGGTTTGATTACTGCTTCCAGGTGGATTACCCAAAGGCCTGGGGATGGTTGGTAGAAAGCCTGGGGGAAATAGCCGGATACCGGGGGGATGTCCGGGTTTGTGTGGAGTATAAGCCCAAGGAACCGCGGACGCACTCCTATATAAACAGTGCGGCTAAAGCCCTTTTACTGGTTCAGGAGGTAGGACGGGACAACATCGGCGTCACCATAGACGTGGGACATTCCCTCAATGCTGGGGAAAATGTGGCGGAAGCCCTGTGCTTGCTTGCGTCCCACGGCAAGATGTTTCACTTCCACTTTAACGACAACTACCGCAGCTGGGACGACGACCTGCTGGTCGGGTCCGTCCACCTCATGGAATATATTGAGCTTGTTTATTGGCTCCAAAAGGTAGGCTATGACGGTTGGTATTCCCTGGATGTCTTTCCTTACCGGGAGGATCCCGTTAAGGTTTGCCGGGAGAGCATTGCGACCTTACAGGGTATTATCGGCCTGGTGAACCGGATGGGGGTCTCCAAACTCGACGACTTAATCGCCAAGGGCGATGTCATAAATACCCTGGCTTTTATCCGGCAGCACATTTTAACCGGTTAGAAAGGGTTCGGGATAAAGAGGGGAGTCCTTGTTGTGGCTTCGGAGTATCAAATCAGGCAGGATATTTGTGAAGTAGGCCGGCGTATCTACGCCAAAGGATTTGTGGCCTCCAACGACGGCAACATCAGCGTACGCATAGGAGATAATGAGGTTTTGACCACCCCTACGGGGGTGAGCAAAGGATTTATGACGCCCGACATGATCGTCAAGGTCGACCTGGAGGGGCGAAAAATCGCTGGCAACCTCAAACCCTCTTCAGAGATAAAAATGCATCTGGAGGTATACCGGCACCGCCCCGACGTGCGGGCGGTAGTTCACGCGCATCCTCCCGTGGCCACGGCCTTTGCCGTGGCAGGTATTCCCCTTGATAAGCCGGTGCTTCCGGAAATCATCATAACCCTGGGGGCAGTTCCCATCGCCCGATACGGCACGCCATCGACGGAAGAATTGCCCCAGGCGATCAGGGAGTACCTGGATAAGTACGATGCTGTCCTGCTGGAAAACCACGGCGCCCTTACCATGGGTACTGACGTCTACAACGCCTTTTACAAAATGGAATCTATCGAGCACTTCGCGAAGATAAGCCTGGCAGCACGGCAGCTGGGTGGGGAGCGCGTACTCCCCTGTGAGGAAGTCGAGAAGCTGCTCCAGATCAGGGAAAAGCTCGGTGTTAGCGGGCGCCATCCCGGCTGTTCGGGGTGTGGTGCCTGTGCTGTAGCTTCCGCGGGGCAGGACCGGCAATTGGAGGTTAAAGACTCCGAACTCCAGGAGATTATCGCGGCGGTTACCCGCCGGGTCCTGGCCTCTTTGGGAGAAGGACAAAAGTAAAGGACAAAAGTAGAGGAAGGGTAAGGTAGTCGGCAAAAATGCGGAATCAGGCACTCGGTATCATAGAGGTTCGCGGCCTGGCGGCTGCGGTGGCCGCTGCCGATACCGCTGCGAAGACGGCGGCCGTAACCATCCTCGGGTACGAACCCACCAAGGGCAGCGGGCTGGTGGTTCTAACAATCAGCGGCGAGGTCAGCGCCGTGGAGACGGCCCTTGAAGCTGCCAGGGAGCAGGCCGCCAAGGTCAGCACCGTTTTTGCCAGTCGGATCATTGCCAAGCCGCATGACGATTTGGGACGGTATTGCGGCCTTTAGGCCGAATACGGCCTATTACACCCAAGGGAATAATGAAGAGGCTCAAGGAGGAAACCCGTCTATGAGCGCTTTAGGCCTTATCGAAACTAAGGGTTTGGTGGCGGCCATAGAGGCGGCCGATGCTATGCTTAAGGCCGCCGGTGTGGAGCTGGTGGGCATGGAAAAGATCGGTTCGGGCCTGGTCACCGTTATGGTGTCCGGTGAGGTGGGTGCGGTCAAGGCTGCCACCGAGGCTGGCGGCGCAGCTGCCGCGCGGCTGGGGGAAGTCATCGCCGTCCACGTCATCCCGCGTCCCCACAGCGACGTGGCGCGCATACTGCCCGGGGAAAAGTCCCCTTCGGCCAAGGGGGTAGATTAGGGTGGGGGGCGGAGCTTTAGGGCTCATCGAGACTAAGGGTTTGGTTGCGGCTATAGGGGCGGCGGATGCCATGCTGAAGGCCGCTGGTGTGGAGTTGATAGGCATGGAAAAGATAGGGTCCGGCCTCGTCACCGTGATGATCAGCGGTGACGTGGGCGCCGTTAAGGCCGCCACGGAGGCCGGGGCCGCCGCTGCCGGTAAACTCGGCGAGATAGTAGCCGTGCACGTGATCCCGCGTCCCCATAACGACCTGCAAAAGATTTTACCGGCTTAAAGCGGTGAAGGGAAATGGTCGACGAAAGAACCATAGCCACCATTGTAGCCGAAGTCTTAAAAAACCTCCAGCAAGGGACCTACAGTGAACCGCCCGAAGCTGCGGGAGCGGCAGCGGGCGGTCCGCCGGCGCCGGCAGGAGGCCGGTCTCCAACCATTCGCTCTTCCGGGGATCAGGGCGTATACAGCGATCTCAATGCAGCCATCCGCGCGGCCAAGGAGGCCCAGGGAGAACTGGTCAGGTTGGGCCTGGAGGCCAGGGGGAAAATTGTGGAGGCCATCCGCCGGGCGGCCATTGACAACGTGGCAACCATAGCCCAGCTGGCCCATGAAGAAACCGGATACGGCCGCGTAGAAGACAAAATCCGGAAGAAGCTTTACGCAGCGCGGCTGACCCCTGGCATTGAAGACTTAAAGACTGAAGCCATCAGCGGTGACAACGGCCTTATCCTTATTGAAAGGGCGCCCTTTGGTCTCATCGCCTCCATCGAACCGGCCACCCACCCCGGCTCCTGCGTCATCAACCACGCCATAAGCATGGTCGCCGCCGGGAACAGCATAATCTTTCTCCCCCATCCCAAGGGCTTAAGGACCACCCAGTACCTGGTGCGCCTCTTCAATACGGCCATCCAGGAAGCCAGCGGGCCTAAGGATTTATTAGTGGTTGGCGACAGCGTAAGCCTGGAGAACCTGGATCTTGTCTTGAGCCACCCCGACGTGGACTTGGTCGTGGCCACCGGCGGTCCGGAGGTAGTCGGTCGTGCCTTACGGAGCGGCAAGAAGGCCATTGCCGCGGGCCCCGGCAATCCGCCGGTGGTAGTGGACGAAACCGTCGACGACCTGGACTACGCCGCCAGATGCATCGTCGAAGGCGCGGCCTTTGATAACACGGTTCTCTGCATAGCGGAGAAAGTGATCATCGCCGTCGAAGCAATAGCCGATAAACTGCTCCTCCACCTGCAGAAGCACGGCGCCTATCTCGTGGAGGAGGAAGAGCAGAAAGAAAAACTTTTACGTACCATCCTGCCTGACGGCAGGCACTTTCACCCCGATCTCATCGGTCGGGACGCCACGGTTATTTTAAAGCGAGCCGGTATCAGCGCCCCGGAAAGCACCCGGATTGCCGTAATGGAATGCCCACCGGAGCACCCCCTGGTGCAGGAGGAACAGCTGTTGCCCGTCCTGCCCCTGGTGCGGGTTCCGGACTTTGATGCCGCCCTGGAACTGGCGGCCCAGGTCGAGCACGGCTTTAAGCATACGGCCATTATCCACAGCCGGGATGTCGGCCGGATCACCGCCTACGCCCGGAGGCTTCGTACCGACATCGTGGTGGTCAATGCGTCCTCGGCGGCCGGGTTAAACATCGGCGGTGAAGGGCATTTCAGCCACACCATTGCCAGCCCCACCGGGGAAGGGATATGTACGCCCCGTACCTACACCCGGGAACAGAGGACAGTCATTGCCGGGGCGCTGCGGACGGTAGACTAAGAAGGAGCAAATGGAGCGGAGTGAAGGCCGCCTTGAAGGAAGCAAGGGGTACTGACTTGGACTTTGTTATCAACCGAATAGCCGCCGCAGGGGTTGTCGGCGCTGGCGGAGGCGGTTTCCCTACGGCCTTTAAATTGAAGACCGGAAGACCCATCCGGACCGTGATAATCAACGGGGCCGAGTGCGAACCCCTGCTCAGGGTGGACCAGGCGCTCATGACCCGATATCCGGCGGAACTCCTGGCCGCGTTGGCAACCATTGTCGAGGCTAGCAGCGCCGAATGGGGTGTTGTAGCCCTTAAAGAGAAATACCGGGAAGCCCACATCGCCCTGGAGGAAGAGATAAAGAATTACCCGCGGTTAAAGCTCCATATCCTTCCGGATGTCTACCCCATGGGTGACGAACATTTACTGACCTATAGCGTCACCGGCCAAACCATCCCGCCGGGAGGGTTGCCGTTACAGGCGGGAGCAGTAGTTATAAACGTCGAAACCCTGTACAACATACACGAGGCCCTGAAGGGAATACCCGTAACCCACAAGTACGTTACCGTCACCGGCGCCGTTCGCCGGCCCGCCACCGTGAAAGTACCGGTGGGCACACCTGTAGAGAATCTCCTGGAGCTGGCCGGCGGCCCTTCCGCCGACCGGTATCTAATTATGGACGGCGGGCCGTGTATGGGTAAGGTCACGAGCCCGAGCGCGCCGGTGTCCAAAACCACCAAAGGCATTATTGTACTTCCCCTAGATCACCCCCTGGCCGCAGTCTACCAGAGGGATCTCAATCGCGACTTAAAGTTCGCCCTCAGTGTATGCTGCCAGTGCCGCCAGTGTACGGACTTCTGCCCGCGCCACCTTCTGGGGCACCCCTTAGAACCCCACCGGATCATACGCGCCGTTACCTATGGCCTGGCCGATGTAACGCTGCCCCAGGCCCTGCTTTGTAGTGAATGCGGCCTCTGTGACCTCTATGCGTGCCCCTTTAACCTTTCCCCGCGGCAGGTGAACAGGAGAATCAAGGCTGAATTGCGGCAGAAGGGCTTCCGGCCTACCGGGTGGGGCGGGTCGGGGCCCTTGCCTTGGCGGGAAGGGCGGCAGGTACCCACCAGGCGCCTTATCGAGCGCTTGGGGTTACAGGAATACTCCGCCCGCCCGGCTACCCTCCGGGAAGGTGAAGTTACGGTTACCCGCGTGCGCCTGGCGCTAAAACAGGGAGCCGGCGCCGCCGCCCGTCCCCTGGTCGGGGTGGGAGACAGAGTGCAAAGGGGCGATCTCGTAGCCCGCACCGACGGTGGCACCCTGGGGGCCGACTTACACGCCAGCATAGGAGGCATAGTCAGGGCAGTAGAGGGTGAAATCGTGATTGAGGGAGGTGGTGACTGATGGGAGTCGCCATCGGCCTCATCGAAGTGAAAAGCATCGCCCGGGGTTTAATGGTCGCCGACGGTTGCCTTAAGGCGGCGCCGGTAGAAGTAAAGATACGTACCACGTGTCCCGGTAAAAGCCTCATTGTCATAAGCGGCGAAATCGGTGCCGTGGCCAGTGCCGTGGAGCATGGCGTGAAGATAGGCGGGGTAACGGTGGTCGACAGCTTAATCCTGGGTAACCTCCATCCGGATGTCCTTACCGCCCTGGCCGGGGCGGCGCCAGGCGTAGCCGCAGGTGCCCTGGGCGTCCTCGAGACCTTCAGCGTTACGGCGGCCATCAGGGCTGCAGATACGGCTGCTAAAGCTGCCGTGGTTCAACTGCTTGATATCCGTCCGGCCTTCGGCCTCGGAGGGAAAGGAGTGGTAATCATCGGCGGCGGCGTGGCTGCAGTTCAGGCGGCCGTAGAAGCAGCGTCCCGACCCTTAAAGGAGGAAGGAGAACTGGTAGATGCCGTCGTTATTCCCGGTCCCCACCCGGGGGTCTGGGAACAGCTGGTGTAAAGGACGATGGCTACCGGAAATAATCATTGCCCGGGAATAAAGTACAAAAATATGAACTCTGACCATCATAGAGCAGGGTGATCGCCAAATGTCCAATGCAGCCCTTGTGGAGTTGATAACCCGAGAAGTCCTGGCCGAACTTGAAGCCCGCCGGGGCAGAAACCTTGCCCGTACTGCCCCCGCCTCAATGGCTAAACGCGTTCCCGTTGCCGTATCCGCCCGCCACGTCCACCTGGCCCAGAGGGAAATTGATATTCTTTTCGGCCCCGGTTACCAGCTTACTAAGAGGAACGACCTTTATCAGCCGGGGGAATTTGCGGCCAACGAAGTGGTAACCTTGGTTGGGCCGAAGCTGCGCCCCTTGACCAACGTCAGGGTTCTGGGGCCGGTGCGCGACCGTACTCAGGTGGAGATCTCCCGTACCGATGCCATTTACCTGGGTATTGCGGCACCGGTGCGTCGTTCGGGAGACCTGGCCGGTTCCGCTCCCATTACCCTGGTGGGACCCAAGGGGTCGGTTACCCTCCCGGAAGGGGCCATTATCGCCAACCGCCACATCCACATGAGCCCCGTAGATGCCGCAAGGTGGGGACTGAAGGACAACGACGAAGTAACGGTACGCACCGTTGATGCAGAACGGCCTACCATCTTCGGGGGCGTCCAGGTGCGGGTTAGCCCTAAGTTCAGACTGGTAATGCACATCGACACCGACGATGCCAATGCCGCCGGGCTCCGGTGTAACGACGAAGTGGAAATAAGGTGAGAAAATGTTTATTGCCGAAGTAACCGGTACGGTAGTGGCCACCCGCAAACACGAAAGCCTGACCGGGACTAAGCTCCTGCTCATCCGGCCCCTGGATGGGGGTCGCCGGGGGCAGACTCTCGTGGCGGTGGACGCCGTGGGCGCTGGCAAGGGTGAAGTGGTCCTGGTGACTACGGGCAGCGGCGCCAGGCTAGGGCTGGGTGTCCCCCATGCCCCGGTGGACATGACCATAGTAGGTATTGTGGATAAGGTTGAGGGGGATGTCAAAGGCTTCCCACGGTAAAACCGGGTCCGCAAGAATCTCCCGGCAAGGCGGGTTATAGGCAATAAGAGGGGGAAAAGAATGCAAGTACTGGCCATAAACTGCGGTGGGTCTTCGGTAAAATACAAACTCTTTTCCATGCCGGAAGAGAGGGTGCTGGTTCAGGGCAGGGTTGAAGGAGTGGGGGGGCCGGAGACTATCCTTCATCACCTCGACCGCACGGCGGGGGAGGATGAACTGCATAAACCCTTACCTCGGGGCGATTATGGCCAAGCCCTGGAGGAAATCCTCAAGTTGCTGCGGCCTTACCCCATAGAGGCCGTAGGGCACCGGGTGGTTCACGGCGGCGCGAGCCTCCGGAGGCCGGCCCGGATTGATGATGAGGTTCTGGCAACTTTAAAAGCCTGCTGCCACCTCGCGCCGTTGCATAACCCGGCCAATATTGCCGGCATCGAGGCCGTAGCCAGGCTTCTCCCGGAAGTACCCCAGGTGGCCGTGTGCGACAATACCTTTCACCTTACTTTGCCTCCCCGGGCATACCTTTACGGGTTGCCCTATGAATTTTACGAGCGCTATGGGATTCGCCGTTACGGCTTTCACGGTATAACCTTCTCCTTCATGGTCCAGCGCGCCGCTTCTCTGCTGGGAAGGGATCTCAAAGAATTAAAAATCGTTTCCCTTATGCTCGGCAGCGGGACGACGGCCAACGCCTGCCTTGGCGGCGAATCCGTGGACGTCTCCACGGGCTTTACGCCGACGGAAGGGCTACTCCAGTCAACCCGCTGCGGCGATGTGGACCCCGGAGTCCTCGTTTATCTCCTGCGCCAGGAAGGCCTCGGACCCGAGGCCCTGGAGGAGGTAATCAATAAAAGGAGCGGCTGGCTGGGGATATCGGGCGTCAGCAATGATTACCGGGCGGTGGAGGAAGCCGCCCGCCGGGGGCACGAAAGGGCCCGGATAGCCCTCGACGTTTTGGCCTACCGGGCTAAGAAATATATCGGCGCCTATGCGGCAGCCATGGGCGGTATTGATGTCCTGATCTTTTCCGGTGGTGTGGGGGAGAGGAGCAGTAGCCTGCGCCGGGAGATATGCAGGGGGCTGGAATTTCTGGGTATTGAGCTGGATGCCGAACGGAATGAAAAGGGGAGCGGTGACCGCCTAATCTCCAGCCCGGAGTCCCGGGTGAAGGTCTTAGTGGTGCATACCGACGAAGAGGTGATGATCGCCCGGGAAACGGTAAAGGTCTTGACCGGGAAGGACGCCGGCGGAGCCCGGCAAGGGGGATAATACTTACTAAAAAGCCAAAGGAGCTGGACGGGGATGGGTTATCTTGCCTTTGACCTGGGGGCCGAAAGCGGAAGGGCCATAGTGGGCACTCTGCAGGACGGCCGCCTCACGTTGGAAGAAATTTATCGTTTTCCCAATGAACCTGTACGGGTGCCGGACGGCCTTCACTGGGATGTCTTACGCCTCTTTCATGAAATGAAGGAAGGCCTGCGCCGGGCGGCAGCCCGTTACGGAAGGAACTTAAAAGGCATGGCCGTCGACACTTGGGGAGTAGACTTCGCCCTCCTGGGAGAAAGGGATATCCTCTTGAGCAATCCCTACCACTACCGTGACCGCCGTACGGAAGGGGTAATGGAGGAGGCCTTTAAGCTTGTCCCCAAGGAAGAGATTTTCTCCCAGACGGGAATCCAGTTTTTGCCCTTCAACTCCCTTTATCAACTCCTGGCCTGGCGGCAGCAACAGCCTGCCCTGTTAAAACAGACCCGCACCATGTTGATGATCCCGGACCTTTTTAACTACTTTTTCACAGGGGTAAAAGCCGGGGAATTCACCAACGCCACCACTACCCAGATGTACAACCCCCGTACCGGCACCTGGGCTGTCGATTTGCTTACCAGGTTCGATTTGCCGGTGCATATGCTTCCGGACGTCAAGCCTGCGGGCACGGTCCTCGGACCCGTACTGCCGGGAGTGGCCAGGGAAACGGGGGCGGGGGAGATAACCGTTATTCTTCCCGGAAGTCACGATACCGCCAGCGCCGTAGCCGCCGTACCGGCAACAGGGCCGGACTACATGTACATCAGCTGCGGTACCTGGTCGCTGGTAGGGACGGAGGTAAGGGAACCGGTAATTAATGACCAGACCCTCAAACTTAACTTCACCAACGAGGGTGGCGTTGGGGGTACCTTCAGACTCCTGAAAAACGTAACCGGATTATGGATGGTGCAGGAATGCCGCCGTACCTGGGCCCGCATGGGGGAAAATTTCAGTTACGGGGAACTCGCGGCCATGGCCCGGGAGGCGCAACCCATTCCGGCCGTGGTGGATCCGGACCATCCTGCCTTCCTTAATCCGGAAAATATGCCGGAGGCCATTCAGGCTTACTGTCGGGAAACGGGCCAGCCGGTACCGGAAACCAAAGGAGAGATTGTTAGATGCGCCCTGGAGAGCCTGGCCCTGAAGTACCGCTGGGTACTGGAAAGGCTGGAGGGCATCCTGGGGAAGAGACTGGCGGTCGTTCACATGGTGGGCGGCGGTACACAAAACGAGCTCCTCTGCCGGTTTACCGCCGGCGCCACGGGACGGCCGGTGGTGGCCGGCCCGGTGGAGGCTACCGCCGTCGGTAACCTCCTGGTCCAGGCCATGGCCATGGGGGAAATCAGCAACCTGGATGAAGGCCGGGAAATCGTGCGCCGTTCCTTTGCCCTGAAGACCTATGAACCCGAAGACCAAGGGGAATGGGACGAAAAATACGCGAAATTTGTTGGGCTGGTGAGCTAAATGAGCCGTAATGCCGAGCATGATCACAGCTTGGTGATGGGTCTTGACTTCGGTACCGATTCGGTGCGGGCGCTGGTAGTCGATGCCGCCACGGGAGAGGAACTGGCCGGTGAAGTGGCCTATTACCGGCGGTGGTCCGCAGGGATGTACTGTGATCCGGCGGAGAACCGGTTCCGCCAGCACCCCCTTGACTATATTGAAGGTATGGAGGCCGCGGTCAGGGGGGCGCTGGCCAAACTTCCGCCCGGGGCGGCTGCAAGGGTGGTGGGTATCGGCGTGGACACTACCGGTTCCACCCCGGCTCCCGTCGACGTCCACGGGAGGCCCCTGGCCCTATTGCCTGAATTTAGCGAGAATCCCAATGCCATGTTCATCCTGTGGAAGGACCACACCGCCGTGGAGGAAGCCGGAGAGATCAACCATGCGGCCCGCCACTGGGGCGGTACGGATTTCACCAAGTATGTAGGAGGCGTCTATTCCTCGGAATGGTTCTGGGCCAAGATCCTCCACGTGTTGCGTCACGATGAGGATGTGCGGTCGGCGGCCTTTTCCTGGGTGGAACAGTGCGACTGGATCCCGGCCCTCTTGACCGGCACCGAAGATCCCAGGAGGATAAAGAGGAGCCGCTGCGCGGCCGGTCATAAGGCCATGTGGCACGAGGATTGGGGAGGGCTACCCCCCGAAGAATTCCTGGTCCATATCGACCCCCTCCTCCAGGGCCTCCCAGGCCGCCTCTACACGGCCACGTATACGGCGGATAAGCCGGCCGGAAGGCTAACTCCAGCCTGGGCGGAGCGCTTGGGCCTGCCCCCAGGCATTCCGGTAGCCGTCGGGGCCGTGGATGCCCATGTAGGCGCCGTAGGCGGCGGAATTACCCCCGGTGTCCTGGTGAAAATAATGGGCACCTCAACCTGCGATATAATGGTGGTCCCCAAGGAAAAGATAGGCACTAAATTAATCAGCGGCATCTGCGGCCAGGTAGACGGTTCGGTAATCCCGGGCCTTATCGGTCTTGAGGCGGGCCAGTCAGCTTACGGCGACGTCTATGCCTGGTTCAAGGAACTCCTTTCCTGGCCTCTAAAGGCCCTGCTGCCGGAAAGTTCCCTGGTGAACAGGGAAACGGGAGAAAAGCTGCGCAGGGAGCTCGAAGATGACCTCCTCCGGCGCCTTTCCGAAGAAGCGGCCTGGATTCCTGCCGGGTCCACGGGACTGCTGGCCCTGGACTGGCTCAACGGGCGCCGGACACCCTACGCGGATCAAACCCTCAAGGGGGCCGTTGTAGGCCTGACCCTGGGGAGCACCGCCCCCAAGGTCTTCCGGGCCCTGGTGGAGGCCACGGCCTTCGGCTCCAAGGCCATCAACGAGCATCTTATGAAAGAAGGACTGGAAATTAGAGAGGTCATCGCCCTGGGCGGCATCGCCAGGAAAAACGACTTTGTCATGCAGGTTCTGGCGGATGTCCTGGACATGCCCATCAAGGTAGCGGCCGCGGATCAGGCCTGTGCCCTGGGGGCCGCCATGTTCGGCGCCGTGGCCGCCGGGCTATATCCGAAGGTTGAGGAGGCCCAGAAAAAGATGGGTCGCGGCTTTAGCCAGGCATATACCCCCGACCCGGAAAAGGCCGCCACGTATCAAAACCTGTACAAGGATTATCTGAATTTGGGCAAGATGCTGGAGGCAGCCTGGTCCTCGGCCGGGGAGGCAACACCCCTGCGGTGACTTGCGGACCGCACCGCGTTATCCGGCCGTAAAGTCCCTGCGGAGCGCACCAAGGATTCAACTGCCGGCCCTCCTCAAACACAAAGTTAAAGGTGCGTTCCGTTTTATTATAAATAATTTAAAGTGTGGTCGAGGGCGGCGCCGGCGTAAGACCCGGTACAGTGGCACCTGCTCGTCCCATAGGGGGTCCTGCAGGTATTCGTCGCCCCTTGAAAGGCGAAATTCAGGGCTACAACCTTCCCATTAGGCCCCTGGTGGTAACGGTATTGTCTACTACGGTGGTGACTTTCCACCTTCCGGCATCCTTATTACTTCCCTTTTTTGCGTATTGCAACAACTGCCGGCCTTAGCTTCCGGCGTCGCAGGTACCTTGCCGAGGTTTTTTCGTCCTTCCCGGGAATCTTTTCGTTACGTCACGTCTTAAAATCCATCCCGACTTGGTTTTTAGCATAAAGCCATAAAGAACATAAGTTCATATTTTGATCCGGGCGGCTACATACCGGCTGCGGCGACGTGCGGCAGGGCATAACAGGCAGGAATTGAGGTAGGTGGCGGCGAAATTCTTAAGACAGCCAGGGGCTAATGCAAGGATTTGTAATAAAGATTGAAATCTTAATGCACCTGCGGGCCCTGAAGAAGACCCGAGGAGAGATTTCTCTCTACGATCCCATCGGGGTGGATAAAGAGGGAAACGAAATTTCCCTCATCGATGTCTTGGGTACCGACGAAGACATCGCGGAGGTGGTGGAGAGCCACCAGGAGAGGCAGTGGGTGCTGGAAAAGATCAAGTGCCTGAGCAAGAGGGAAAAAAAGGTGCTGGAGATGCGCTATGGGCTAATGCACGGCCTGCGCAAGACCCAGCGGGAGATAGCCCGCAAGATGGGGATTTCCCGTTCTTATGTTTCCCGTATCGAGAAGCCCGCTCTTTTATATACAGTTATCTCGACTTAGAAGGCTACTCTCTCTATATTAGGGTACACCGGCGGCCCGCGGTTTAGCGCTTACAAAAAGCCGCTCTGCCAGGCAGGGGAAATGGCGAAAGATGTTGAAGAAATTAAACAGGAGAGGTAAAAGTTAAGAGACACTTGCAGGGTTGGACTAATCTCTGTTATGCTAAAGGTAAAAATCTTTCACCTAATAAAATGCTACCCGGCCGGCAACAGGAGGGTAAGGAAAAGGTAAAGGCAACGGCATAAAAAATAAGAGAGTTGGGGGGAGAAGTTGGTGCTCAGTACATGGAGGAGCGGCAGTAAGACTTATAAAACCTCCCTGCCGCCCCTGGGAGGACGTCCTTTAAGGGCCTTCATCGGCTGGGGAGGTATTATCGTCAACGACACCGGTGTAGACCTCCTGGCCGCCCTTAAAGAGTATTACCAGGCGGTACAGAAGGAGTCCTGTGGGAGGTGTGTTCCTTGTCGGGTGGGTACCAAGCTCATCTTGGAGCTTCTGCGAAAGCTTTCGGATAGGGACGAGCCCTCCCTGCACCAGCAATTGAAGAGAATAGCCCTCCTGGTATATCACGGTTCCAAGTGTGAGCTGGGCCAGTCGGCCGCGAGGCCGGTTCTCGATTTCGTAGATCATTATGACCGTATGGTAGCTTATACCGGGGGTGGTCGAGAACCTCAAGAATATAAATCCATTGTTGCCGCCCCCTGCATGCAAAGGTGTCCGGCCCACTTGGACATACCTAGATATATGGAATGTACCCAGGAATCCCGGTTCCGGGAAGGGCTGGCCGTCATAAGGGAGAGCACTGCCCTGGCGGGCGTGCTGGGCAGAGTATGCGTGCATCCCTGCGAGGAACACTGCCGCCGGGGTTTGGTGGACGAGCCCTTGGCCATAAGGGGCATCAAGAGATTCCTCGCCGACTACGAACTCAAGGGCGGCCGCAGGCCCCGTGTAGACGGGAAGGTCGACAACGGGCGCCCACGGGTGGCGGTGATAGGTGCCGGGCCGGCCGGATTGAGCTGTGCCTATCAGCTGGCCCGGCGGGGATATAAGGTGACCGTTTTTGAAGCTTTGCCCGTGGCCGGGGGGATGCTCGCCGTAGGGATTCCCGCTTATCGACTGCCGCGGGACATCCTGCAGGGTGAAATCGAAGCCATCAAGGAGCTGGGCGTGGAGATCAAGTATAATACGCCTGTGGGTAAAGAGATAAGCTTTAAAGAGCTGTGGCAGGGCTATGAGGCCGTCTTTATTGCCACCGGCCTGCATGATAGCGCCAAAATGGGTGTGGAAGGCGAGACGGCAGGGTATGAAGGCTTCATACCCGGGGTGAAATACCTGCGAAATATTAACCTGGGCCTGCCCGTACCCCGGGGTAAAAGGATAGCCGTAGTCGGCGGCGGTAATGTCGCCATGGATTGTGCCCGCTCTTCCCTGCGCCTGGGGTTTGAAGAAGTATATCTCCTGTACCGCCGCTCCCGGGCCGAGATGCCGGCCAACGAGTGCGAGGTGAGGGACGCCGAGGCGGAAGGGGTAAAGTTCTATTTCCAGGCCAATCCCGTGAGAATAGTGGCGGAGGACGGCAAAGTGAAGGGAGTCGAGTGTGTAAGGATGGAGCTCGGCGAACCCGATGCCAGCGGGCGCCGGCGGCCGGTCCCCGTGCCCGGTTCGGAATTCTTCCTTCCCTGTGAAGTTGTAGTGCCGGCCATCGGACAGGTGGCCGACCTTTCCTTCCTCGACGGCACGGAAGGCATTGAATTGACCAAAGGGGGAACCATTGCCGTGGACCCGGTGACCCTGGCCACCAAGGTGCCGGGAGTTTTTGCCGGGGGAGATATAGTCCTGGGACCGAGGACGGTGGTAGAGGCCGTTGCCCAGGGGAACAGGGCGGCCCTTTCCATAGACCAGTACCTTACGTCCGGGAAGGTGGAGGCAGTCCCTCAGGACCTGCTGGATGCCTGGCTGAAGGAATTCGACGTGTTCGATAGCGAAGAAGAGGTAGGCTTGCCCTCCGGCTGGCCGCGTAAAGAGGAGAAGGCGGCGCCGGTGGAGGAGCGCCTCAAGGACTTTAGGGAAGTGGAGTTGGGGTTTAGTTTCGACAACGGAGTGGCCGAAACGGCCCGGTGTTTAAGGTGTTATCGCGTGGGACTTATGGTCTTTTGAAGGGAGGAGAAGTTAATGGTAACCCTGACCATAGATGGTCGGCGGGTTTCGGTGCCCGAAGGTACTACTATACTGGAGGCTGCCGAAAGGCTGGGAATTCATATACCAACCCTTTGCTATCATCCCTTGCTCAGACCTTTAGGGTACTGCCGACTCTGCCTGGTGGCCGTAGAAGGTGCCGCCAAGCCGGTTACCGCCTGCAACACACCGGCAGCGGAAGGAATGGTAGTTCACACCAGCACACCGGAAATAGAGGAATGGCGCAGGGGCGTAATAGAGATGCTCTTGAGCCAGCACCCCGAAGACTGCCTTGCGTGTGAAAAGGCCGGCGATTGCGACCTGCAGGACTGCGCGTACAATTCCGGTGTTAAAGGAACTACCTGGAAGGCTGATGTGGCTTCTTTGCCCGTCCTCAGAGATAATCCCTTCATAGTCCGGGATTACAACAAGTGCATTGTGTGCGGCCGGTGCGTAAGGGTATGCCGTGAGGTACAGGGTAATTTCGTCCTGGAATTGGCCGGCAGGGGAATAGAGACCAAGGTGGGAACTGCAGATCCTGCCGGGTTAAAGGAGTCGGGTTGCGTCTTTTGTGGCAACTGCCTCCAGGTATGCCCGGTGGGGGCCCTCACAGAGAGGGTCAGGGAAGGTCGAGGCCGGGAATGGGAATTTAAAAAGGTGCGCAGTATCTGCTCCTACTGCGGGGTAGGGTGCAACCTTACCCTTTACGTAAAGGATGGAAAAATAGTTAAAGTCAAAGGATACGAAAACCCCGAGGTGAACAACGGTTGGCTCTGCGTCAAGGGGCGTTTCGGGTTTGACTACATCCACAGCCCCGACCGGTTGACCAAGCCTCTGATAAGGGAAGGAGCCAGGGGCAGCGGTACCTTCCGGGAGGCCACCTGGGAGGAGGCCTTAGACCTGGTGGCCCGGAAGCTAAAGGAAATAAAGGAATCCCATGGCCCGGATGCCCTGGGGTTCTTGTGCTCGGCCAAGTGTACCAATGAAGAAAACTACCTTTTGCAGAAGCTGGCCCGGGGAGTGGTGGGCACCAATAACGTCGATCACTGTGCCCGCCTCTGACACTCCTCCACGGTTGCCGGTCTGGCAACCACCTTTGGCAGCGGCGCCATGACCAATTCTATCGCCGACATAGCTAAAGCGGACTGTCTTCTGGTCATCGGCAGCAACACTACCGAGAACCACCCTGTTATTGCCCTTAAGGTGAAGGAGGCGGTGCGACGGGGAGCTAAGCTCATAGTAGCCGATCCCCGTCATATTGAACTGGTGGACTGGGCCTATTTATGGCTGCGGCAAAAGCCGGGCACGGATCTGGCCCTCATCAACGGTCTTCTGCATGTAATCGTGAAGGAAGAACTCTACGATAAGGAATTCATCGCCCGCAGAACCGAAGGGTTTGAAGAAGTGAAGCGGGCGGTGGAGGAATATACCCCTGAAAGGGTCGCCCAGGTTACCGGCGTACCGGCGGAAGATATTGTGCGGGCGGCGAGAATTTACGCCGCAGGTCCACGGTCGAGCATACTCTACGCCATGGGCATAACTCAGCATATCACGGGTACGGCCAACGTAATAGCCCTGGCCAATTTGGCCATGGCTTGTGGCCATATAGGCAAAGAGGGAAGCGGGGTGAACCCCTTAAGGGGCCAAAACAACGTCCAGGGCGCCTGCGATATGGGGGGCCTGCCCAACGTCCTTCCCGGTTACCAGCCGGTGACCGACGCCGAGGTGCGCCGGAAATTTGCCCGGGCCTGGGGCGTACCCGAACTGCCTAAAGACAATGGCCTAACCCTAATGGAGATGATGCGGGCGGCGGAGGAAGGCAGGCTGAAGGGCATGTATATTATGGGGGAAAACCCCGTCCTTACGGACCCCGACGCCTCCCACGTGGAAAAGGCCCTGAAAGGCCTCGATTTCCTCGTCGTGCAGGATATTTTCCTTACGGAGACGGCCAGGCTGGCCGATGTTGTCCTGCCCGGTGCGTCCTTTGCCGAAAAGGAAGGAACCTTCACCAACACGGAGCGCCGGGTGCAGTTGGTGCACAAGGCCGTCGAACCCCCGGGAGAAGCCCGGGCGGATTGGCAGATAGTGAAAGAGGTCATGGAGAGGCTGGGTTGCCCGTCGCCCTATTCTTCGCCGGAGGACATCATGGCGGAGATAAGCAGGGTCACCCCCAACTACGCCGGAGTAACCTACGGGCGGCTGGAGGAAAAGGGACTGCAGTGGCCCGTACCAGCTGCCGACCACCCGGGTACGCCCATACTGCACAGGGAGAAATTTACCCGGGGACGGGGCCTGTTCCGCGCCGTCCACTACCTGCCCCCTGCAGAAGAGCCGGATGAAGAGTATCCCTTCCTGTTCACCACGGGAAGGTTGCTCTATCATTACCACACGGTCCTCTCCCGCAAGGCCAGAGGGCTGGAGGAAATTTGTTCGGAACCGGTAGTGGAGATCAACCCCCATGACGCCGAAAGGCTGGGCGTAAAGGACGGGGATACGGTGGAGATCGTATCCCGGCGGGGCAAGGTACGGGTGAAGGCCTGGGTTACCCACCGGGTCCCCAGGAAGGTAGTCTTTATGAGCTTCCACTTCCGGGAAGCCGCGGCCAACCTCCTTACCATCCCGGCCCTGGACCCGGTGGCCAAGATCCCGGAATACAAGGCCTGTGCCGTGCAGGTGAAGAGGGTACCCGCTTAGGGGTGCTTTTTGCAGTCGGAAGCCGCCCGGCAGCTGTGTTGGGGAGCTCATTAAAAAGAAAGATCCGTGATTAGGCAGGGATTAGTAGGGATAAGATATTTGCAGACCACCAGAGAGGGCGGGGGGCCTTTATCCGGCAGGGCCCCTCTTTTTATTTGCCTGCCTTGACCGGGTAAGGCGGGAAACATGGGGGGAATAGATCTTGTCCGGGGAAACGCCGGTAGTAGAATATACCGTGACCGCAGCCAGCCGGGACCGGATCTATAAGGAACGGAGTGCGATTATCGTAGAATTTCCTCTGGAGATCGAGGTAAACGGCCGGCCCACGGTCCACCTCTTATGCACTCCCGAACATTTAGAGGAATTAGTAACGGGTTTCCTCTATAATGAGGGCCTCATCACGTCCCTGGATGAGCTGCTCCAACTTAAAATCGGGGCCGGAAAGGCCGAGGTGAAAATTGCCGGGGAATTTCCCGATACGGAAGGAGGGGTTCCCTGGTTGACTTCCGGGTGCGGCAGGAATATAGGCTGGAGGGGAGATAAGGCCAGGAACTGTATATTTGAAGGCCGCATCAGTTCGGACATGACCGTATCCCCGGCGACGGTGATCGACTTGATGTTGCAGCTTCAGAGGAGTCCGGAGCTCTATCAAAAGACCCGCGGCGCCCATGGGGCAGCTCTGGCCGATGCAAAGGGCCTGATTATTTTCCGGGAGGATATCGGCCGTCATAACGCCATAGACAAGGTGGCGGGCGCCCTATTGCACCGGAAGCTGGAAACGGCTGACAAACTCCTCCTTACCACGGGCCGGATTTCTTCCGAAATAGTTACCAAGGCGGCCAGGATGGGAACGCCTTTCCTTGTTTCCCGTTCGGTACCTACGGATTATGCCATCCAGCTGGGCGAGCTGTTGGGCATAACCCTGGTCGGTATGGCCCGGGGACCGAGATTCAAGGTTTACACCCATGAATGGCGGCTGGCGTAAAAAGGCGGGGGTTTAGACAGGCCGGGCGGACGGGCCCGGCCTCATATCTTTTAATAGGGCCCGAGGGTGGCCTTTAACATGAGGGAAGGGGAGGGTGCCGGATCGTGCCCCGCCAAGGCAGGCCGCGCCTTACGGTGGTACTGGTCCCCGTGGGAGACGATGCCGGCCGGCATGCGGCTCTGGCCCGGGTTTTGGAGAGGGTAAGGGCCTCGGCGGCGGGATTGCTCTCGGAGAGACACGAGGCCGAAAACGACGAGGAGGGGCCGGTGGATGTCCAGAGCCATTGTCTACGCCCGGGTGAGCACCCAGGATCAGGCCCTGGGGTTCTCCCTGGCCTCCCAGAAGGAACTGGGCGAGAAAAAGGCCCGGGAACTGGGAGCCACGGAGATAGAAATAGTGGAGGACGCCTACACGGGGACGGAGCTCGACCGCCCGGCCCTCAACTACCTCCGCCGGCAGGTGGCCGAGGGGCGGGTACACCTGGTAGTAGTCTATGACCCGGACCGCCTTTCCCGGGACCTCGCGGACTTACTGCTCCTTTGCCGGGAGTTCGAGGCTGCGGGCGTGCGGCTGGAATTCGTTAATTTTGACTGGCAAAGGACACCCCAGGGCATACTCTTCCTCCAGCTGCGGGGAGCCTTCGCCCAGTTTGAGCATGCCCTGATTAAAGAACGCACCCAGCGGGGTAAGGCTAAGAAGGCGGCGGGGGGCAAAATCCGGTGCTATGCCAAGCCCTTCGGGTACGATTGGGATGCCGAAAACGACACCCTGGTGATCAATCCCCGGGAGGCGGAGATTGTTAAGCAGATGTTCGATTGGGTTACCGATCCCTTGATGCCCCTCACCCCCTGGCAGGTTACCCAAAGACTGGCCTTCCTTTATCCCCCGGGTCCCAGGGGTAAGGGGTGGATCTACAGTACGGTTCTCCGGATCCTCAAAAACCCGGTATACACGGGACGCCTGGTCCGGAAGGATGAGCGGCCCGAGTGGAAGCCGGTGCTGGTGCCAGCCATAATCTCGCCGGCCACCTTTGCCCGGGCCCAGGAAACCCTGGCCAGGTGCAAGCGCTTCAATCCTAAGGCCACCCGCAGGCAATTCCTCCTGCAGCGGCTGCTGATCTGCGGGGAGTGCGGTCGAACCCTAGCGGTTTATACCCACCGGTCCTCCGGAAAGGGAGAGTACAGCTACTATACCTGTCCCCGCCGCTATCCCCGCAAGGCCGGTGCCCGGGGACAAGGGGGGTGTGCCCTCCCTCCGTGGAACACCGGTGAGTTGGACGCAGCCGTGTGGCAGACCGTAGCGTCCCTTTTGGCCGATCCCGACGTTATTCAACAATACATCACCCCGGAGCCAAGCACGAGACAGCAGATTGCCCGGCGGCTGGCCGAAGTGCGCCAAAGGGTGGAAAGGACTAAGGGGGTCCTGGAACGGATAGACCGGGCCTATTTGGTCTTGGAAACCCTTGCGGAGGAAGATTACCGGCGCTACCGCCGGGAAGCCGAAAGGGTCCGGCGGGAAGCAGAGGAGGAACTCGCCCGTCTGGAAAGGCTCTCCCAAAACGAAACCGCCTCCTCCTCCGGCGGGGCCGGATCCGTGCGGCGACACGCCGAGGGCCTGGCCGCTTCCATAGCCCACCTGGACTTCGCCACCAGGCAGGCCGTCCTCCGGGAGTTGATCCGACAGATCAGAGTCTACGCCGACGGTCGGGTGGAAGTGGAAGGGTATTTTCCGGCTCCCCTTAAGTTTTCGCCTGTATGTTACAAGGCGGACATCGAGAAGAAGGCTATTCAAAAACTTCTCAAAGAGTTTCAGACAGAGAAATCCTAAAACTTTCCGCCGGGAAGATAAAAAAGATGGGGCTGTCAAAAAAGGGACTGCTGCAGAAGCTGCGGTGGTGCGCGGGTTGGGAGCAGTTTCAAGGTACAGGCTGATGTGATATAATAACCCGTGAGCCAATGTCAACCGAGGTGTATGGATGCTCAAGTATTTGCGTCCCGACCTGTATGTAAAGTCGTTGCTCCGGATCCCTTTAGAGGAGCTGTCCCGCCGTGGAATACGGGGGCTGATTATCGATCTGGACAACACGGTTACCGAGTGGAACAGGCTGGCCCTGGATCGGGAGGTGCAGGAGTGGTTTTGCCGCTTGAACAATTATAATTTAAAGGCCTGCCTGCTTTCCAACAATCGGCAGAAGAGAGTCCATATTATAGGGCACTGCCTGGGTATTCCCGCCCTCTCCAGCGCCGGCAAGCCCCGGGCGGCGGCCTTCTACCGCGCCATGGAGGTGCTGGGAACCAGGCCGGAAGAAACGGCGGTAATCGGGGACCAGCTTTTCACCGATGTCCTGGGCGGCAAGCGTTTGGGATTGTATACCATCCTGGCGGTTCCCCTGGATAAGAGAGAGTTCATCGGCACCCGCTTTATCCGCTTGCTGGAACGGGTGGTCCTCAAGTGGCTGGCCCTCGGAAAGCCCCTTTAAGGGGGAAGGAAGGGATTGTTCACGGCTTCAACTCGCCTAGTAGGCCTGTTAGGCTACCCCGTGGCCCATTCTTTTTCGCCCCAGATACATAATGCTGCCTTTCGCGCCCTGGGGCTGGACTGGGTTTACCTGGCCTTCGGAGTTGAGCCCTCCCGGCTCCCCGCAGCGGTAGAGGGCATCAGGGCCCTGGGCTTTGCCGGGGCCAACGTTACCATCCCCCACAAGGAGTCCATTATGGCCTACCTGGACGAGATCCATCCCCTGGCCCGCCTGATCGGAGCCGTAAATACGGTTGTTTCCCGGGAGGGCAAACTGCTGGGATATAACACCGATGCCGGAGGTTTCCTTCGTTCCCTGGAGGAAGCCGGGGTAGACCCCGCCGGCAAGCGGGCCCTGATCCTGGGGGCCGGAGGTGCTGCGCGGGCGGTGGCCTTTGCCCTGGCCCAGGCACGATGCGCGGCCCTAACCCTGGCCAACCGCACGGAGGACAGGGCACAGGAACTGGCCCGTGGCCTGGGGGAGGCGGGCTTCCGGGCCGTGGAGGTTGCCCCCTGGGAAGAAGGTTCGCTGGCGGGAGTCATACCGGAGGTGGACATGGTTATCAACACCACCAGTATCGGCATGGCCCCCGACCGCGAAAGGGTTCCCCTCGATCCCGGCCTGCTCCGGCCCCGTCAAGTTGCTTGCGATATCGTGTATAATCCCCCGGAGACGGCATTTCTCAAAGGGGCCCGGCTCCGCGGTTGCCTCGTGATTTCGGGATTGAGCATGCTCCTTTACCAGGGGGCGGAGGCCTTTACCTTGTGGACGGGCCGCGAGGCCCCGGTGGAGGTCATGCGAGAGGTCCTCTATAACCTTGCTTTGAGGTGAACAAGCTAATGTTACGCTTCCTTACGGCAGGGGAATCCCACGGGCGCGGTTTGGTGGCCGTCGTGGAAGGCATGCCCGCCGGGGTTCCGTTGACCGCGGAATTCATCAATACTCGCCTGGCCCGCCGCCAGGGCGGCTACGGCCGCGGGGGCCGCATGGCCATTGAAAGGGATCAGGTGGAAATCCTGGCCGGAGTAAGGGGTGGCGTCACCCTGGGTAGCCCCATAGCTTTGCACTTGAGGAATCGCGATTGGGAAAACTGGCGGGAGATAATGGCAGTGGAGCCGGGAGCCGGACGGGAGCGGCAGGTCACGCGGCCGCGGCCGGGCCATGCCGATCTTCCCGGGGGGTTAAAATACCGCCAGGAAGACCTGCGCAATATTCTGGAAAGGGCCAGCGCCCGGGAGACGGCGGCGCGGGTGGCCTCCGGTGCAGTGGCGGAAGCACTCCTGGAGAGCCTGGGGGTAGAGCTGGCCTGCCACGTGATAAGGATCGGCCCGGTAGAGGTGGGGAGGTCTATTTCCTTTGAAGAGGCCCGGGAGGCCACGGCATCGCCCGTTTATTGTGCCGATGCGGAAGCCGGCGAGGCTATGGTGGCTGCCATCCGCGAGGCCGAGGAAAAGGGGGATACCCTTGGAGGGATTTTTGAAGTCCTGGCCCAGGGACTGCCGCCGGGTCTGGGGAGCCACGTCCACTGGGACCGCCGCCTGGACGGCCTGTTGGCCCAGGCCCTCATGAGTATTCCTGCCGTGAAGGGGGTTGAAATAGGCGAGGGTTTCGCCCTGGCAGCCAAAGCCGGTTCCCAGGCCCACGACGAAATCGGCTACCGCCCAGGTGAGGGTTTCTTCCGTTATACCAACCGGGCCGGGGGCCTGGAAGGTGGCATTACCAACGGGGAAACCCTTGTAGTGCGGGCGGCCATGAAACCCATTCCCACCTTACGCCGTCCTCTGCGAACCGTGGACTGGCATACTAAAGAAGAAGTCCTGGCCGCCGTGGAAAGGTCCGACGTATGCGCCGTGCCCGCGGCCGCAGTGGTAGGACGGGCCATGGTTGCCTGGATCCTGGCGGGAGCTTTTTTGGAGAAATTCGGCGGGGACCACCTGGAAGAAATACGTACGCGCCTTGGGCAGTACTGGGAATATGTCCGGCAGGTGTAGGAGGGCTGAGATATCCCCGGCTTTAAGGTGTGGCCTGTTTGGCTTTCGCTCGCTCCGGAAACCTTCGCGGGCCAAACTAGCGCTTGGCTCAAGGCTCCAGCAGGATTCCCGGCAAATTCGACTTCCTGTCTCAGCTGCCGGCCGCAAGGCTCTTCAGGCCTCGGGCCTGCCTCTGCCTTTCGCCAACCTTAAGTTTGGCTACCGCTCAGGTTTAGTCGCTCGCTTTCAAGCGTAAGCAGGCCGCTACAGCAAAAATTGGAGATAGGGGCCAGTTGGGAGGGCCGTGACCTTTGCCCGGTAATATCGTCTTAATCGGCTTCATGGCCAGCGGCAAGACTACCGTGGGCCGGCTCCTGGCCGGCAAACTGGGGTGGAACTTTTTCGATACTGACACCGAGGTCGAGAAGAAGGCCAGCTGCTCCATAGCCGAGCTCTTTGCCCGCGAGGGAGAGGCGTACTTTCGGGAACTGGAAAAAGAAGTGATCGCGAGGCTAATGGAGGGCACGCGAGCGGTGGTGTCCACCGGCGGTGGCGCGGTGCTGGCACCGGAAAATGTGGAGCGGCTGCGCAGGGGCAATAAAGTCATCTGGCTTAAAGTAGATGAGGCAACGGTCTGGCGTAGGGTGGCGGGCTCGGCGGGCCGTCCCCTGGTGCGGGGGCGCTCGCGGGAAGAGGTGGCCGCCCTGCTGAAAAAGCGCGAGCCCTACTATTCCTTTGCCGACTTAAAAATAGATACGGCGGCTAAAGGTCCGGAGGAAATAGTGGAGGAAATTATGGAGGGATTGAAGGGATGGCCGGCCGGCTGCAGGTGGAGTTAGGCGAGAGAAGTTACACCATTTATTGCGGGAGGGGGATCCTGGCCCAGATAGGCGAGCTTCTTAGGGACCTAAACTTGGGCGGGCGGTGCCTGGTGGTCAGCAATCCGACGGTAGTTTCCCTCTACGGTCCAAAGGTGAGGGAGAGCCTGGAGAAGGCCGGGTTCGCGCCCCTTTTTAAAGAAGTGCCTGACGGCGAAGAGGCCAAATCCCTGGAAGTGGCCGCCGATATTTACGACCTTGCTCTGGCCGCGGGCTGGGAGCGCGGCTGCCCGGTTATAGCCCTCGGAGGGGGGGTCGTTGGCGACCTGGCCGGTTTTGTAGCGGCCACCCTTTTAAGGGGGGTCCCCTTTATCCAACTTCCCACCACCCTGCTGGCCCAGGTGGATTCCAGTGTGGGCGGCAAGGTGGCCGTCAATCATCCGCGGGGGAAAAACCTCATAGGGGCCTTTTATCAGCCGCGGCTGGTGGCCGCTGACCTGGATACCTTAAGAACTTTGCCGGAGAGGGAAATGAGGGCCGGCATGGCCGAAGTAATAAAATACGGCGTTATCTTCGACGCCAGTTTTTTTTCCTACCTGGAAGAGCACCTGGAGGAGGCACTGGCCGGCAACACAAGGGTGCTGGAGAAAATAGTCCTTCATTCCTGCCGCCTCAAGGCGGAGATAGTGGCCCAGGACGAGGAAGAAAGGGGGCTCCGGGCCATCCTCAACTTCGGCCATACGGCGGGCCATGCACTGGAAGGGGCCACGGGTTTCAAACTTTATCGCCATGGGGAGGCCGTGGCCGTGGGCATGGTGGTGGCTTCCTGGGTGGCCGCGGGCCGCGGCCTGTTCGCGGAGGAGGAGCTGGCGAGGCTGGAAGGACTGCTGGTACGTGCCGGCCTGCCCACACGCATGCCCTCCCTAGACCGGGAAGCCTTTGGCGCCGCCCTGATACGGGATAAGAAGGTGCGGGAGGGCAGGCTGCGCATGGTGCTCCCCGTGGAGCTGGGCCGGGTAACGATTGCCGAGGTGGAAGAGGAGGAAGTTCTGGAGGCAGCGCAAAGGCTGCAGGCCGGAGGCTAAAGGGGGGAGGGGTTGAAGGGCATGGAGAGCAAGAGGAGGCTGGGAGACCTCCTGGTGGAAGCCGGGATGATCACCCGCGAACAACTGGAACAGGCCTTAAGGGAGCAGAGGCGAAGCGGTGAACGCCTCGGCAAGGTCCTTACCCGCCTGGGATTGGTGACCGAGAAGGACATCCTGGAGGTCCTGGAATTTCAACTGGGCATACCCAAAGTAGTGTTGCAGGATTATAATTTAGATCCCGGCGTGGTCAGGCTGGTTCCCGAGGCCCTGGCCCGGCGACACCTGGCCATTCCCATCCGCCGGGACGGGAATAGGCTCCTGGTGGCCATGGCCGATCCCTTAAACCTTACCGCCTGGGACGACCTCCGCGTGGCAACGGGGCTGGAGATCATGCCGGCCATCGCTGCGGAAAGGGAAATCGAGACCATGCTCTCCCGCTTCTGGCAGGGCGGGGCAGGAGGGACGTCGGTTCCGGCCGAAGGAGAAGGGATTGCCCAGGCAGCGGCCGCGCTCGATGCTCCCGGGGCCTTCGACCTGGACGGGGCAAGGGGTGCGGCAACGGATAACGCCCCGGCAGTACGCCTGGTCAACCGCATAATTCTGCAGGCGGTCCACTCCAGGGCCAGCGACATCCATATCGAACCCCAGGAGAAAGACATAAGGGTGAGGTTAAGGGTGGACGGGTTGCTCCGGGACGTGTCCCGTCTGCCGCGGGGCATCTTGAACACCCTGGTGTCCCGGATAAAAATCATGGGGGGAATGGACATAGCCGAAAGGCGGCTCCCCCAGGACGGCCGTTTTCAGGTAACGGTGGAAGGGCGAAACATAGACCTGCGGGTCTCCACCATGCCCACCGTTTACGGGGAGAAGGTGGTACTGCGGATCTTGGACAAGGGCACCATGCTTCTGCCCCTTGACGGCTTGGGGTTCCTGCCTTCCACCCGGCAGATCTATGAAACCCTGATCCGGAGCGCCTACGGTATGATCCTTATTACGGGACCCACGGGGAGCGGTAAAACAACAACCCTTTACGCCACCCTCAACGCCCTGAGTTCCCCGGAAAAGAACATAATCACCATCGAGGATCCGGTGGAATATCTGCTGCCGGGTATAAATCAGGTGAGGGTCAACCCCAAGGCCGGCCTGGATTTTGCCTCCGGCCTCCGGGCCATCCTGCGCCAGGATCCCGATATTATAATGGTCGGGGAGATCCGGGACCGGGAAACGGCGGACATATCTGTGCGGGCGGCCACCACCGGCCACCTGGTTCTGAGCACCCTGCACACCAACGACGCCGCCGGGGCCGTGACTCGCCTGCTGGACATGGGAGTAGAGCCCTTTCTCGTGAATTCTTCCCTCATAGGAGTCGTGGCCCAGCGCCTGGTACGCCTGATATGTCGTAATTGTCGTGAAACCTACCATCCCGCCCCCGAGGATCCGGCCCGCGCCTTTGCCCGGGACAAAAAGGGACTGGTGTTCTACAGGGGCCGCGGGTGCCCCCAATGCAATTACACGGGCTACCAGGGGAGAACGGCCCTCCACGAAGTCCTGGTCATGACGGAGGACCTCCGGGCCCTGGTGGCCGCAAAGGCTCCCTCCCACGAGATAAAAAAGGCGGCCGTAGCCGCGGGGATGGTGACCCTGCGGGAGGACGGCCTGGAGAAGGCCGGCCAGGGGCTTACAACCGTGGAGGAAGTAATGCGGGTGACTTTGGGAGGTTTATGATACGGCCATGCAAATACATATAAACGATGTTCTGGCTTCCGCAGCAGAGGTTGGCGCATCCGACGTACACCTCACGGTGGGGCTGCCGCCGGTGTTCAGGCGGCACGGGAAATTGGAAGTCCAGGAGGCCTGGCCGCCCCTGACGTCCGCGGTAATGGAGGCCGTGGTCCGGCAGATCCTGGGTTCCCGCTGGGAGGAATTCGTCCAACGGAAGGAACTCGACCTGGCTTACTCGGTTCCGGGACTGGGACGGTTCCGGGTGAATATTTTTTATCAGAGGGGCAGCGTAGGGGCGGCCATCCGTTTGGTGGCTGCGGCCATACGCTCCCTGGACGAACTGGGCCTTCCCCCGGTTGTGGGAGAACTCGTAGACCAACCCCACGGTTTAATCTTGGTCACCGGCCCTACGGGTAGCGGTAAAAGCACTACCCTGGCGGCCATGATCGACCGCATCAACGAGCGCCGGGCCTGCCATATAATCACCCTGGAGGATCCCATTGAGTACCTTCATCACCACAAGAAGAGCATTGTCAACCAGCGGGAAATAGGCTTCGACTCCCCCTCCTTCGCCAGCGCCCTGCGGGCAGCCTTAAGGCAGGATCCCGACGTGATCCTGGTCGGGGAGATGCGGGACCTGGAAACCATAGCCACGGCCATCACCGCCGCCGAAACCGGGCATTTGGTCCTGGCTACCTTGCACACGGGAAGGGCGGTGCAAAGTATAGACCGTATTATCGATGTGTTTCCTCCCCATCAACAGCCCCAGGTGCGCATCCAGCTGGCGGATGTCCTGGTGGGTGTGGTGACCCAGCAGCTCCTGCCGCGGGCCGACGGCCGGGGCAGGGTGGCGGCCGTGGAGATACTCATCGCCACCCCGGCCGTGCGCAACCTCATCCGGGAGGGCAAGACGCACCAGATTGTTTCCCATATGCAGACGGGGGGACGCTTCGGCATGCAGACCATGGAAATGGCCGTGAAGCAACTAGAGGCCCGGGGAATAATCGCCGGGGAAAATAGTTAGCGCGGCAGGATTCTGGAGATATTTGGCGAAATATAAACCCCTAAACCCGTTACCAGGGCAAACCCGGCGAAAGCCGGGGGCGCAAAGCTACGGGCCTAAGGGCAGGGAGGCCTAAGGTCGCCGGGCTGCCGGGAAGGTGCAGTTATTCCTGGAAGGCCGGCGCTTTTTGTTATGAGGGTAAGGTACAGGGCCAGGGATGCTGCTGGGAAACTCGTCCAAGGTTTCATAGAAGCGGACAACGAGCAGGCGGCCGGCCGCCTCCTGCGTAGCCGGGGACTTTTTATAACCGAACTGCGGCCGGTAGAGGATCAGCCGGATTACCTGCGCTCATTGCTTTGGAAGCGCGTAGGTCGCCGGGATCTCGCCCTCTTTTGCCGGCAGCTGGGAACCATGCTGGCGGCGGGCCTGCCCATTGTGAACGCCTTGAGGACCTTGAGCAGGCAGGAAGGCAATCCGCGGTTTAAAGCCAGCATAGACAGGGTGGTGGAAGATCTGGAGCAGGGGAACCCCCTCCACGCCGCCCTCGGCAAATCGCCGCAGGTATTCCCGCCGGTAATGGTATATTCGGTGGAGGCGGGCGAAGTGAGCGGCGCCCTGGATGAGATCCTGATGAGGCTGGCCGAACACTTTGAACGGGAGCACGAGGTCCAGGAAAAGATTAAGTCGGCCATGACCTATCCCCTGATAGTCCTGGTGGTATCCCTTCTGTCGATAGGTTTTATAATAACCTTTGTTTTGCCCATGTTCAGCAACATAATCGCCAATATGGGGGTCCCTTTACCGTGGCCCACCCGGGCGGTACTGGGCCTGGGCCGGTTTTTCAGGGAGTGGTGGCCCTGGATGGCCGCGGCCCTGGCCGCCGCGGGTTACGGGGCCTGGAGGTGGTCCCAACAGGAGAGGGTGAGGTATGCCCTGGATAAAATCGTACTACGATTTCCGGTCTTCGGGCATCTTAAGCACCAGGCTCTCCTTTCCCAGTTCAGTCGAACCCTGGGCACCATGCTGTCCAGCGGGGTGCCTATTCTACAGGCCCTGGAGGTGGTGGAAAGAACGGTAGGCAATCGCATACTGGCCGAGGCCATAGCCCTGGCCCAGGAGCAGGTACGGGATGGGAGGAGCATAGCCTCGCCCCTGGCGGAGAGCGGCGTCTTCCCGCCCATGGTAGTGGAGATGGTTACCGTGGGCGAGGAAACGGGTACTTTGGACGCCCTCCTGGCGAGGCTGGGAGCCTTCTACGACCGCGAAGTGGGCGAGATGGCCGCCCGGCTGTCCTCCCTCATCGAACCCCTTCTGATACTGGTCCTGGGCGGCGTGGTGGGAGTCATCGTAGTATCCGTGCTGCTCCCCGTATTCCAGGTGGTGGGGAGCGTGAGGTGAGGGGCGAGAGAAAGTATTGGTGCTGGTGACACGGGAGACGGTGGGAGAACAAAGTTGAATATGCTTCGAACGATCAGAGGGGGTGGCTATTATGAAATTGTTAAGAAGGATATTGCGGAGTGAGCGGGGGTTTACCTTAATAGAACTTGTGGTAGTAGTAGTTATAATTGGTATTTTAGCTGCAGTAGCGTTGCCCCGGTTCCTTGAACAAACGGAAAGGGCTAGAGAGAGTAGGGCTAAGGCAGACCTTGAGTCTATGAAGACGGTTCTTATAATCTGGGCTTCTGATGAGGGTAAAGGAAAGTTTCCCAGTGGAGGACAAGAACTAAAGGAGGCGTTAAGCAGTGAAGGCATTGACTGGGAGAGCATAGGTGATCCGTGGGACAACGAATATTACTATGGGGTTACTTCGGACGGGAAGCATTTCATTATTCTTAGTAAAGGGTCTGACGAGAGTAACGCCACTGATGATATATGGGTCACGGATAGTACTCCTCCGGTGTCGGCTGAGCCGGACTTGGACTTGGATTCAGATGGGAATTCCGACAACATTATCTGGGTGCCAAGCGACCCCTCTCAACAGTAATTCTTGTCGCAGTGAACTAAGAATGGTTACCCCAGGAGAAATTACCCGAGAACCATGCTTACAATACTTTTTGTTGCTATGGCAGGCCTACTCATCGGCAGCTTCCTCAACGTGGTGATATACCGCCTGCCGCGGGGGGAAACTGTAGTTTTCGGGCGCTCGTACTGCCCCGGGTGCAGGAGGGTGCTGGCCTGGTACGACCTGATACCCCTTGTAAGCTACATAATTCTACGGGGTCGCTGCCGGTATTGCGGGGGGCGAATTTCCCCGCGATATCCCCTGGTGGAGTTAACGACGGGCGCGGTTTTTGCCGCGCTCTTTTACCGCCTGGGGCCGGGCTGGGTGCTGGTTAAGTACCTGTTCCTGGCCTGCTTCCTCATAGCCGCCTCCTTTATCGACCTGGAACATTATTTAATACCCGACCGGCTGATTTTTGCCGGACTGCTTGTCGGAGGAGGATTTTTACTGTCGAATAGGGAAATTACTATTGGTTCCGGCTTCCTGGGGGCCCTTTCGGCGGCCGGCCTCCTGTGGTTACTGGCCCTGGCCAGCAGGGGTAATGTGGGCGGCGGGGATATCAAGCTCGCCGCGGTGGTGGGGCTGTTCATGGGATGGCCCTGGGGATTGGGGGCCGTCCTGGGGGGCCTGTTTCTCGCCGGCGCCGCCGGTGCATTCCTGCTGGCCCTCCGGGTTAAGGGGCGGAAGGATCCCCTGCCCCTGGCTCCCTTTTTGAGTGCGGGTGCCCTGGTGGCCTTTTTCTGGGGCCCTCAGATTCTCGCCTGGTACGCCGGGCTGTTGGGGGTGGGGTAAGCCGGGATGCGCCGCAAGCGGGAAAAGGCGGCGGGCGGTCGGGACTTAGGAGGGAATGGAGGTTTTACCCTCCTGGAGATTTCCGTAGTAGTGGCCCTGCTGGGCGTAATCATGGCCGTGAGTCTTCCCGGCCTTGGTAAACCCCTGGCCTACTACCGCCTTAAGGTGGCGGCCAGTCAGATGGCCCAGGACCTGCGGGAGATCCAGCAGACGGCCCTGAACGAAGAGAGCGACAAGTACCGCGTCTTCTTTGCCGCCGGGGGCAGCCATTACGAGGTACGGAAGGCCCAAGAACAAACCTTGCCCCAGGTTATAAAGCGGGTGTACCTGCCGCCCACTGTGAAGATCGTATCCACTACCTTTAAGGATAATGCCGTCACTTTTAGCGTCAAGGGCACGCCCTATCCCCAGGGAGGCACCGTAACGCTACAGGACACGGTTTCCGGGAGATTAGTGTACGTCATTGTAGCCTCCATTACGGGAAGGGTGCGGATTAGCACGTCGCCGCCCGAGAGCTGGGAGGTACAGGGAGGGGCCTTATGCTTAAAAGCCAGGACGGGTTTACCCTTTTAGAAGTGGTGGTGGGAGTCGTCATTTTGGCCGTGGCCCTGGTACCCCTGGTGGATTACTTGGTGGTCAGCAGCCGGTGGTCGGCCTCCTCGGAGGAAGAATTGGTAGCCCTGGCCCTGGCCCAGGGCAAAATAGAGGAAATTAAGGGGAGGCCCTTGTCCGAGGTCCGGGACGAGCCGGAGAACCCCGGGGACCCGCCTCTTGCCTTCCCGGAGAACCCTTCTTTTCGTTATCGCCTCACCGTGGACGAATCCGGCCGTTATCTCAAAACCGTAATCGTAACCGTGTACTACGAAGACTCCTGGGGCTCCAGGCAGGTGAGCTTGACGGCGGAGAAGGGATGGAGGTAGCCCCTTTGGCAGGCAAAAGGGCCGGATTCACCCTGGTAGAAGTGGTGGTAGCCGTTACCGTTTTTGTCCTGGCCCTCAGCGGGGCTTTGGCCCTGTATCTGCAGGAAAGCCGGGTCTTCAAGGATACTGAAGCCCGGGTGGAGGTCCAGGAACACGCCCGTATCGCCCTGGACCGGGTGGTGCGGGAGCTCCGGACGGCCAAGGAGGTAAATGAGGTCAGGGCCACTTCCGTTACCTTTACCTTAGAGGACGGATCCCGGGTGCGCTATTACCACGACGCAACCCGGCAGCAGCTCATGCGCGAGAAAAACGGGGGAGTTAATCCCGTGGCCAGTTATGTAAGGGACCTGCGTTTTAGCGGTGAACTGATGGGTGCTACTGGGGATCTCCTCATAAGGATTACCCTGGCAGCGGGCATGGGAGAGGACCAAACCTTTACCCTTACTACCAGCGTGTTGGTAAGGTGAGGCTATGTTTCTGCGGGATCAGAAGGGCCAGGCGCTACTTTTTGTGGTACTCATGACTTCCCTGATTTTAGTCCTGGCCACCGGGGCCCTGGCCGTGGCCGGTGCCCACCGCCGGAACGTCCGGCTCCAGGAACAGCAGGTGCAGGTGTACTATATAGCCGAAGCAGGCCTCGAAAGGGCCTTAGCCAGGATGAGGGAAGAACCGGATTGGCTGGACGGCGTGCCCTCCGGCGGAAGCGTGAGGATGGCGGGAGTGGAGGGGCCCTACGCCGGCGGCGAAATAAGCGAGGTCACCCTCCAGAAGAACCCCGAGGGGATGGGCCTTAGAGTGGACCTCACTTCCGTGGGCAAGTTTATCGGAGCCCAAAAGACCCTGCGGGCTTCATTGTACCTGGTGAATACCCGAAGTTTGCTGGGGGGCCTGAGCCTCCTGCCAGAGTCCCCCATGGATCTTGATATAAAGGGAAAGTTCTCCCTGGAAGGTACCGGAGAGAGTACGCCCCGGCTCCTCCTCAACGGGGATCTTCATCTATCGGGTTCGGCCAGTATTGAAGGCGATGTGTATGTCTCCGGGGAAGTAGTGGGCCGCGACAGGGTGACAGGCCAGATCCATTCCGGTCTCCAGGATCTTCCGGAGTTTCCAGCCATAGATCTCACCTATTACGAAGGACAGGCCCGGCAGCAGGGCCAGTATTATGGTGGAGATCTTTCTTGGAGCGGGACGATCCCTCTAAACGGAGTGTATTACGTGCAGGAAGAGGCCAACCTTTCTGGTACCTATTACGGGCGGGGCGTTATAGTTGTCGAAGGGGACGTGACCATTTCCGGGGATCTCCTGCCCGGTTCTGAGGGGGATGCCTTGGCCGTTATTTGTCTCGGCGATGTTGACATGGAAAACAACACGGTGAATGCAACGATAATCACGGAGGGTACCCTGTTCCTCAGGGGCAACGCGGAGGTCGAGGGAGCCGTCCTGGCCAGAGGCATCAGCTTCGGGCAGAAAGGCAAGAAAGACAAAAGCGAAGGGGATGAAGAGAAAATCACGGGTAACGTAACTATTAGGTACAACGATGAAGGAATCCCGCAGGACCTCCTTATGGGAGTGGTGACGGAGCTGAAGATACTGTCCTGGGAAGAAGCCCACCCCATATTTTAAAGGCGGAATAACGGCGGACCTCGCAACGAGCTCGCGGGAAAACCTGGTGGGAGGAGAGGTTAGGGGTGATGTGGCCGGTGGGGCGGAGGCAAAAAGGTCTACTGGGGATCGATATAGGAACGGCTCAGATTAAGGTCGTGGCCGTGCAGGGTAGGGGCCGGGTGTACCGGGCGGTGGGAGAGGCGCCGCCTGGTGGAATCGATAATGAAGAGGAGATGGCGGCCGCCCTGGCCCAGGTAGTGGAGGAAACGGGTTGGCAGGGCCGCCAGGTGGTAAGCGCCGTGGACGGGCCCCGGGTGATGGTGCGGTATTTGCAGCTTCCGCCCATGCCGGAGAGGGAAGTGCGCGCCGGCCTCCCCTATGAAGCCGATAAGTATCTGCCGGTAGGGACCGGAGATATGGTGCTGGACTGCGCCGTCCTTGACCCGGAGCCCGGCCCCCGGGAGCAAATAGAAGTCCTGCTGGCCGCCGTACCCCGGGAGCTGGCCCTTTCCTACCACCGCCTCTGCCAAAGGGCCGGCCTGGAGCTGGTGGCCCTGGACATTGTACCGGCCGCCCTGTGCAGGGCCCTGGCAGCGGAGACCGGGAAGGAAGAGGCCATTATACTGGACCTGGGGGCGAGTTCGAGCCAGGTGGTCCTAGTGAGGGGGGGAAGGCTCCTCTTCAGCCGGAGAATAGGCTCCGGTGTGCCGGCAACCCGGCCGGCAGATACTTCGGGGGAATTTAATACCCTGCTGGATCTGCCCCAGGAGGTCCGGCGGTCCCTGGAATTTTACGGATCCCAGACTGGCAGGGGGGTAAACCCATCCAGGGTGTTCCTCACCGGCGGAGGAGCCTATGAAGAGGGACTTATAGATTTCTTACATATGGAGCTGGACCTGCCCGTGGAGGTGGGTAGGCCCTACGGCCTGGGGCCTGAATATGCCGTGTCTCTGGGCCTAGCCTTGAGGGAAAGCAGGGGATAAGATGGCCGCACGAGCAGTAATGGTCAATTTGCTTCCGCCGGAACTACAGCCTCCCCGTCCTTCCTCCTTCCGCCGGCTGGGTAAAGTGGCAGGCGTTCTTTTATTGGGCGGAATATTAATGCTGTATCCGGCTTTTTTAGTGGCCGGCCGGGCCACCGCAGAAGATTTGCGGGATGTCGAGGAGGAGCTGGCCTCTTACCTGCCCCGGGAACAGGAAGCGCGGGCCCTTGAGGAGCGGATAAACACCCTGCGCCGGCAGAAGGCCGAGATGGAAGCTGTAGTACGGGAGAGGCGGAAGTGGTCGGAGTTGCTGGAAGAGCTGGGAGCCGCCCTTCCCGCCCAAGTGTGGATGACCGAACTGGAAGTCGCCTCTTCCGGTGAGATCCTCTTTACCGGCCGGGCTACTTCCCTGGCTGCCGTGGGGAAATTCCTGGCGGCCGTGCAGTCCCTCCCCTTCTGGCAAGAGGTGGAACTCCGGTCGGTCCAGGCCGTCCCCGAGGACAAGACCCTTCTGGAATTCACCATCAGGGCCGCCTTCGCGGAGTCCTGAGGGACTGGCCCCGGAGTCCAAACCCAGAAGGCCGGACGAGGAAACAGGAGGAATTGGCGCAAATGCAGTGGCCCCAATACCGCACTTTAAGTGCCCGGGAGAGACGCTTGCTCATCCTCCTTCTAGTGGTGGTAGTTACGGTGTTTGCCTACCGGGTGGTATGGGCCCGGCAGTTGCCCTACTACAGGCAGTTAAAGGCCCAGTTGGCGGACCAGAAGGACAAACTGGCGGCCGCGCAGGAGGCCGCCGGCCGGCTGGACCTGCTAAGGGAAGAACTGGCCCGGGCAGAAGCCGAAATGGAGGAGTGGAAGGAACAGACGGGTATTATCCTGCAAGAGAGGGAAGAGTTTTTGGCGGCGGCCCAGCCGCGGCAGGAAGGGGTAAGGGTCGTGACCTTGCGCCCCCAGGAACCGGAACAACGGGGGAGTTTCATGGTATACCCCTTTCATATTGCCGTTGAGGGGGCCTACCCTAAGGTAAAGGATTACATCCACCAGTTGGAGGGCCTGCCCGCCCTAACGGAGATACGGGACTTGAGGATAGCGGCCAAGGCTGGAAACGCAGGACTGGTGGAGGCCAGCTTCATGCTGGATTTTTATCCCCTGGGTGATGGAGGTACGGTGGGCCGGGCGGCAGCTCTCTTGCCATCGGGCCGGGTCGATATATTCATGCCCCTGGTCGGCGGTAGCAGGGGATCTGGGGAGGCTGAGCCGGATAATGGCTCGGTCGGTGGCCGGCAGAGCCTGCCCGCCCGCGCTCCGGCGGCACCTGACCCGCCCTCGCCGCCTCCGTCCCGGTCAGGTGCGGCCAGGGACGGCGGGCCGGGGGATGAAGACGGTACCGGTGGTCCCGAATATCGTTTCCCCTCCCGGGGCAGCGGTCGCCCCCGGGCCGGAGCCCCGTGGCTGGAGGGCATGAGGGTTTTGCGCAATGTGGGGCCCTTTTACTACCCCGCCGGCCGGAAGATTGCCATCGGAGGGCGACAATTCGAGCACGGCCTGGTGGTGGATCTGGAGGGGAAGGGGGACGGGGCCGAGGCGGTGCTGGACCTGGGGGGCGGCTACTTGAACCTCCGGGGCTTCATAGGGGTGGAGGATGAAACCATGAACACCCGCGGTAACCTCGTACTCCGCATAAAGGGCGATGAGCGGGAACTATTCGTGAGTTCGCCTCTGGAGCCCGGCAGGTATCCGCAGTATGTGGAAGTAGAAGTGGCGGGAGTTAAGCGGCTGGTCCTCCAGGTCGAATGGGTGGAAGGAAAACGGGGCGACTACGACCGCCTGCGCGCCGCCCTGGCCGATATGGTTTTCGCGGCCGCGGAGAGGAATATTTGACCACCTCTTGAATTATACTAGGGAGTACTTTTGAATACTCTAATTCTGTATAAGGCTTCGGGGAAGTAAGGGGTGTAACCATGTTATTCGCACCGGATGATTTAAAAGCCATTTTAGAGGCCGCCCTGGAAGGGGGCGGGGATTTTGCCGAAATTTTTCTGGAGCGCCGCAGGACTACGGGGATAAGCTGCGAGGACAACAAGATAGAACGGGTCCACTCGGGCCTCGACCAGGGCGCCGGTATCCGGGTGATACGGGGAGACAACACCGTATACGGCTACACCAACGACCTCACCAGGGAAAGCCTGCTGGAGACGGCCCGGGAGGTAGGGAAGGCGGCGGGCGGCCGGGGGACCAAACCGGAGATCAGGTGGCAGCAGCCCCAACCCAATTGGGATTTCCAGGTAAAGAAGCGTCCCGACCAGGTACCCATAGAAGAAAAAGTGGCCCTGGTCCGGCGGGCCAACGAGGCGGCCAGGGCGGTAGACACGCGCATCGTGCAGGTAAGCGTGGCCTACGGCGATGTAATCCAGGAAGTCACCATTGCTAACAGCGATGGCGTGCTGGTGGAAGACGAGCGCATCCGCTGCCGGTTTATGGTCAACGCCGTGGCCAGTGATGGGAGAATCATCCAGACCGGCTACGAGTCGGCCGGCGGTCTCATGGGCTTTGAGCTTTTTGAAGAAAATGACCCTGTGGAGCTGGCGAGAAGGGCTGCAGGCAGGGCGGTACGCATGCTGGAGGCCAGGCCCGCTCCGGCCGGGAGGATGACGGTGGTTATGGCCGGCGAGGCCGGGGGCACTATGATCCACGAGGCGTGCGGCCACGGTCTGGAGGCCGACCTCGTCCAGAAGCAGCTTTCGGTATATGCCGGAAAGAAGGGCCAGCAAGTGGCTTCACCCCTCATTACCGTCATAGATGACGCCACCATCCCGGGCAAATACGGTTCCTTCAGGTTTGACGATGAAGGCCAGCCCGGGCAGAGGACGGTGCTCATCAAGGACGGGATATTGCAGGATTACATGTACGATTATCTGACGGCCCGCAAAGAGGGACGCCGCTCTACGGGCAACGGCCGGCGGGAATCTTACAAAGACCGGCCTATTCCCCGCATGACCAATACCTTTATCGCCCCGGGCCGTGACGATCCCCAGGCCATCATCCGGGAAACCCAGAAGGGGCTTCTGGTCAAGCGTATGGGCGGGGGCCAGGTCAACACCACCAACGGAGACTTTGTCTTTGATGTGGCGGAGGGCTACCTCATCGAAAACGGGCAGATCGGGCCGGCCGTGAGGGGTGCCACCCTCACGGGCAACGGGCCGGAAGTGTTGAGGATGGTGGACCGCGTAGGCAATGACTTAGGCTTTAGCCTCGGGACGTGCGGCAAGGACGGGCAGGGTGTGCCAGTCGGGGACGCGCAACCCACAATTCGCATCCCGGAGATGGTGGTGGGAGGTATCCTGGAGGAGGAAGGAGAAGACTGATGGATTATCCGGCTAGTGCTAAGAAGTACCTGGCCCTGGCCCAAGAGGTAGTTGAAAGGGCTGCCAGGGGCGGGGCGGAAGCGGAGGCCTATATAATTGCGGGAGAGGACTTGAACATCGAAATAAGGGAGCAAGAAGTGGAAGCCCTTACCACGGCCCGCGAGAGGGGTTTGGGCCTGAGGGTCATAATCGACGGCCGGGTAGGCTTTGCGTATACTACGGATTTTAGCCGGAGCGCCCTGGAGGAAACGGCGGAGCAGGCCCGGGCCAATGCCGCCAGGGCCACTCCCGATGAGCACAATTGCCTGCCCCCTCCGGAGGAGTATCCGCACCTCGACCTCTTTGACCCGCAAATAGAGGATACGCCTTTGAAAGATAAGATCGAGCTGGCCAAGGAGATAGAGAGGCAGGCACGTGCGGCCGATGGACGGGTCAAGATCACGGAGAGCTGCTCCTACAGCGACAGCCGCTATATAGTGGCGGTGGCCAACTCCCGGGGCGTCGGTGCCACCTATTACGGGGCCAACTGCGGTGCCAGCATTTTTGTGGTGGCGGTGGAGGGCGAGGAAAGCCAGACGGGCTTTGGGCTGGCTTACAGCCTTAAGATGGCCGACCTCGACCCTGCCCGGATCGGTAGGGAGGGTGCGGCCCGGGCCGTGCGCCTCCTCGGCGGCAAAAGGATACCCACCCAGCGGGCCCCGGTAATCTTCGATCCCTATGTTACCGTGAACTTTCTGGGGGTTATCGCCCCGGCTCTGGCCGCCGATGCCGTCCAGAAGGGCAAATCCCTCTTCCGGGGCAAGGTTAGAGAACGGGTTGCCTCGCCCGTGGTCAACATCATCGACGACGGGCGCCTGGCCGGGGGGCTGGCTTCGGCCCCCTTTGACGGGGAAGGGGTGCCCACCCAGAGGACGGTCCTCGTAGAGGGCGGTGTGTTGCAGGGATTTCTCCATAATACCTACACGGCGGCCAGGGAAGGGGTGCGCTCTACCGGGAACGGGGCCCGCGGTTCCTTTAAGGCTACCCCCGAGGTGGGGACCACCAACATTTACTTGGAGGCCGGGGACCGGACGCCGGAGGAATTGGTCCGGGAGGTATCCCGCGGCCTCTACGTAACCGACGTCCTGGGAATGCACACGGCCAACCCCATCTCCGGCGACTTTTCCGTAGGCATCATGGGGCTCTGGATAGAACACGGCGAGTTTGCGGGGCCGGTAAGGGGAGTAGCCATAGCCGGTAATATAATCGAGCTCCTCAAGTCCATTGAGGCGGTGGGATCCGATCTCACCTTTTTCGGATCCACCGGGGCCCCCAGCATCCGCGTTGCCGGCATGAGCATCAGCGGTACTTAGCTGGCGTATCCCCGGTTTTGATGAGGGTGATTTAGCTCGTAAGCGAGCGACTGGAGCCGAGCGGAAGACCAAACTCAGCAAAACTGAGGACGGAGGGGGGGCCGAGGCCATAGACGGCCGGGGGCCGGCTCCTGAGGCACGGAAGCCGAATGAGCCGGGAACCCCGCCGGAGGCCGAGAATTGAGTGCTAGTTTGGTCCGCGAGGCTCACGGAGCGAGCGGGGGCTAAATCACGCCTAGCCAAAAAGTGGGGATGGCTCAGGGTACTTAGGCCTACTCAAACCGGCAAATATATGGTAAAATGCTGCCCATGAAGATCTTAGTTATCCACGGTCCCAACTTGAACCTCCTCGGTACCCGGGAGCCGCAAATCTACGGGCATACGACCTTGGACGAAATCAACGCCCTCCTAAAGGATACGGCGGATGCGGCCGGGGCGGAGATAGAGTTTTTCCAGTCCAACCACGAAGGGGCCATTATCGACCGGCTGCAGGAAGCCCGGGGGGTGGTAGATGCTGCGGTTCTAAACCCCGGGGCCCTGGGCCACTATAGCATAGCCCTGCGCGACGCCCTGGCGGCCGTCGATTATCCGGTGGTAGAAGTACACCTGTCCAACATTTACAGCCGGGAAGCCTTCCGGCGGCAGACCGTGACGGCCGGAGTGGTTCAGGGGCAGATCACCGGGTTCGGACCCCTGAGCTATCGCCTGGGCTTGCTAGCGGCCCTGGAACTGGCCCGAAATAGGAAGAAGGAGAAGGCTCCTTGAGGCGCCTGGAACGGCTGCGGTTAGCCATGGACCAACAGAACATACCGGCCCTTCTGGTGAGCAGCCCGGCCAACCGCTTTTACCTGAGCGGCTTCACCGGCGACAGCGGTTATCTTTTGGTGACCCGGACCGGAAGATGGCTTCTCACCGACGGCCGTTTTGTGGAGCAGGCTCAGGAGGAAGCGCCGGCCTTTGAAGTCGTCCGGGTTGGGCAGGATCCCTGGAAGGCCCTGGGCGAAGTGGTGGCCCGGGCCGGCGTTGATGAGCTTTATCTGGAGGAAGAGTACGTCACGGTGGCCGCCTACCGCCGCCTCAAAGAAGGGATTGGAGCTTGGCCCCGCAAGGTGGTTTTAAAGCGGGCCCGCGGCGTGGTGGAAAAGTTGCGCCTCACCAAAGAAGGGACGGAAATAGAACTTCTCCGGCAGGCCATCTCCATAGCCGACCGGGCCTTTGATCACATCCTGCCCTATCTAAGGCCCGGGGTCAGGGAAAGGGAAATCGCCCTGGAACTGGAGTATTTCATGCGGCGGGAGGGTGCCAGTGCCGCTTCTTTTCCCACCATTGTGGCCAGCGGCCCGCGGTCGGCTCTGCCCCACGGGGTGGCCGGGGAGCGCCGCCTGGCTCCGGGAGACCTGGTGGTGCTTGATTTCGGCGCCGTGTACGGGGGCTACCATTCGGATTTAACCCGTACGGTGGTCCTCGGCCCGGCTTCTCCCGAGCAGCGCCGGGTGTACGATAAAGTTAGAACGGCCCAGAGGCTAGCCCTGGAGGGGTTGAGGGCCGGTGTGCCGGGGCGGGAAGTAGATGCCTTGGCCCGGGTTTATCTGGAGGGAGAAGGATTCAAGGAGAATTTCTCCCATGGCCTGGGACATGGAGTAGGCCTTGAGGTCCACGAGGGCCCGAGTTTGAGTCCCCGGGCGGAGGAACCCCTGGAGGCGAGTATGGTGGTGACGGTAGAGCCGGGCGTTTACATAGCCGGGTGGGGCGGGGTACGCATCGAGGATGTGGCCCTGGTGGGCCCGGAAGGCTGCCAGGTCTTGTCCCGCGCCAGCAAGGAATTCCTGGTATTGTAGGAGGTTGGACAGGCTTGATTTCCACCAATGATTTTCGTACCGGTTTGACCATTGAAGTGGATGGCGAAGTTTATACGGTTCTCGAGTTTATGCACGTAAAACCGGGTAAAGGTGCAGCCTTTGTCCGTACCAAGCTCAAGAATCGCCGGACCGGTGCCGTGATCGAGCGGACTTTCCGGGCGGGCGAAAAGGTTAACCGCGCCCACGTGGAGCGCCGCAAGATGCAGTATCTGTATAATGACGGCGATACCTACTACTTTATGGATACCGAGACCTTTGAACAGTTCTCCCTGCCCCGGGAGCAGCTGGACGAGACAACCAAGTATTTAAAGGACGATATGGTCATCGACGTACTCTTCTACCAGGGTGAAACCCTGGGCATCGAACTGCCCAACTTTGTGGAGCTGAAGGTAGTGGAGACCGAGCCCGGGATCAAGGGCGATACCGCTTCCGGCGGCTCCAAGACGGCGGTGGTGGAAACGGGAGCCGTAGTTCAGGTGCCCCTCTTCGTGGAAGTGGGCGATGTCATAAGAATCGATACGCGGACGGGAGCATATATTGAGAGGGTCTAGGGAAAGGTAAATTAATAATAAAGAGGAAGGGGTGCCTTAACGTGAAGGATTTGCGCAGACGCGTGGCGTACCTTCAGGGACTGGTAGCCGGGCTCCAACTGGAGGACAATAAGGAAGGGCGTGTACTGAAGGAAATTATATCCCTGCTGGAGGACATTACCGAGGCTATCCACGACCTGCACGAGGACTACGAAGAACTGGAAGAGTACCTGGAGGACATTGACGAGGACCTCTACGACCTGGAAAGGGAAGCCTATGCCGATGACTTGGAGGAGGAAGAAGACGAAGGAGAGGAAGACGAAGAGGGCGATTACGTAGAGGTTGAGTGTCCCCAATGCCACGAAATCGTGTGTTTCGACGCCGACGTCCTCGATGATGAGGAGGTAGTGGAGGTTACCTGCCCTAATTGTAACGCCGTTGTTTTTGTAAATGAGGAGGACAAAGGAGAACCTGCTGACCGGGAAAAGGGTGAGCAGGGCGATACCGAAGATATTTAAGCCGAGGCAGGCCGAAGGCGCCCCGGTCCCGACGGACCGGGGTTATTTTTTTGCATAAAATTGCCATGGGGGTAATAAGCATTATTGCAGGGAGGTAGGAAAATTTGACTACTTGCCGACCCCCATGGTCTGAAACTCCTCCTGCCCCCGCAGGGGTAGCCGAAGTACTTGATATCTTACCCCCTCACCTGAAAGAGATCCTTTTTAAACTGCCCCGGGCCCTGCAGGAGAGCCTGGAGGAAATACGCCTGCGTTCCAACCGGCCCCTGCATGTGCGCTGGTTGGGCGGGGAAGGATGGATCGACGTCCGGGGGAAGCCCACGGCCGTGGCGGGCGAAGCCTACCAGGTAAAGCCCCAGGACCTCCGGCATGCGGTACAAGCCCTGACGGACAACTCCCTGTACGCCTGGGAAAACGAGTTGCGTTCGGGGTACGTGACGGTTAAGGGAGGACACCGCGTGGGCCTGGTAGGCGAGGCAGTAGTGGAAAAAGGGGAAGTGCGCACCCTTAAGAACATCGGCGCCTTGAACATTCGCCTGGCCCGCAGCGTCGTAGGGTGTTCGCGTCCCCTGTTGCCCTACCTTATAAGGGAAAACGGCCGCCCTTATCATATTCTTTTGCTGTCTCCGCCCCGCTGCGGGAAAACCACCCTCCTCCGCGACCTGGTCCGCTCCTTTAGCATCGGAGTGCCCGAGCTGGGAATGCGGGGCCTGAATGTCGGGGTCGTGGACGAGCGGTCGGAAATAGCCGGCTGTTATCAAGGAATACCCCAGCTCGACGTGGGTCCCCGGACGGACGTACTGGACCGCTGCCCCAAGGTAAGCGGCCTTCTGATGCTCGTGCGTTCCATGGGGCCGGACGTCGTGGCCACCGATGAGGTGGGCCGGCCCGCCGAACTGGAAGCCCTCCAGGAGGTACTGCACAGCGGGGTCACCCTCCTGGCCAGTGTGCATGCGTCCACCTTGGAGGAATTAAAGGGGCGACCAGGCTGGACTCCCCTTTTGGAACAGGGGGTCTGGGAGCGCCTGGTGGTCCTGGGCCGCAGTCTGGGCCCAGGTACCGTAGAAGCCGTCCTTAGTGGGAAGGACGGCAGGCCTGTTTTGGTGGGGCCCTTAAGGCTGACGCCGGCGTCGGTCAACGTTGGGGGGAAGAAGGTGTGCTGAAACTCACCGGCGCAGGACTGGTAATCTTAAGTTGCGGGTTTTTGGGCTTAGGCCTTGCGCAGGCCTATTTCACACGCCCCCGGGAACTGCGCACCTTAAGTGCCGCTTTGAAGATGCTGGAGACGGAGATTGTGTTCACGGCTACTCCCCTTCCCTTGGCCCTGGCCCGGATAAGCGGACGCCTGGAAGAGCCCGTGACCCTTCTTTTCCGGGTAACCGCCAGGCTTCTCCAGGAGGAGCGCGGTCTGCCGGCCGCCGAAGCCTGGGAGCAGGGGTTAGAGGCCCTACGGGAAAAGAGCTCCCTCACCCCTGCGGACCTGGATATCTTACGCGTTCTCGGCCAGGGATTGGGGGCCTCCGGCCGGGAAGACCAGGCCAAGAATCTGGAACTGGCGCGCCAGCACCTGCACCGGCAGCTGGCGGCCGCGGAAGAAGATGCCAACCGCCAGGGGAGAATGTGGCGTACCCTGGGGTTCCTCCTGGGTGCAGCCTTAGCGTTGCTAATGTGTTGAAGGGAGAGAAGGCCATGTTAGGCGTTGACGTCAGCTTAATTTTTCGCTTGGCGGCCTTGGCAATTATAATTACCATTTTTTACACCTTCTTAAAACAGGCGGGAAGGGATGAATATGCCTATATGACCCTGCTGGCCGGCCTGGCCATTGCCCTCCTCTGGGTTATACCGGTGATTATGGAACTGTTTAATGCCGTAAGGGCCGTATTCCAGCTTTATTAACGGGAGCGGCCCGCGGTACCACCCCACCGGAGGGAGCTGGAGGCCGTGGAGATCTTTCAAATTGTAGGCCTGGGACTTACCGCCACTTTGATCATAGTAGTCATCCGCCAGGCCCACGCCCTGGAGACCGCACTTCTAATAAGCCTGGTAGTCGGTGCGGTCATTTTCCTCCTGCTGGTGGACCGTATCGGCGCGGTCATCCGGGTTCTCACCGATCTTTCCGACCGCGCAGGTATCAACCGTTTTTACCTCACCACCGTGCTCAAAATCATCGGTATCGCCTACGTGGGTGAGTTCGGGGCCCAGGTTTGTCGGGATGCGGGAGAGAACGCAGTGGCTAGCAAGGTGGAGCTGGCGGCCAAGGTTCTGATCATGGTCCTGGCCATACCCATTATCGTGGCCATCTTGGAGAGCATTGTTAAACTGCTGCCCTGAGGACGGGAGAGGCGAAACGGTGAAAACCCGGATACTGCCCGTCGTCTTCTTTATAGCGTTTCTTCTTATATACCCTCTTCCCGGAGATGCCGAGGAGATAATCCCGGTGCTTAAGGAAGAAGAAAACCGGGTTGCTTCGGCCCTGGACAAGTACCTGGAAGAACAGGTGCAGTCGTTAAACATAGATAGCCTTGACCGGTACCTGCGGGAGCTCGAACGGGAAGTGGGGTACTATATGCCCTCTTTAAGCTGGAGCCAGGTATGGGAAAACCTCCGCCGGGGGGAACTGCCGGTCCACCCGACGGAGCTCATAGAGGGCCTGGGAAGGTATTTTTTGCGCGAGCTCTGGGCGGGGGTAAAACTCCTCAGTCAGCTGGTAATCCTGGCCGTGGCGGCCGCTGTGCTGCAGAATTTGCAGGCTTCCCTGGGGGGGAGCGCAGGAAGGCTCGCCCACGGCATCGTCTTCTTGGCTCTTGCCGGAATGGCCCTGGCGTCCTTTACCCTGGCCCTCCAGTCGGCCGGCCAGGCCATCGACCGTATGGTGAGTTTTTTCCAGTCCCTCTTACCCATGCTGGTAACCCTCCTGGCGGCCAGCGGAGGACTGACCAGTTCGAGTTTGCTCCACCCGGTGCTTCTCTACAGCCTAACTATAGCCAACACTTTGACGCGCAATACCATTTTCCCGCTGATTTATTGCGGGGCCGTCTTGGGAGTTGTAGGCCAGATTTCCGACCGCTTTCAGATCGGCCGGCTGGCCGGGCTCCTGCGGCAGTTGTCCCTGGCCCTTCTCAGCCTCATGTTGACCGTGTTCACGGGGGTGCTTTCGGTCTACGGTATTGCCGGCTCGGTAGTGGACGGGGTGGGTCTAAAGACAGCGGAATTTGCCACCTCTACTTTTGTTCCGGTGGTGGGCAAGATACTCTCCGATGCCGTAACCACCGTGGCCGGGACTACCCTCCTCCTAAAGAGCGCCGTGGGCTTGAGCGGGGTGATAGTGATCTCCTTTCTCGCCGCCTTTCCCATGATTAAGATCGTATCCCTGGCCCTGATCTTCAGGGTGGCCGCCGCTCTGGTCCAGCCCTTCGGAGAAGACCGGTTATCCGATGCTTTAGAAGGTATGGGCGGCGCCTTACTTCTTATATTTGCCTGTCTGATAGCCGTCGCCCTGATGTTTTACCTGGCCATTGGAGTGGTGGTCCTCTTGGGCAATGTGGTAGTAGCCCTCAGGGGGTAGGTGAGGTGTTTGCTACAGGTTATTGGGGAAATAGTGAGGCAGGTCGCCCTCATAGCCATTCTCGCCGGCCTTCTGGAAATGATGCTTCCCCAGCAGACCATGAACCGATACGTTCGCCTGGTCCTCGGACTTTTTGTTCTGGTAGCCATACTTTCTCCGCTGGCGGAAAAGTTCGGCCGGGGGCAAGCTTTAGAAGTAATGGCCTGGGATTTCCGCCCCGGCAGTATAGAGGAGAAGGTGGAGACCCTCGCCCCATCTTCCTCCTGGCAAGGGGCTCCCGGGGATGCGGCCATGGCAATATTTAGGGAAAGGTTGGGTAGCCAGATGCGGGCTCTGATCGCTTTCATCCCCGGTGTAAGGGAGGCCGAGGTCGAGGTGGAGGTGGAGGGAACGCCTGAAGACCTGGCGAGGGCAAAGATCAGTAGCGTGGAGGTAACTGTAGAATGGGAAAGTAGCGCACGGCCGGAGGAGGAGAAGCCGGCCGGGGGGACGGGCGAGGAAGGGTCTCACGTGGCCGGCCTGCCCGCCGCTCCTGCCACCGAGGAGGAACTGGTGGCCCGGATTAAACAGACCCTAGCCTTCTTCTACGGGCTCGATCCCGGGGTAATAACAGTACGAGGGAGGTGAAGGCTTTGGGTAGGGAAGATTTCTGGAAGGGCTTGCGGCTGCCGGGCAAGCCCCCCTGGTATTTATGGGTCGGGGTGGGGGTACTGGTTTTGGGGACCCTCTTTATCTCCATCAGCGATGTGTCCAATCCGGGCGACCTCAAGGGGACGGCGCCCCCTTCCAGTCCGGAGACGGCCGGACAGGAAGGTGCCCGCGGCGGCGAGCTCTTTACCACGGCCCGGGCCCTGGAGGCTGAGCTGGAAGGGATCCTGGAAAAGGTGGAAGGGGCGGGCCGGGTCAAAGTAAGCGTGTCTCTGGCGGCCACCCCGGTCAAAGAATATGCCACCAATACCAGGGAAGTTCAGCGGAGCACGGAGGAAAAGGACCAGTCGGGGGGCACCAGGGTGACTACCGAAACCGATGAGGACGGCCAGCTCGTCTTGGCCCGTACCAGCACGTTACAGGGGGAAGAACCCGTGGTAGTGCGGGAATCCAGGCCGGAGATCCAGGGTGTAGTAGTGGTGGCCGAGGGGGGGAGCGACCCTTATGTGCGGCTACGGCTGATGGAGGCCGTCAGGACGCTGTGGGCTCTGGCTCCCCACCAGGTCGAGGTTTTACCCATGCAGAATTAGAGACCAAGTATTAAACCTTGGGGGAGGATAAAGGGAAAGATGCGGAAGATCAAAATAAACGATAAAATGCGGGTCCTGATCGCCTTGGTATTAACCTTCGGAGTTCTGGCTTACCTGGTGCAGGGTGAACAGGAGATGGCCAAACCCGGGGGGACGGGGCTGCCTTCCGAGGGGCCGGCGCAACAGGCGGCCGAGGAGTCTGCCGCAGGCGCCGCCGCAAGTGCCGGTTCCTCGTCTACTTCCGAGGATTGGAACATAAAGGCGGAAGAAATTCTGGAAGATGCCGCCAACAAGGCCGGAAAGGGCGACGCGGCCTTCTTTGTAGAGTATCGCCTGGAACGGGACCGCCGCCGCAGCCAACAGATCGAGCTCTTGAAGCAGATTGTAGATAATCCCAACGCCACCGGAGAAGGGAAACAGGAAGCCCAAAAACGCCTGGTGGACCTAACCCAGCAGATGGACCTGGAGCTCCAGTTGGAAAAACTAATCGTAGCCAAGGGATACCAGGAAGCAGCCGTCTTTATTCAACCCAATGCAGTCAATGTTATCGTCATGGCCGACCAGTTCACCGCGGAGGACGCCTACAAAATAGGCGATCTGGTTTCCCGTTCCACGGGGCGGCCCCGGGAGCAGATCAGCATTATACCCCGGCAATAGACAATGGGTGAACAACCTTCCCCGGGTCTTAGAGCTCCGCAGAAGGCTTTCTGCGAAACCGTGAGAAACGTAAACCTTTGACGAGCGGCCATGACCGGGAGGACCCCCGGACGGCTCCAGTTCCGTTAAAGGAGCGACCGCAAAAGAGCCCCCGCCTTTCGGGGGCTCTTTTGCGGTGGGTAAGGGGAGGGACGAAGGGAAGGGTGAAGGGGAAATTCCCTTTGGATGCCCGCTAGGTCTAGGGGCCAAATATAATGTATACATATACAGCATATCTTGCTTGGGGAAAGGGCGTTTCTATATAATAAGGCATAGTGTACACGCCGATCGGCGGGCCTTGGGGCGGGGGTTTAAGAAAGACTTTAAAAAAGGAGGGGGTAACCGGGTTGGCCGGAGTAAGGATTACCGATACTACCCTTCGCGACGGGCACCAGAGCTTATGGGCTACGCGCATGTCCCTCCAGGATATGTTGCCCATCCTGGAAAAGCTGGATAGCGTAGGCTACCACTCCCTGGAGGTGTGGGGCGGCGCCACCTTCGATGTATGCCTGCGTTATTTAGATGAAGATCCATGGGAGCGCCTGCGTACTATAAAAAGATACGTCAAGCGTACCCCCCTTCAGATGCTCCTCCGCGGTCAATCGCTAGTAGGCTACCAGCATTACCCGGATGATGTAGTGGCCGCCTTTATCGGTAGGTCGGTGGCCAATGGCATAGATATCATCCGCATTTTCGACGCCCTGAACGACCTGCGCAACATGGAAGTACCTATTCGGGTGGCCAAAAAGGAAGGTGCCCACGTCCAGGGTACTGTAGTGTATACCATTAGCCCCGTTCATACCACGGAACACTACTTGCAGGTGGCCCGGGAGCTGGAGGGCATGGGGGTAGACTCCATATGCATAAAGGATATGGCGGGGCTGCTTACGCCCTTTGCGGCCTATGAGTTGGTAAAGTTATTCAAGGAAAATCTGAAGGTACCCGTACAGCTCCACAGCCACTATATAGGGGGTTTGGCCCTGGGTGCCTATTTGGAGGCCGCGCGGGCCGGGGTGGATGTGGTGGATACGGCCTCGGTGCCCCTGGCCTTCGGCGCCTCACAGCCGCCGGTGGAGACCATCGTGCGGGCCCTGGCGGGAACGCCCTATGACACCGGACTCGACCTCCACCTGCTTTTTGAGATAGCCAAGTACTTTGATGACCTTCGCCGGGAGCTGGGCTACGAGCGAGGAGTAACCCGCATAACCGATATGTGGGTGTTTCAACACCAGGTACCTGGCGGCATGATATCCAACCTGGTGAACCAGCTTAAAGAACAGAAGGCCGCCCACCGGATTAACGAGGTACTGGAGGAGATACCCCGGGTCCGGGCCGAACTGGGATATCCTCCTCTGGTCACCCCCACCAGCCAGATAGTGGGCATCCAGGCCGTTCTTAACGTACTCCTGGGCGAGAGGTATAAAGTGGTACCTGAAGAGGTTAAGAATTATGTAAGGGGTCTCTATGGCCGCCCGCCCGCGCCCATCAGCGAGGAAATAAAGCGCCGGGTCATCGGCGATGAGGAGCCGGTAGAGGGCCGGCCGGCCGATTACCTGGAACCGCGCATGGAAGAGGCGCGGCGGGAAATCGGGGATCTGGCCGAGAGTGAAGAAGATGTAGTTTCATATGCCCTGTTTCCCCAGGTGGCCCGCAAGTTCCTGGAGAACAGGAGGGCAGGGAAGCTTAACCCCGGACGGCGTCCTGTACTACAGCAAGGGGTTAAGGTTAACAAGGAGGTGAAGGCCGGCATGGACTTAAAGGAGATTACCCAGCTCATCAAGGCCCTGGAGGAAACCGGCGTAACCGAGCTCAACCTGGAAAGCGAAGGAGTTAAGGTCAGCATAAAGAGGGGGATGGTGGGCTGTCAGCCGGTAGCGGAGGCTGTCTCCTCCCCGGCGCAGGAGCCTGCTGCCGCACCGCCGAAAGAAGATAAAGGGGCGGCGGTTGACGTCATCGAGGTGCGGGCGCCCATGGTTGGCACCTTTTACCGGGCACCGGCCCCGGATGCACCGCCCTTTGTGGAAATAGGGACCCGAGTAAAGCCGGGGCAGACTCTATGCATCATCGAGGCCATGAAGCTGATGAATGAAATTACGGCGGATGCGCCGGGCCGGGTTATAGAAATCCTGGTGGAAAACGGGCAGCCGGTGGAATACGGGCAAATACTTTTCCGGCTAGCAAAGGAGTAGTGGGCGGTGTTTAAGAAGGTTTTGATTGCCAACCGGGGGGAAATCGCCGTCCGGATCATCCGCGCCTGCCGGGAGCTGGAAATAGAAACGGTCGCCGTCTTTTCTGAAGCCGATAGAGATGCCCTGCACGTTAAGCTGGCCGATGAGGCCGTTTGCATCGGGCCCGCGCCGGCGGGCCGGAGCTACCTCAATATCCCCAACATCATTGCCGCCGCCCAGGTGACAGGGGCGGATGCCGTCCACCCCGGTTACGGTTTCCTGGCGGAGAACGCCTACTTTGCCGAGATGTGCGCGACTTCGGGTTTAACCTTTATAGGCCCGTCGCCCCGGGCTATCCAGCTTATGGGTGACAAGGCCAAAGCCAGGAGCACCATGCTCGCGGCCGGAGTGCCCGTAGTGCCGGGGTCCGAAGGGGTGGTAGGGAATGTGGAGGAAGCCCTGGCTATAGCCCGGGAGATCGGTTATCCCGTTCTGGTGAAGGCGGCTGCAGGAGGCGGCGGTCGGGGCATGCGGGTGGCCCAGAACCCGGCAGAGCTCCGCCAGGCCGTCCAGATGGCCCGCCAGGAAGCGGAGGCCGCCTTCGGCAATGCCCAGATTTACCTGGAAAAGTATATCGAAGAACCTCGGCACGTAGAGTTTCAGATTCTGGGCGACACCCACGGGAATATTATCCACCTGGGGGAAAGGGATTGCTCCCTGCAACGCCGGCACCAGAAGGTCCTGGAGGAAGCGCCCTCGACGGCCCTCACCGCCGAGTTGCGCCGGACAATGGGGGAAGTAGCCGTCAGGGCCGCGGCTGCTGTAGAATACTTTAGTGCCGGTACGGTGGAATTCCTCCTGGACAAATACGGCAACTACTATTTCATCGAAATGAATACCCGCATTCAGGTGGAACACCCCGTTACGGAGGAGGTTACGGGAATAGACCTGGTCAAGGAACAGATCCTCATTGCTGCAGGGGAAAAACTGTCATACCGGCAGGAGGATGTTCAAATACAGGGCCACGCCCTGGAGTGCCGTATTAATGCCGAGGACCCGGCCCGCAATTTCCGGCCAACCCCTGGCCGCGTCCAGCAGTTTCACCCGCCGGGAGGCTTCGGGGTAAGGGTGGACACCGCCCTGTACCCCGGCTACGAGATACCGCCCTATTATGATTCCCTCATAGCCAAGGTAATTGCCTGGGCACCCAGCCGGGATGAAGCCATTGCGAGGATGCGCGGCGCTCTGCAGGAGATGGTCGTCGAAGGGGTTACCACTACCATTCCCTTCCACCTGAGAATTATGGATAACGCTTTCTTCCGGCGCGGGGAAGTTTATACCAACTTCATTCAGCGCCGTCTTGTCGGGGGTTAAATAAGGAACCGGTAGGCTGGCGGCTGGCCCGGGGAGGGTGAAAGGCTTAAGGAGCCGGGAACCGCGCTGGAGTCCTAAACTGGCCCCTTATGGGTGTGCAAGGGTCATGAAGGGAGGAACGGCTGCGCCCCAGGCTAAGGGGGCGGGGCAAGGCGGGGTCGAAAATCGTTGTGGAGGCCAGGTCCCTCTGGTATAATATAGAAAACAGCCAAAGGCGAGGTGTAGTGTAATTATGGAAGGAAAGGCCCTCACAGCTCCCGAGGTAGCGACGGAACTGGGTTCCATCAGGATTGCCGATGAAGTGGTGGCCATCATCGCCGGGCTGGCGGCGACCGAGGTAGAGGGCGTAGCCGGCATGAGCGGCGGTATAGCCGGCGGAATCGCCGAAATGCTGGGCCGTAAGAACCTCTCCAAGGGCGTCAAGGTAGAAGTAGGAGAAAAGGAAGCGGCGGTAGATATTTTCGTAATCGTAGAGTACGGGGTGCGCATCCCGGAGGTCGCGGTGGAAATCCAGGACAAGGTTAAGCGGGCCATCGAAAGCATGACGGGGTTAAAGGTAGTAGAAGTAAACGTGCACGTCCAGGGAGTCGCCTTCCAGCAGGAGAAAGCGGCGGAAGAAGAGCCGGCCCGGGTGCGCTAAGGAGGCTTGGGGCTGGTGCCGTTGCACGAACGGGCGCTTCTCGCCCTTTACTCCCTGATAACCGCTGCACTTACCCTCATCCTCTTGGGCATAACTGCGGGTTGGAGGGCGCCCCTTTATTGGTATGAATTCAGTCTTACTAACCTCGAGTACCGCGTGGCCGGCGGGTTTGCCGCGGCGGTCATGCTGGGACTTTCATTACGCTTTTTGGTGGTCAGCCTGCAGAGGAAGGCTCCGAGAGTAGAACAGGCTCTGATTTGCCGGGGTGAGGCCGGGGATGTAACCATTTCCCTGGCTGCCCTGGAAAATTTAGTAGTACGCGCGGCACGTCAGGTAAAGGGTATCCGGGAAGTAAAGCCGCGCCTTAAAATTTTACCGGAAGGTGTTATGGTGACGCTGGAAGTGCAGGTCCTCCCTGACCAGAACCTGCCCGGCATGGCCCAGAACCTCCAGGAAAGGGTGCGGAACTATGTAACCGAGGTAACCGGCCTGGAAAGCCCGGAAGTCCGCGTCCTGATTAACGGAGTCTGGCAGGAGCCCATTAGACGGGTGGAGTAGCGGGGTGGAGCCGGAGTGGATAGGGAGTGGTTGCTTGAAATGTACCGCCAACACCGCGGCAAGGTATGGGGCGTAGGGCTGGGCCTGCTCTTCGGGCTGGGTGTGGCGCTAATGGGCTTAGCCAGGACCGTCTTCATCGCTTTATGCATAGCCCTCGGTTATTCTATCGGCCGCCGGATCGATAAAGGCGAAGATCCGGCCGAGTGGTGGGAGCGCTTCTTTGGCAGGCGCGGCTAGGTGGGGAGGAGGCCCCGAGTGAGCAGGAGAAAGGCGAGGACGGCGGCTTTACAGGCGCTGTTTGCCCTTGATGTAGGCCGTATTCCGGAGGAAGTGGCCCTGAGCCACGTGGTGGAAGAGAATGAATTGCCGCCTTCGGATGCAGCCTTCACCCGGGCCCTGGTTTCCGGAGTGCTGCAGAACCGGCAACGGCTGGACGAACTCCTGGCGAAATACGCCATTGGGTGGGAAGTCGAGCGCATGCCTGCAGTGGACCGGAATATTCTTCGCCTAGGGCTGTATGAGCTTCTTTACTTGCGCGAGGAGATCCCGGCTTCCGTGTCCATTAACGAGGCCATCGAGCTGGCCAAAGCCTTCAGCGATGAAGAGGCAGGCCCCTTTATTAACGGGGTGCTGGACAGCATCCGCAGGGATCTGGACGCCGGGAAGGCAGAGGACAAGGCCACTGGGGGATAGCTTTGATGGTCGTATTGGGGATAGACACGAGCTGCTATACCACTTCTGTGGCTCTGGTGGATGAAAAGAAACAAGTGCTCTTCGAACACCGCCAGCTGTTGCGGGTCCCCGAAGGGGAAGGCGGACTGCAACAGTCCATGGCGGTGTTTCAGCATATAAATAACCTGCCGGCCATCATAGAAGGGGCCCTTAAGGCTGTACCGCCCGGCCGCATCAGAGGAGTGGCGGCCGCCGTTAAACCGCGACCGGTGACCGGGTCCTACATGCCGGTGTTCGTAGTCGCTTCCGGCCACGGCCGGGTGCTGGCCGCGTCCCTGGGAGTGCCCTTCTGGCCGACCACCCACCAGGAAGGGCATCTGAAGGCGGGCCTCTGGTCTGCGGGTTGGCAGCCCCAGGGGGCCTTCATTGCCGTCCACCTGTCCGGCGGCACCTCAGAAGTATTAGTGGTGACCCCTCGAACGGGTTCCTTTACCATTGAGAGGGTGGGGGGTACCACCGACCTGCATGCCGGTCAGCTGGTGGACCGGGTAGGCTTGAAGTTGGGTTTGCCCTTCCCGGCCGGCCCACATCTGGAACGCCTGGCCCGGATGGTGGGGCCTGATGATGAGCCTGTCAACCTGCCTTCGGCGGTAAGGGGGTATGATTTCAGCTTTTCCGGTCCTGCTTCCCATGCGGAACGCCTCATCCGGCATGGAGCGCCTCCGGCGGCCGTGGCCCGGGCGGTGGAAAGGTGCATTGCCAATACCCTCGAGAAGGTGCTGCGGCCCCTGGTAGAAGAAACCAGCTACCGGGATATTCTAATTGTCGGCGGCGTGGCGGCCAACAAGTTTTTGCGGGAGCGCCTGCGCCGCCGCCTGGAACACAGGGCCGTGGGGGCCGTCCTGCACTTTGCCGCCGCCGAATACAGCGCGGATAATGCCGTGGGAGTGGCCCTTTTAGGTCTAGAGGGCTTGGCTTAATCTCCTTTCCCGGGCATCGTCCGGCAGGAACAGGGTGAGGGCGAAGCCCAGGGCGGGTATCAACGCCATAGAGGCAAGGGCAGCAGGGACTCCCAGAGCGTCCGCTACGGCCCCTATGATGACCAGGCCTATGCCGCCGGTTCCGATGGCGAAGCCCATTATTAAGCCCGAAGCCATGCCGACGTGGCCCGGCATGAGGTTTTGGGCCAGGACGATGGTGGGAGCAAAGGTAGAGACCAGAGTGAAACCTCCCAGAGCTAGGAGGACGAACAGCCACGGGCCTCCGGTATGGGGGAAGAGAAGAACAATGGGTACCATGAGGGCCAGGGAAACGAGAATCATATTTTTGCACCCCCATCGGTCGGCGATCCTGCCGCCCACCAGGGTGCCGAGGGCGCCTGCCAGGAGGAACACGGTTAAGAGCATGCTAGAGTAGGAGGGGTCACCCTGCAGGTAATTTATATAATAAAAGGGAATGTAGTTGGTCAGGCCGGCTTGCAGCCAGGAACGTATAACTACTATCACCAGTAATAAGAGCAGGGCCTTAAAGTTGGAATCCTTTGCTTCGGAGGGCTCTCCGGATAACGCCGCTTCCTCCTCTCCGGAGTAAGGGCCGGCTACGGCCCGGCCCAAGGAGGGGAGCTGGCTCCACAGCAGCAGGGAAAGGAGGCCCGCGGGTATCACCAGCAAGGGAGAGGCCTTGAGCCCTCCGTGGGCCAGAAGCCAGGCGGCCACCACCGGTCCCAGGGCGAACCCCAGGTTTCCACCCACTGAAAAAACGGCCATGGAGGTGGCCCGGTGCTGGTCGCTCAAATAGTGGGCTGTTTTGGAGGCCTCCGGGTGATAGGCAGCCACCCCCAGGCCGCTCAGAAATACGGAGGCAACCAGGGCCACATAATTAGGAGCCCACCCGGCCAGGGCCATTCCCAGGGCGGCTACCAGGCACCCGGCGGGGATGAGCCAGCGGCTGGCCCTCCGGTCGGACCAGAACCCGAAAAGGGGCTGGATGACCGACGAGCTGATAAAGGACATTAGGGAAACCAGTCCGGCTGCCGTAAAGGACAGGCCCAGGACCTCTTTGTAGATAGGGAGGAAAATGGGCAATAAACCTTGGTTGACATCGGTCATCAGATGGCCTAGGCTAAGGAGATAGAGGAATCTCTTATTTTTTTTCATGGAGCCGACCTCCAATCTTCACCTATGATAGATCTTATCTCTAGGCAGGTCAAGGGAACTGGGGGGAAGCCCGCAGCAGGAATATGGCGTTTTAAGCAGAATTATAAAAAAGTGAGCCAGAAAAAGTCTTACTTAATTGTGGGAGGGAAGGGAGAAGACATGTACCCTATAGTTAAGAAAAGGATACTGGCTCCGGGCATTAAGCTGTTAGAGGTCAAGGCTCCGGACGTGGCGCGCAAGGCTCAGGCAGGCCAGTTCATTATCTTACGCATTGATGAGCCGGGCGAGCGCATTCCCTTGACCATTGCCGATTTCAATCGAGACGAAGGCACCGTTACCACCATCTTCCAGGAAGTGGGCTACACGACCCAGCAGCTGGGCCGGCTGGAGGAAGGGGATACCCTCCTCGACTTTGTGGGTCCCCTGGGACGTCCCACGGAGATCGAGAATTACGGGCGAGTAGTATGCGTAGGAGGCGGGGTGGGCGTAGCGCCCATCTATCCCATAGCCCGGGCCCTTAAGGAGGCGGGCAACGAGGTCATCTCCATAATAGGCGCCCGTTCCCGAGAACTCTTGATTCTAGAGCAAGAAATGAGAAGTGTATCGGATGAACTCCTGGTATCCACGGACGACGGTTCCTACGGCCACAAGGGTTTTGTGACCGACCTTCTGGTCAAGGTCCTCCAGGAGAAGAAGGTGGACCGGGTTTGGGGGATCGGACCGGTGGTTATGATGAAGGCCGTCTCGGAGGCGACGCGGCCCTTTAAGGTGCCTACTATTGTAAGCATGAATCCCATTATGGTGGACGGTACCGGCATGTGCGGCGCCTGCCGGGTGAGCGTTGGCGGAGAAACCAAGTTCGGCTGTGTAGACGGGCCCGAGTTTGACGGGCACCAGGTGGATTGGGACCTGGCCCTGCGGCGGCTCCGCATGTACAGGGATGAGGAAGCCAGGGCCCTAGCCTTTCACCAGGAGAAAAGGGGTGGTTGTCAATGCCGGTAAGCACCCACAAGACTCCCATGCCTTCCCAGCCCCCCGGGGAACGCATCCGCAATTTTGCGGAAGTTGCTTTGGGCTACACGAAGGAAATGGCTATACAGGAAGCAGAACGGTGTCTACAATGTAAGAAAGCTCCCTGCCGCCAGGGATGCCCGGTAGAAATCGATATTCCCGCCTTTATCGGCCGCATCAAGGAGGGAGATTTTGCCGGGGCCATTGAGAAGATCAAAGAAAAGAACAACCTCCCGGCCATTTGCGGCCGCGTGTGTCCCCAGGAAAACCAGTGCGAGAAGTACTGCACCCTGGCCAAAAAGGGCGATCCGGTTGGTATCGGCCGGCTGGAACGCTTTGTGGCGGATTACCAGCTCAGCCAGGGCGAGCTAGCACCGCCGGCTCCCGCGGCTCCCACCGGCTTTAAGGTAGCAATCATCGGTTCGGGGCCGGCCGGGCTGACGGCGGCCGCCGATCTGGCCAGGATGGGCCATCAGGTTACGGTTTTTGAGGCCCTCCACGTACCGGGCGGAGTGCTCATGTACGGTATTCCGGAGTTCCGCCTGCCTAAAAGGATTGTCCAAAGGGAGATCGACTATATCCGGCGCCTGGGGGTAGACATCAGGACTAATGCAGTAGTGGGCAAGATGGTGACTGTGGATGAACTGCTGGAGAACGGGTATGATGCCGTCTTCATCGGAACCGGCGCCGGATTGCCCCACTTCATGGGGATCCCGGGCGAGAATTTCCTGGGGGTATATTCGGCCAACGAGTTTCTCACCCGGACCAACCTGATGAAGGCCTACCTCTTCCCGGAACACTTGACTCCCATTAAAGTGGGCCGTAGGGTGGCGGTCATCGGCGCAGGCAACGTGGCCATGGACGCGGCGCGCACGGCCCTGCGCCTGGGAGCCGAAAAATCCATGATAGTTTACCGCCGTTCGGCCGAGGAAATGCCCGCCAGGAAGGAAGAAGTGGAGCATGCGAAGGAAGAAGGGGTGGAGTTCCACCTATTAACGAGCCCGGTGGAGATTCACGGCGACGATGCAGGCTGGGTTACGGGCATGACCTGCATCCGCTACGAGCTGGGAGAGCCCGATGCCAGCGGACGGAGGCGCCCGGTGGCCATCCCCGGATCCGAATACCATATGGAAGTGGACACCGTGGTGATAGCCATCGGACAGGGCCCCAATCCCCTCGTTTTACAGACGACGCCCGGTCTGGAACTCACCAAGAAAGGGACCATTGCGGCGGACGAAGAGACAGGTGCCACCTCCCGGGAGGGCGTTTTTGCGGGTGGCGATATTGTGACCGGAGCGGCAACGGTTATCCTGGCCATGGGGGCCGGCAAGAAGGCGGCCCGGGCTATTGATGCTTATCTGCGACAAAAGGGGGAGAAAAGGAATGGCTAATATCATCGACGGCAAAAAAATAGCCGCGGAGGTGCGGGAAGAGGTTAAACGTGAGGTGGCCGAGCTAAAGGCCAGGGGAGTCACTCCCGGGCTGGCCGTGATTCTGGTGGGCGACGACCCGGCCTCCCAGGTATACGTGCGCAACAAGCACCGGGCATGCGAAGAAGTGGGGATTTATTCGGAGGTTCATCGGCTGGCGGCCGAGACCAGCCAGGACGCGCTCCTCAAGCTCATAGCCCAGCTGAACAACAATCCGAAGATCCACGGTATTCTGGTTCAGTTGCCCTTGCCGGACCACATAGACGAGAAAAAGGTCATCGACGCCATTGCCCTCAACAAAGACGTGGACGGCTTTAGCCCGGCCAATGTGGGCAATCTGGTCATCGGCGATGAGTGCTTTTACCCGTGTACTCCCCATGGCTGCATGGTTCTCCTGGATAAAATCGGAGTGGATCCCCGCGGTAAGAAGGCGGTGGTGGTGGGCCGCAGCAACATTGTAGGCAAACCCATGGCCATGATGCTTCTGGCCCGTCACGCCACGGTCACCGTCTGCCACTCCCGCACCAGGGATCTGGCTGCGGAGTGCCGGCAGGCCGACATACTGGTGGCCGCCGTGGGCAAGCCCGAGCTCATAACGGGCGACATGATTAAGGAGGGCGCCGTGGTTATCGACGTGGGCATTAACCGCATGCCGGATGGAAAACTGGTGGGCGACGTGCACTTTGAGAGCGCCAGTCAGAAAGCCTCCTGGATTACCCCCGTTCCCGGGGGTGTAGGCCCCATGACCATTGCCATGCTCCTCAAGAATACGGTGGAGGCCGCCAGGCGGGCGTGATAGTACGGCAGCGCGTCTTAAGCGTCAGCGAGCTTACCTCCCATATAAAGGGCCTCCTGGACGGTGACGGCTCCCTGGCCAACGTGTGGGTCAAGGGCGAGATCTCGAACTTGAAGTGGCACTCATCCGGCCATCTCTACTTCAGCCTCAAGGACAGGGCGGCGACCCTCCGGTGCGTCATGTTCCAGAGCCGTTGCCGTGCTTTGAGGTTCAGGCCGGAAAACGGTGGCCAGGCCGTGGCGCGGGGCTATGTGTCCGTTTACGAGCGCGACGGCCTGTACCAGCTCTACGTCCAGGACCTCTTCCCGGCAGGGATAGGAGTCCTGGAGATGGCCCTCCAGGAGCTGAAGAAACGCCTGGAAAGGGAGGGGCTCTTTGACGAAAGGCGCAAGCGCCCCCTTCCCCGGCTTCCCCGCCGGGTAGGGGTGGTAACCTCCCTAAACGGTGCGGCCTGGCGGGATATCGTAACAGTAATCCGGCGCCGTTATCCCGGGATGGGCATCGTCCTGGCCCCGGCCTCGGTACAGGGTGAAACGGCGGCGGCGGAAATTGTGGCCGCCCTGGAAAAGTTAAATCGCTGGGGACAGGTGGATGTTATTATAGTCGGGCGGGGAGGCGGTTCGGCGGAAGACCTGTCGGCCTTTAACACCGAGGCCGTGGCCCGGGCCATTTACGCCTCCCGCATCCCGGTTATTGCCGCCGTCGGACACGAAACAGATTATACCATCGCGGACCTGGTGGCGGACCGGAGAGCTCCGACCCCTTCGGCTGCCGCCGAAATGGCCGTGCCGGTGCGGACGGAGCTGGAACGGGAAATCCTGAACCTCTACGGCCGCCTCCGGCGGAGCATGTTCCAGCGGGTGGGCTACCTAAAAGAAAAGGTAGAGCACCTGGCCAGAAGCCGCGGCCTGGCCCGGCCGCAGCATGAAATTTACTGGCGCCAGCAGTATGTGGACGGCCTGGAGCAACGCCTTGTACAAGCATGGCAGGGCAACTGGCAGGAAAAGGTGCGGCACATGGAACTGCTGATAACGCGCCTGGAAGCGGCCAGCCCCTTAACCGTCCTGGCAAGGGGCTACGCCGTGTGCCGGCGCGCTTCCGGCGGGACGGTAATACGCTCCGGCCGGGAAGTGCAGGCCGGGGAGAAGGTGGAGGTAATCCTGCACAGGGGCGCCCTGCAGTGTGTAGTAGAAGAAGTGGAGGGGGAATTGAGTTGGCAGAAGAAGGCAAACTGACCTTCGAAGAGGCTCTGGCCCGCCTGGAAGCTGTGGTCCAGTCCCTGGAAGGTGGGGACTTAAAACTGGAACAGGCGCTAGAGTACTACCAGGAAGGTATCCGGTTGGTGCGCTTTTGCCGCCAGGAGCTCAATCGCTTTGAAAACAAGCTCCAGGTACTGGTGGCCGAAGAGGATGGTGAGCTCGAGGCCCGGGAGCTGGAGCTGCCGGGAGCGGCGGAAAGATGAACCTGGAAGCGTATTTATCCCAGCGCCGACGGCTTATCGAGGAAGCCCTTAAGGCCAATTTGCCCGGCCCCCAATCTTATCCCCCTCTGATTCACCAGGCCATGCACTATAGCCTGCTGGCGGGAGGGAAGAGGCTGCGGCCCATTCTTGTGCTGGCGGCTGGAGAGGCGGTGGGCTATCCCGCCGAGGGACTGCTGCCGGCGGCCTGCGCAGTGGAATTCCTCCATACCTATTCCCTCATCCACGACGATCTGCCCTCCATGGATAACGATGACTACCGGCGCGGGCGGTTGACCTGCCATAAAGTATACGGGGAAGCCATAGCCATTCTGGCCGGAGACGCCCTTTTGACGGAAGCCTTTGGGCTGCTGGCCAGGCAGGTGGAAGCCGGCAGCACCCCGGAAGCGACGGTGGCGGCCGTTAAGGAGTTAGCCCTCGCGGCGGGTAGCCGGGGCCTGGTGGGCGGCCAGGTGGTAGACTTGCTGGCCGAGGAGGAGGAGCCCGATCCCCGGCTGGTGGATTACATCCACCGCCACAAGACCGGCAGCCTCATCCGGGCCTGCCTCCGGCTGGGGGGCATCCTGGGCGGGGCCACTGACGAACAATTGGAAAAGCTGACCAGATACGGCGAAGACGTAGGACTGGCCTTTCAAATCGTGGACGATCTCCTGGACATCCTGGGGGACACGGCGCAAACGGGGAAGCCCGTTGGCAGTGACTTAAAAAAGAAAAAGGTTACGTACCCGGCCTGTTTCGGTCTGGAAGAGTCCCGGCGTCGGGCGTGGGAACTGGCCGAACGGGCGAGGAGGACGGCCGAAGAACTCGGGGAGAGGGCGTGGCCCCTGGCCGCCTTGGCGCACTATGTGGTGGATCGCCAGAGCTAGCCAGGCGGCGCGAGGGGACGCTTGGGTCAAGTACATGGTGTGAGCGGGGGTTCCCATGCGGGAACCCCCCGACTCGGCCCTAGGGGTGGATTGCCCCGCGCTTTCGCGCCTTGCTGCGGGCGGTGATTATGGCGTATAATGTACATTGGACCCTGCGAGGGGGAACGGAGCGGGTCCCCCGGGCAAGGCGATCTATAGGGTCGGTGGGTGGCGCAGTATCCTAGTCAGTGCCGCCGTTCCTGAAGACGGGCCTAAAAATCCGTCAAGGGCACACCGATGAAGTTCCTGGTGCTGGCTGCCGACGCCCAGTCGGGGGTTGGTGCTGGGAGTTAAGGAAGGAGGGCGATCTACAATGGCATGTAGGCGTGGACCCTCCTTTCGCGGAGACCCAAGTGCGTGGGAAAGTCCCGGCGGGGACGAGTACTATGGCTTGGGGTAGAAACCTGCAGTCGGTACAGAAGGGTGCTGGCTGCAGCGTAGCCTGCCTTGAGCGGTTGTGGTGGAAACCGGCCCGGTAAATTTACGGGCTGCTGCCCGGCTCCGCCGCCCGGAGCCCGGGCAGTCCAGTTGAAACCACAGCTGCAAAAGAGGCTAGGGAACGGACGGTACTGTCGAGGAAAACTCCTAGGCTGCTTACGCTTTGGTAAGGCCTGCCAGGGATTGAAGTGTGTGCTAAGTGGTAATCCAGTCCTGTATACGGCGACGTTACAGGGCAACCTTTAAAGGGAAACCGCCGCCACGGCGACGTGCGGTAGGTTGCCGGGAAATCCTACTGGACCTAAGCCACAGCCTTTACCTGGCAGGTTGCCACCCACCTATCTATCAAGGGTACATACTATAAAGGGTACATAGGGGGAAAGGGCAAAAAACTTGGGAAGTAATAAGGGGCGACGCCCCTGGCGCAATGCCCTGAGCGTAGGCGCGACTACTTTTTTTTTAACATTGATAATAGGCTACGTCTCCCAAACCTTTATCGGCCGCATGGGGTCCCTCATCGTTTCTTTTTCCCTTTTAATAGTCATAATTCTCACCGGTATTCTCTTTGATATTCTGGGTACTGCCGTGGCAGCTGCCGTTGAACCCCCCTTCCACGCCAAAGCGGCCCGCAAGATCCCCGGTGCGAAAGAAGCCATCTGGCTGTTACGCAACGCAGATAGAGTGGCAAGTTTTGCCAACGACGTGGTGGGCGATATATGTGGAACCTTAAGCGGGGCCATCGGCGCCGGCATCCTGTTTCGGCTGGCAGGTGCTGAGGCCGAGGACGCGCTGCTGGGTACCGCTATGACGGCCGTCATAGCCGCCCTTACCGTGGGCGGGAAGGCTGTGGGTAAAAGGATGGCCTTGAGTGAGGCCGAAGAGATAGTGTTCTGGGTGGGCCGCGCCATAGCGGCCATGGAGGGGATCACCGGAAGGCCCCTAGTAAAGGAAAGGTTGCAGAAGGGTAAGCTGAAATGAAACTGCTGGACCGGATTACTTCACCGGAAGATCTAAAATCTTTAACTTTATCCCAACTGGAAGCCCTGGCCGGCGAAATACGCGAGGAGCTGGTTAGAGTGGTGGCCCGGAACGGGGGCCACCTGGCCCCCAACCTCGGGGTCGTAGAGCTGACTCTGGCCCTCCATACCACCTTCGATTCCCCCCGGGATAAGATCATTTGGGACGTGGGGCACCAGTGTTATGTGCACAAAATCCTGACCGGCCGCCGTTCCCGGTTTGCCACCTTGCGCCAATTCGGTGGATTGAGCGGCTTCCCCAAAAGAAGCGAAAGCCCCCATGACCCCTTCAACACCGGCCACAGCAGCACTTCTATCTCAGCTGCCCTGGGCATGGCCCTGGCCCGCGATCTGGCAGGGGAGAAATTTCACGTAATAGCAGTAATCGGCGACGGGGCCCTTACGGGGGGCATGGCCTTTGAGGCCATGAACCACGCCGGGCATCTGGGCACCGACCTGATTGTTGTTTTAAACGATAACGAGATGTCCATTGCCGGGCCGGTAGGCGCCATGGCGTCTTACCTATCCCGCCTGCGTACCGATCCCCGCTATTCCCAGAGCAAGGAAGAACTGGAGAAGATATTAAAGCGCCTCCCCCGTGTCGGCCCCAAATTTCTGAACTTAATGGAGCGCCTGAAGGACAGCCTCAAGTACCTGGTAATACCAGGTATGCTTTTTGAGGAACTGGGTTTTACTTATCTGGGACCGGTGGACGGGCATAATATAGTGCAGCTAAGGGAAATATTGCAACAGGCCCGGCGCACTCGGGGGCCTGTACTGGTCCATGTCCTCACCCGTAAAGGGAAGGGCTATCCTCCGGCCGAGGCCCGGCCCGAAGTTTTCCACGGAGTCGGTCCTTTCGATCCCCAAAAGGGGGAGATTATAGAGCGGACGGGCCCTCCGACCTTTACATCTGTTTTCGGCGCCGAGCTGGTGCGCCAGGCCGAGGAAGATGAGCGCATTGTAGCCATTACGGCTGCCATGCCGGACGGCACCGGCCTCATACCCTTTGCCCGGCGGTTCCCCCGGCGATTTTTCGATGTGGGCATTGCCGAACAGCACGCGGTGACTTTGGCCGCCGGCCTGGCGGCCATGGGTTTGAAGCCCGTGGTGGCTATTTATTCGACCTTCATCCAGCGGGCAGTGGATCAGATAATCCATGACGTAGCCCTGATGGGATTGCCGGTAACCCTGGTGTTAGACCGGGCAGGCCTCGTGGGTGAAGACGGGGAAACCCACCACGGCCTTTTCGACATTGCCCTGCTGCGGTGCATACCGGGCCTTGTGTTTATGGCTCCCAAGGACGAGCAGGAGCTACGTCATATGCTGGCTACGGCCATCCGGGTTGAAGGTCCGGCGGTTATCCGGTATCCCCGGGGACAAGGCGTGGGAGTACCCCTAGAAGGGCACGCCCGGCCGCTCCCCCTGGGCAGGGGCGAGGTACTGCGGGAGGGAAACCACGTGGCCCTTGTAGCCCTGGGCCCCCTGGCCCATGCTGCCCTGGAGGCGGCCGGGGAGTTGGCCGGGCGCGGTATAGAAGCGGCGGTCATCAACGCCCGGTTCGTGAAGCCCCTGGATATGGACTTAATTATCGCCTGGGCGCGGCGTACGGGCCATGTGGTTACCTTAGAAGAACATGTAGTGGCCGGGGGATTCGGCAGCGCTGTTTTGGAAGGGTTGGCGGCGGCAGGATGCGGGGGAGTAAAGGTCCGCTGTCTGGGCGTCGGGGACGTATTTGTGCCCCACGGCCGTCCCGGCTTGTTGCGGGAATATTTAGGGCTGGTACCCTCGGCCATAGCCGACGAGGTGGAGAAAATGTTAAGGGGTTCCCCTGCCGCAGGTGGAAAGGAAACAAAGGAGCTCTTCCATGGCTAAAGCCAGAAAAAGATTGGATGTTCTCCTGGTAGAGAGGGGGCTGTTCCCCACCCGCGAGCAGGCCCGTAAGGCCATTATGGCGGGAGAAGTGCTAGTTAACGGACAGGCCCTCTTTAAGCCCGGCAGCCAGGTGGGGGAGGAAGCGGAGATCAAGGTGTTAGCTTCCTCGCCCCCCTACGTCAGCCGCGGTGGTTTGAAGCTGGAGGGGGCCTTACATGAGTTTGCCATAGATCCCTCGGGGAGGGTAGCCCTGGACGCCGGGGCTTCCACCGGAGGATTCACCGACTGCCTCCTTAAGCACGGCGCCCGGAGGGTACATGCGGTGGATGTGGGGTACGGCCAGCTCGACTGGCGGCTGCGCCAGGACCCGCGGGTTGTAGTTCACGAAAGGGTAAACCTGAGGTACTTAACCCCGGAGATTCTGGGCGAAAGAGTAGATCTAGCCACGCTAGATCTTTCTTTTATTTCCCTAAGTAAGGTGTGGCCGGCCGTCCGGCAGTGCCTTCTGCCGCGGGGCGAGGTAATAGCCCTGGTTAAGCCCCAGTTTGAAGCAGGGCCGGAAAGGGTGGGGAAGAAGGGTGTTGTCCGCGACCCTGGGGTTCACCGCCAGGTCCTGCTGGAAGTTTGTTCGGGAGCCCGGGCCCAGGGCTTTTCCCTTTTAGGGATCACCTATTCTCCCCTTTTAGGCCCCGAGGGAAACAGGGAGTTTTTCTTGTGGCTGGCCGTGGATGTTTCCGGCCTCACCTGGCCGGAGGTGGAAGCCCTGGTGCCGGAGGTAGTGTCCCGGGCCCATGAAGAAGTAAAAAGGAGAAGGGAGTAAAGCTTTGGTTGCCGGCGACTTGTTTCTTCTAGGGCTCTTAATCGGCGCTCTGGTAGCCGCGTGGTGGATCAAGCGGCGCCAGGCCCAAAGGCTGGCCGCCCGTCTCCGGCGGGCCCGGAGGGCGGAGAAGGACGCCATACGCTTTTTAACGGAAAAAGGCTACCGGGTCGTCGACGTGCAGCGCCGGGAACCGGTGGTCATGGTGATAGACGGCCGGGAATATAAGGGCGCGGTGCGGGCCGACATTGTCGCCCGTAAAGGCCGCAAGACCTATATTGTGGAAGTTAAGAGCGGGCGCCAGGGCGAAGACCCGGGCAAAGCCGAAATCCGAAGGCAACTCCTGGAATATTTCCTGGTGTACCGGCCCCACGGATTGCTGTTATTAGACATGCAGGGACGTAAAATGCACCTTATATCTTTCCGCCTCGGTGGCAATTGGTATAATAAATTACAGGGGCTCCCGGAGATATGGAGATACGCCCTGGCGGGATCCCTGGGGGCCTTAATCACCTGGTTGGGCTTGGCCAGTGGATGGGGGAAATGAGGGACGCCTTTGCAGAGAATAGCTTTAATAGCCAATCATAGCAAGCCGCAGGTATACGGTGTAACCCTCGACCTGATGGACTGGCTGGAAAAGCGGGGCGTTGAGCCCCTGGTGCTGTCCGGCACGGCCGAAAGGCTCGGATGTCCCGAGCGGGGTATTGGGGCCGAGGAGTTGGCAAAGGCGGACTGCGTACTATCCCTGGGGGGAGACGGCACCCTTTTACAGGCCGCCAGGCTGGTAGCCAAAATGGGTATTCCCATTTTAGGGATCAATCTGGGTCATCTGGGGTTTTTGACGGAAATCGAATTGAATGATCTCTTTCCCTCCCTGGAGAGGCTCATCAAAGGCGATTTCCGCATCGAGGAGCGTATGATGCTGTCCGCCTGGCTGGAGCGAGACGGCAGAAGGACTTCTTTTACAGCCCTCAACGATGTGGTTATTACCAAAGGTGCCTTTTCCCGCATGCTGAGACTGGAAGTATATGTAGGCGAGGCCTATCTCGATACCTATCCGGCGGACGGGCTGATCGTGTCTTCCCCTACCGGCTCTACTGCCTACTCCCTGTCGGCGGGGGGGCCTTTGGTGTCACCGGAGCTTCAGGTAATGATTATAACCCCCATCTGTCCCCACACCCTCTACGCCCGTCCCCTGGTAGTACGGGGAGACCGGGAAATTCGCGTTAGGGTCCATGCCCCGGGAGCCGAAGTAATGCTAACCGTTGACGGCCAGCAAGGGGTCCCCTTGGACCACGGCGAGGAAGTGATCACCTCTAGGGCGGGGGTGCCCGCCCGTCTCATACGCCTGCAGGGGCGTTCCTTTTACAGCCTGGTACGGGAAAAACTGCGGGAAGGAGGCAACCGCCATAGCCTTGAAGAGCCTGGCGACGGGGAATGAAAAAAGCCGAGCGGCAACAGCTGATATTATCTATTATTGGCGAGAAACCCATTGAGACCCAGGGCCAGCTCCTCCAGGAACTACGGGCCCGGGGATTAGAAGTAACCCAGGCTACCGTATCCCGGGACATCAAGGAATTGGGCTTGATTAAAGTACCGGCCGGGCAGAATAGCTACCGCTACGCTCCTCCGCCGGAAGAGCGGCGGCCCAATCCCTATTTGCGTTTGCAGCGGTTGTTCCAGGATTCGGTGGCTAAGGTAGATTTCAGTGAAAACCTCATCCTTATCCGGACGCTGCCTGGCACCGCCCATGCCGTGGCGTCATGTATCGATCAAATTGAATGGCCGGAAATTATCGGTACCGTGGCCGGGGACGATACCATTCTGGTTATTATCAAGCCCAAGGACGCCGTGCCCGCCATTTTTCAGCGCTTTATAACGATGCTTTCGTAGGAGGGAGCCTATGCTTCAGCTCCTGCAAATAGAGAATTTTGCCTTGATTGAAAAACTGGACCTCGAACTGGGGCCCGGTTTAAACGTGCTAACCGGGGAAACGGGCGCCGGCAAGTCCATTATTATCGATGCCATCGGATTACTGGTAGGGGCGAGGGCCTCCGGGGATTACTTGAGGGAAGGCAGCCGGAGGGCGCGGGTGAGCGGGCTTTTTAATTGCCGGGGAATAACCGGCGTGGAAGGGGTCCTGGAAGAGCTGGGTATTCCCATGGAAGAAGATGGAAGCCTCCTCTTGAGCCGGGAGCTCAGCAGCACCGGTCGTCACACCTGCCGCATCAACGGGCGCAGCGTCACCCTCTCCATGTACCAGCGGGTAGGTCAGCAACTGGTAGACCTCCACGGGCAGCATGCTTACCAGTCCCTCCTCAAGCCCAGCTACCAGTTACAATTGCTGGATAGTTTTGCCGGCCTCGAAGCCTTGCGCCGGGAAGTAGGGGATATCTATGGCCAGTGGCGGTCCGCCCAGAAAGAACTGGCGGAGCTTTATGGCAACCCCGGCGAGAGGGAAAGACAGAAGGATTTGTTGCGCTTTCAGGTAGAAGAAATCGACAGGGCCGGCCTAAGGATGGGAGAAGAAGAAGAACTGCGGCAAGAACTCCAGGTCTTAAATAATGCCGAAGAGTTAAGCAGGGAGGCACAGGCGATATACAGCCTCCTCTTTGGAGGGCCGGAAGGGGGAAGGGAGGCCGTCTACGATCTCCTCGCCCAGGCCGAAGAAAGCCTCAAGGCCATGGCGGCCATCGACCCGGAACTCGGCAAATGGCTGGACTTCCTCGCCGAAGCCAGGGTCCGGGTAGAGGAAGTGGCCAGATCCGTGCGCAGCTACGGCGAAGGGCTGGATTTGGATCCCACCCGCATCCGTCAAATCGAAGAACGCCTGGAAACCCTGCGGCGTTTACGGCGCAAATACGGGGAGACGGTGGAAGAAATCCTGCGGTTCCGCGAGGAGGCGGCTTCAACCCTAGAGAAATTGGAAAAACAAGAAGATAATGCCAAATACTTGGAGGAAGAAGTGGTCCGCCTGGAGGGCCTTTACCGGGAGAGGGCAGAGGAGCTCCGAAAATTGCGCCTGGAGGCGGCCGGGCAGTTGGAAGGGGAAATACAGAAAGCCCTCCAGGATCTGGCCCTGCCGGCGGCCAGGGTAAAGATTGTCTGTAGGAAGAAGGAGGTGCCCGGTCCCCAGGGGTGGGACGCGGTGGAATTCTTTTTCCAGCCCAATCCGGGAGAAGGGAGCTACCCCCTGGCTCAGATAGCTTCGGGAGGAGAAATGGCCAGGGTTATGCTGGCCCTAAAAAGCATCCTGGCGGGTGTTGATGAAATTCCCACCCTCATTTTTGACGAAGTTGATGCCGGCGTGGGCGGCCAGGCTGCGCGGGCCGTCGCTCTGCACCTGGCCCACATCGGCAAGCGCCATCAGGTTCTTTGTGTGACCCACTCGGCCCAGCTGGCCAGCCTAGCCGACTGCCATTTTAATGTAAGTAAGGTAGTCCATGGAGGGAGAACCTTTACCCGGGTAAAAGAACTAAAGGGCCGGGACCGCCTGGAAGAGCTGGCCCGGCTCCTTTCCGGCGAGGTAAGCCCCGCAGCTCTAAAGCATGCTGGCGAGCTTCTAGACCAGGCAAAAGCAACTAAACGCAATTAAAGCATTTTAGCACGATATTTCACCTTCTGCCAGCTCAAGCCTCGCTAATAGGCCGGTTTTTACAGCATAAAAGGGGCCGGGCGGGGTTAATTTATTTTTAGAAACGAGGTTATGAAAAAGCGAGGTGAAGCATTGAAAAACTGGAAAAAGAAAATTCTTGGAATAACCTTAGCCCTGATGGTCTTGGTGGGTGCTTTTACCCCGCCGGTCCGCAGTTTCTTTGAACTGCCTGCAGAACAGCAGGTGGTTCTGGGCGACAAAATCCAACTGGACTGGCGTCTACCACCTTCTCTGGCAAAACAAATAGCTTGGATTGTTTATGATGCTCAGGGTGGAAGTAAAGTAGCCTGGGCAAGCGGTGGTTTTAGCGCCACCGAGGCAGGTGACCTGCACCTGCAGTTGAAGCTCTTTGGTATTATTCCCTTAAAAAATATCAATATTCAAGTAGTAAAGCCCGTTGCCGTAGTCCCTGGCGGTCATTCCATCGGCATCCTTTTGCACACCCAAGGGGTGCTGGTGGTAGGGGAAGCGGGGGTGGAGACTCCCCAGGGAGAAAAAAAATACCCGGGCCGGCGGGCCGGGTTGGAAGTTGGGGATGTGATCCTGGCCGTCAATGGTCAGGAGGTAAAAAGTGAGGAAGACCTGGCCGATATGATTCACCGGGCTGGCAAAGCCGGAAGAAGGGTGGAACTAGTGGTGCGGAGGGGGGAACGGAAATTCACGGTCCATGTCCAGCCGGAGTATTGCCGGGAAACGGGACGCTACCGTATAGGGCTTTATGTACGGGACAGCACGGCAGGAGTAGGAACCCTTACTTTTTATCACCCCACCCGGGGGATTTATGGTGCCCTGGGACATAAGGTGATGCCGGAATACGGTTCCTCTGCTTTAGAAATAACAGGAGGGAGGATCATAGCAGCTGCCGTCCGAGGAATCCAGCAGGCCAGGAAGGGACAACCGGGCGAAAAGATAGGCCTATTTTCGGCTAACCCCAGTTTTAGCGGTAGTATCCAAAAAAACACAACTTTTGGTATTTTCGGGATACTATCCGGGACGCCCTTACCCGGCCCTTACGGTAGCCCGGTGCCGGTAGCTTTGAACGGCCAGGTGCGCCCCGGAAGGGCGGAAATCCTGACGGTAGTATCCGGTGAACAGGTAGAAGTTTTCGAGGCATATATTGAACGAGTCTTGCCCCAGCAGTACTCTAACGGTAAGGGTTTGGTCATCCGCATTACCGATACCAGGCTCCTCAGTTTGACGGGGGGCATTATCCAGGGTATGAGCGGCAGCCCTATTCTACAGGACGGGAAACTGGTGGGGGCCGTTACCCATGTATTTGTAAACGACCCCACCCGGGGCTACGGAGTGCTGGCCGAATGGATGCTAAGGGAGAGCGGGCTTTGGGAAGACAATGCGGCACAAGAAACACTACCGGGAGGGTCCTTGTCGAACTTCCCGGTAGTTTGTTTTTTACGAAGCTGAAAAACGATTCTGGTGGCGGACAACCAAAAGTTTTGCGACTGGAAGGATTATCCCTCCCCGGCGTCGAAATTATTGCCCGAAAAACAGCAGGAAAATATAGGAGGCGGGATGGATAGATGACCCAACCCATAAAAGTGCTGGTGGCCGACGATAACAAAGAATTTTGTGAGGTGCTGGAGGAGTATTTCAACGAGCAACCGGATCTCCTTTTAACGGGAATCGCCCATAACGGACATGAAACGCTGCAATTGATCCGCGAATGCGAACCAGATATTGTAGTCTTGGATATTATAATGCCCCATTTGGACGGTATTGGCGTGCTGGAGAAGCTCGCGGAATACGATCCCCGGCCTAAGGTAGTAGTCTTAACGGCCCTGGGGCAGGAGGCCATGACCATCCGTACTCTGGAGTTGGGAGCCGACTACTACATACTCAAGCCCTTCGATCTGGAGGTCCTGGGTAATCGCCTGCGGCAGCTTGCCAACGGGCAGCCCCTTCCGCCTTCGGCGCCCGTGGCCCGCAACCGCAATATGGACGTCGAAGTTACTAAAATCATTCACCAAATGGGGGTTCCGGCCCATATCAAGGGCTATCAGTATTTACGGGAAGCCATCCTACTGGTCATCGAAGACGTAAACCTTTTGGGAGCCGTTACCAAGGAGCTCTATCCCATGATTGCCCGCAAGTACATGACCACTCCCAGCCGTGTGGAGCGGGCCATTCGTCATGCCATCGAGCTGGCCTGGGACCGGGGAAACGTGGATATGATGACTAAATTCTTTGGCTACACTATTAATATGGAACGAGGCAAGCCTACCAACTCGGAGTTCATCGCCATGGTTGCCGACAAGCTCCGTATTGGAGCGAAAATTAACTAACAACAAGGAGCACCCTTGCAGGGTGTTCTTAAATTTTTGGGGAGGTTTTTAAGCAGTGGTAGAGGCGAAAAGATTCAGAGAGAGATGTTTAAAATCCGAAAGAATCTACACAGGCAAAATCCTTAACCTCCGCAGGGATTGGGTAGCCCTGCCCGACGGCCGGGAGGCCAGCCGGGAAGTCGTCGAGCACGCCGGAGCTGTAGCCGTGGTGGCGCTGGATGAAAAGGGAAGAGTTTACTTGGTAAGACAGTACCGGTATCCCATCGGCCGGGTCACCCTGGAAATTCCGGCGGGGAAGCTCGATCCCGGGGAGAGCCCGGAGGCCTGCGCCCGGCGCGAGCTCAGGGAAGAAGTGGGCCTTGTAGCCCAAAGCTGGGAGCACCTCCTAACTTTCTACAGCACCCCCGGTTTTTCCGATGAAATTATGTACCTTTTTTTGGCCCGGGATCTTTCAAGGGAGAAGGCCCAGCCGGATGAAGATGAATTTTTGGAGATTATTTCTCTGCCTCTGCAAGAGGCCGTGAATAAGATCTGGACAGGAGAAATTAAGGATGCCAAAACCATAATCGGGTTACTGGCCCTGAGGTATAAAGTAACCGGCCAAGCATATTCATTTTAGTAAGGAAAAGCAGTAAATAGGGTATCTTCGAGGAGACGGTATTAATGGCCCAGGCCCTGGCCCGGCATGTGCATCAGAACCTTCCCCTTTACTTCCTGGTGGGTTGCGCTTTTGTGGTAGGCATTTTGCTGGGTGCCGCGGTGGTCCTGCTTTTAGGGAAAGGGCAAGAGGTGGAGCTGGCCGCTCACCTGGATAACCTTTTCCGGCAGATTGTTGTGGCCGAGCCTGTGGCCGGGGCCGTTACCGCCCGGGCAGCCTTAAAGGGGATCAAGGAAATAGGGTTTTTCTGGATTTTAGGTTTAACGGTCATAGGGTCTCCTTTAATTGTGGCCTCCGTTCTGGTCAAAGGCTTTGTTCTGGGGTTTACCGTGGCCTTCCTGGTGCAGGAAAAGGCTTTAGAGGGTATAGTCCTGTCCCTGTTATCCGTAATGCCTGGCAATATAATCCGCCTTCCTGCTATCCTCGCAGGTGCGGTTTTGGCCCTTTCCTTTTCCTGGAGCCTCGTCAAGGGAAACCTGGGCCTTAAGGCCGGCAGTTTCCTGGGGCAGCTCGTGGCGTATTCATTAGCGATGGCTTTCCTGGCTCTGGTAGTAATGGGAAGCGGGTGGATTGAGGCGTACTTAGTGCCTCCGCTGGCCCGGATCGCCTTGCAGTACTTTTAAACGAGGGGAGGTCACAAAAATGGTGGTCTTAACCATCACTAACTGGCGCAAAAAGCTGGTGTGGTTGCTGGCGGCGTTGTTAGTAGGGACGGCTTTATTGCTAGGGCAATCATCCTTGGACCATACCGGCCAAAGTTTACCCGCAAGCGGCGATGTACAACAAGAAGTGGTCGGGGAACAAAACGAGACCCTGGAACCGGGTTTTATGGAGAGGATGCTGACCAAGCTGCGGCAGTATTACCAAGGACAGTAAACCTTCGCAGGTCACCACCCGCCTTTTTATTAATACGGGATGGAGGAGTTTGCCAGGAAATGTGGAAATTAAATGGGAAAAGCCATGGAGGCGGGTGATGGCCTTGCAGCAACTATTGGACGATTTTCTTTATTATCTGGCCGTGGAGCGGGGGTTGGCCGAGAATACCCTGGCTTCATATCACAGCGATTTGGAGCAATACTTTAACTATCTGGCCGAGGCCAAGGTAACTTCCCTGGAGGATGCCGGCCGCGGCCTAATCGTTGCTTACTTGGTCCGCCTGCAGCAGCAAGGTCGTTCTCCGGCCACCATCTGTCGGCACCTGGCTGCCCTACGGTCATTTTACCAGTTTTTGGTTCGCGAGGGGGTTTTGGCCAGCGACCCTACGGCTACCATGGAATCTCCCCGCCAGGCCCGGAAGTTGCCCCGGGTGTTGACCGTCGAAGAAGTGGAACTGCTTCTTAACCAGCCCCGGACCAAGACTCCGGCCGGGCTGCGGGATAAGGCAATGCTTGAATTGCTTTATGCGAGCGGCCTGAGGGTTTCAGAACTGGTGTCCTTGAATGTGGACCAGGTGAACTTGCAGGAAGCCTACGTCCGGTGTGTAGGTAAGGGCGCACGGGAGCGGGTAGTGCCCATTGGACCGGTGGCCTGCTTTTACCTTAAAGCGTACCTGGAACATGGGCGGGGCCGACTGCTGAAGGGTAGAAAGGAGACTGCTCTATTTATCAATCAACAGGGTAAAAGGTTGTCCCGCCAGGGTTGCTGGAAGATTATCAAAGCCTATGCCCGGGCGGCCGGGCTCCCGCGCAACATTACACCTCATACTCTACGCCATTCTTTTGCTACCCATTTACTGGAAAACGGGGCTGACTTGCGTTCGGTGCAAGAACTCTTGGGGCACGCGGACATCAGTACGACCCAGATTTATACCCACCTCACGCAGAAAAAAATTAGAGAAATCTACAATCATACTCACCCCCGGGCCTGAATATCTAATTTAAGGGAGACAGGCCGGTATAAGGGGGGATATTGTGCGTAAAGCTGTGGCGTGGATTTTACTTGCGGTCTTTCTACTTGGCTGGCAGCCTGCCTTTTTAGGGGCAGCCCCCGCCGAAGAGGAGACGGAAAAGAACACGGCGGCCAGCACGAGGACGGCCGGGCTTAAGCTAAACGTTAAGGGCGCCGTCCTGATGGACCCCCAGTCGGGGAAAATTTTATGGGAACAGAATGCCCATTACAGGGGATATCCCGCCAGCATGACTAAATTGATGACCATGGTGGTTACCATGGACGCCGTGGCCAGGGGCGAGGCCAGCCTGGACGACCCGGTGGAAACCAGTGAGAGGGCCGAAAGCTTCGGAGGGGCCGAGGTGTTCCTGGAGCAGGGGGAAACGGTTCCCCTGGAAAAAATGCTTATCGCCCTTGCCGTGGCTTCCGCTAACGATGCCAGCGTCGCCGTGGCCGAGCATATTGCGGGAACGGAGGAAGCCTTTGTAGAGCTCATGAATGCTAAGGTCCAGGAATTGGGACTAAAGAATACTCATTTTACCAATTGTCACGGCCTGCACGACCCGAACCACTATACCACCCCTTATGATATGGCCCTTGTCGCCCGCTATGCCCTTAAATATCCCAAGATTCTCGAGTGGACTTCTATCAAGCGCTACACCTTTCGCCAGGACCCCTTAACCATACTGGATACTACTAATAAAATGCTTTACTGGTACCCGGGAACCGATGGCTTCAAGACAGGCTATACTGAAGCTGCCGGGCTTAACCTGGTTTCTACGGTGGAGAGGGACGGCCTTCGCCTCATCGCCGTAGTCATGGGGGTAGAAACTCCCCAGGGCCATTTTACAGAATCCATGAAACTTTATAACTGGGCTTTTCGCCAGTGGGCCTGGAAAAAAATCTACGGCCCGGGCGAGGTAGTGGCGGAGGTAGCGACCAATAAGGGACAAGAAGAGAAGCTAAGGGTCGTTGCGGCCGGCAAGGTCGGAGCCGTGGTGCCCCGGAGCAAGGTGAAACAGGACGGCCTTATCACCACCCGCCTGGTGCTTCCAAGGGTTATCAATGCTCCCGTTGTCCAGGGCCAGAAGGTAGGAGAAATTATCATCCTGGAAGAGGGGCGGGAGATTGGCCGGACCGATCTGGTGGCTGAGAAAAGTATACCCCGGGCAAGTCTAAGACAGGTTATCCAGCGCGCCATCCGGGCGGTCTTTACTGTTCGACAATAATTTACCATATTTTTGCAGGAAAATGGCCCTCCTTTAGCGAAAATAACCCTTCTGAAATACAAAAAAGATCAGGGGGGTTTTTTCTTTTGCAGGTGTTCTTCAGTCAAGAAGGCCCGGCCCTCGTGGCCCGTATTAAAGGGGAGTTAGATTTAGGCACGGCCGACCGATTGCGGCAGGAACTGGAGGCCAGTATAGACCACGCCCGTCCCCGCATCTTGTACCTAGATCTGGAAGGGGTTTCCTTCATGGACAGCTCCGGCCTGGGAGTTATTTTGGGCCGTTACCGCCGCCTGGCGCGTCAGGGCGGCAAGGTCGTCATATGCCGACCCCAGCCCCAGGTGCGGCGGCTCTTGGAGCTTTCCGGGATCAATAAGCTGATGGAGATAGTATCGGAGGACCCCGACAGATCTCCTGGTAGGGAGGTGCTTTAACCGGTGGCCCCAGGTAACGGTGAAGTGGCCAACAGCATGTGCCTGGAGTTCCTAAGCCTCCCGGAGAACGTCGGATTGGCCCGGGTGGCCGTGGCGGCTTTTGTAGCCCAGACGGACTTAACCCTGAACGAACTGGAAGAGATTAAAGTGGCCGTTTCGGAGGCCGTGGCCAACGCGGTGATCCACGGTTACGGCGGAGGACCTCAGGGCTGGGTACGGGTGAAGGTGAACCGGACGCGGGAAGGCCTGGAGATAATCGTAGAGGACGACGGTAAGGGCATAGCCGATGTGGCCCTGGCCATGCAGCCGGCTTATTCCAGCGATCCCGAAAGGATGGGCCTGGGCTTTGCCTTCATGCAGTCTTTTATGGATGAGGTAGAAGTTATTTCCGAAGAAGGCCGGGGCACAAAGGTAATTATGCGCCGGAAACTCAGTTCGTCCAGTACGGCATCTTGAGGGGCGGGGGGCGGGGGAATTGCGCCTTTCGGAAATGAACTTACCTCGCTTTCCCCTGTTATCAGAAGAAGAAACCCTGGAGCTACTGCAGCGGGCCAAGGCGGGCGACAAGGCGGCCCGGGAACGGTTGATCAACTGCAACCTGAAGCTGGTCTTTAACATTGTCCAGCGCTTCGAAAACAGGGGATACGAACTGGAGGACCTATTTCAAATCGGTACCATCGGACTAATTAAAGCCATTGACAAATTCGATCTCAGCTACAAGGTCAAGTTTTCCACCTATGCGGTGCCCATGATCTTGGGGGAGATAAAACGGTTTCTAAGGGACGACAGCTCGGTGAAGGTCAGCCGGTCCCTGAAAGAAACGGCCTTCAAGGTGAACCGCACACGGGATGAACTGGCCAAGAAGCTGGGACGGGAGCCGGGGATAAATGAAATCGCCCAGGCCTTAAATCTTTCCCGGGAAGAGATCGTAGCCGCCCTGGAGGCCATCCAGTCCCCGGGTTCCATCCACGATACGGTTTACCAGGACGACGGGGACCCCATTTACGTATTGGATCAGCTCAGCGATGAGAACGAACAGGAGCCGGTGTGGTTGGATAAAATAGCCCTCAAGGAGGTGCTGATGAAATTACCCGAAAAGCACCGCAAGGTCATTGTGATGCGTTTTTTCCACGATAAGACTCAAACCGAAGTAGCCGAGAGGCTGGGTTTATCCCAGGTGCAGATTTCCCGCATCGAGCGTCAGGCCCTGGCACGCTTGCGGGAACTCCTGCATCCCCCGTAATTAAACCTCCCTATTTATGTCTGGCGATTTAGCATCTGAGGCACGAACCTATAATCTTCATTTCCTTGACGCGGGAGAAATACACTGAAAATAAAAACCCCAAAGTATACGCCGCGCCGGCGGCACAACTTGTTTTTTCCGTGACATCAAGCCGGGGAGGAATACACTTGCCTTATCAGGGGCACGTTGAAAGCCTACTCTACTACCCTCGCCTGCTGGCCGCTTCTTTACTTTTTATATCTTACCCTCTAAAATGGAATCGGGCGGAAGCAAAAATGGACGCTGGGGGGAGAAAAGGCATGCTAATCAGTGCCCCAGAGAGTACAGTTTATTACCAGGCAGGCTATTCTATTGGCAGGCAGCTTCCCATAAACGACCTGGAAGAAATACCGGATAAAATAAGCGCCCTAGGAGTAGGAAACCTTAAGTTGCAAAGTGTAAGAGGCGACAAAATAACCATCAAATGGCATGAATGTTTCACCTGTTCTCAGCTCCCGCCTGTAGGCCAGCCGTTATGCTATTTGGAAGGAGGCCTGCTAGCCGGGGCCCTTAACAAACTCCTCAGAAAAAGAATAGAGGTAGAAGAAACCAAATGCTGGGGGACAGGGGAAAAGTATTGCCAGATGGAAGCTACCATATCCCCTGTTTCTGGTCTTGACGAGCCTTATCCCTTCTTTCTCCCCGAAGAAAACAACAAATTGCTCATAGCTCTTACCTTTCAAGCTCTGCGGCTAACTAGAAGCTACTACCAGGCCACCTGGGGGTCTACCAATGAGGTGGAAAGGCTCCCTTTAAGCATGGGGGAAGCCATCTTCTATATAATACCCCTGGGCCTGGTAATTACCGATAACCAGGGGAGAGTGGTAAAGATAAATAAGGCCGGCACCCAAATGTTAGGTATCGCAGGCCAAAGGGTGCAAGGTCGCCTGCTAGAAGAGATATTACCATCAGCCAGGTACTTCGAAATACTTAAGTCAGGTAAACCCCAGGTATGGGAATTCCAGAAAACAAATGGGGACACTATCATCGTTATAGGAACTCCTCTAGTGGTCCAGGCCCAAATAAGGGGTGTACTGTGCCAGGTCTTCTCCTCTGAAAGCGAGCTTGTACGCCTTCTCCTGGAACAGCTTAAAAAACAAGAAGCCAAGGCTACCTATAAACCTGAAAACTTAAAACCAGAATGGCCCTTGGTCTTCCATTTCCACCACATCCAGACTTTAAATCACCAGTTTAGAAACGTTTTAACCCTTGCCCAGAAAGCGGCCTGGAGCAATGCCACTATACTCATCCTGGGCGAAAGCGGCACCGGAAAAGGGCTCCTCGCCCAGGCTATCCACGAGGAAAGCCCCCGCCGTAACGCCCCTTTCATAAAGGTAGATTGCGCAGCCATCCCCCCGGAACTTTTAGAATCCGAACTCTTCGGCTATGAGGAAGGCGCCTTTACCGGAGCTAAAAAGGGAGGCAAACCTGGCAAGCTTGAATTAGCTGAAGGCGGGACCATCTTTCTGGACGAAATCGGGGATATGCCCCTTAATATGCAAGCCAAACTTCTAAGGGTATTGCAAGATAAAGAGATTGAACGGCTGGGGAGCACCCAGACCAGAAAAATAGATGTGCGGGTGATAGCCGCTACCAACAGGGATTTAGAAAAAATGGTACAGGAAGGGCGTTTCCGGGAAGATCTCTTTTACCGCTTAAATGTGGTTAAGCTAGTACTCCCGCCTCTTCGAGAGCGGCCGGAAGATATACCTCTCCTAGTAGAGTGCATTTTGCGAAGGCTAAACAAAGAATATGGGAAAAAATTACGGCTTACTTCCGCTGCTGTGGAATGCCTCTTAAGCTATTCTTGGCCAGGTAATGTCCGGGAATTGGAAAATGCCCTGGAGAGGGCTGCCATCTTGGCTGAAACCCAGGAAATCCATCCCCATCACCTTGCCATAGGTGGTCTAGGAAAAAAGAAAGGGGTAAGGGAGCTTTCCCCCCTTGATAAAGTACGAAGAGAAGCGGAAAAAGAGGCCATTATCCAGGCCTTGGAATCTTTTGGAGGAGAGAAAACGCGGGCCGCCAAGGCCTTAGGCCTCTCCCGTCAAGCCCTTTATGCTAAAATGTCCCGTTATGGTCTGCTTAAAAAATAATGTCAACTCTTTTTAACGTGTAAACCTAAATTGATATAGCGGATCTTTAGGCCGCTTGGCTCTAGCGGCCTTTTTCTTTTGGCACGCTTTTTGCTAATGAAGATAAACGATAACTAAGAGAAGTTGAACAGAGGAGGCATGCCAGTGAAGCTAGCTATTTCCGGGAAGGGTGGCGTCGGCAAAACAACCATCGCCGCAGGTTTAATCAGGTGCTTTGCCCAGCGGGGTTACCAGGTATATGCCGTCGATGCCGACCCTGATACCAGCCTGGGGATGGTCCTGGGGCTTCCCGAGGAAAGGCTTGGTACCCTGAAACCTATTGTTGATATGCGAGAGTTGATTGTCGAACGCACCGGCGGTAGCGGCGCCTTCTTTTCTTTAAACCCGGAAGTAGATAGCCTGCTGGAGGATTACACCATCAGAAGCGGTAATATCCTTTTTTTGAAAATGGGGGCCATCAAACCGGGGGGTTCTACGTGCTATTGCCGGGAAAATGCCGTCTTAAATGCTATGGTTAATTCCCTCGTCTTAAAACGCCGGGAAATGGTGGTTTTAGATATGGGTGCCGGCATTGAACACCTTACCCGGGGTACGGCCCGGGGGGTAGATCTTATGCTTATTGTTACCGAACCCACCCTGGTGAGTATCCAAACTGCCCGGGTCGTCCAAAAACTGGCCGCAGAACTTGGTATTGCACGAATAAAATTTGTGGGCAATAAATTGCGTCAACCCAGGAATGAAGAATTTATCCTTAGCCATCTGCCCCCAGGCGATGTTATTGGTCTGATCCCCTTCCAAACGGAAATTTTAGACCAGGCTGCCGGTTTGAGCAGTGAGCAGTCTTTTACGGTAGCAGGTATCGCCGAGCTGGCTACTAGGTTGCTAAGCCAACTTTAAATATCCTGGCTTTCATACCAGGGTACAGCATATCTAAAGGCTTGGCAAGGAGGTCGGGTTAACTAATGATATGTAATAACAAAAACCCTCCGCTTCTTGGGCGGACAGAGGCGAAAATTAACCTAGAACTCGGAAAGATGGATGTTAGGGGTAAGGCTTTATACGACATAAGCGAGTGGGAAGGCCAGATAGGATGTCTGGCTTTAACTTGAAACCAGCACTAATGTTTAAAAGCTTGCGGCGTTGCCGCATATCTTTCAAGGAGGTCGATGCTGATGGCTAAGTCTTGTATGGCTTCTTTAGATCAGGCTGTTTGCGAGATGCTAGAAAAGGCCAGGCGCCTGAAGGTGGAGACGGTCTGGGACCGCTACCAAGCTATGCTTCCCCAGTGCGGTTTTGGTGAAACCGGGCTGTGCTGCCGGCACTGCCTGCAGGGCCCCTGCCGCATTGATCCCTTCGGCGGCGAGCCTAAGACCGGTATCTGCGGGGCCACCGCTGACGTGCTGGTAGCCCGGGGCCTCGATCGGGCCATAGCGTCCGGGGCGGCGTCCCACTCCGGCCACGCCAGACACTTAGCCCACACCCTGAAGATGGCGGCCAAGGGCAAGGCGCGGGACTACACCATTAAAGACAAAGCCAAGCTGCGCTCTGTGGCTGCGCGCCTCGGCATCCCCACCGAGGGGAGGAGTATCGCCGAGATCGCTTTGGACGTAGCGGAGGCAGCCCTGGCTGATTTCCACGAGAAAGAGACGCCGGTCATGTGGGTAGCCACCACGGTGACTAAGAAGCGTGCCAAACTCTTTTCGGAACGAGGTTTGCTCCCCAAGGGCATAGACTACGAGATATCCGATATCATGCACCGTACCCATTACGGCGCGGACGCGGACCCCATGAACCTTCTTGTGGGCGGTCTGCGCTGCGGCTTGGCGGACCTGGCCGGCTGCTATATGGGCACTGACCTGTCCGACATCCTCTTCGGCACTCCCCAGCCAGTGGTGACCGAGGCCAATATGGGTGTGTTGAAGGCCGATGCTGTCAACGTGGCGGTCCACGGCCACAACCCGGTCCTTTCCGATGTGATCGTGGCAGTGGCCAAGGAGATGGAGTCCGAGGCCAAGGCAGCCGGTGCTTCCGGTATTAATGTGGTGGGTATCTGCTGTACCGGCAATGAAGTAATGATGCGGCACGGCATTCCGGCCTGCACCCATTCGGTGAGCCAGGAGATGGCCCTGGTAACCGGCGCGCTGGATGCCGTGGTGGTGGATTACCAGTGCATCATGCCCTCCATAGCTACGGTGGCGGAATGCATGGGCACTAAGCTCATCACTACCATGGAGATCACCAAGATCCCCGGTGCCATCCATATTGATTTCTCGGAGGAGACAGCCGGGGAGAACGCCAGGGAGATCATCCGCCTGGCCATCGAGACCTTCTCCCGTCGCCGGGGCAAGCCGGTAGACATACCGCAATATAAGACCAAGGTAGTGGCAGGCTTCTCCGTGGAAGCCATCGTGAAAGCCCTGGCCAAGCTAAACGCCCAGGATCCTTTAAAGCCCCTGATCGACCATATCGCCTCCGGCAATATACGAGGAGTCTGCCTCTTCGCAGGGTGCAATAACGTCAAGGTCCCGCAGGATCAGAACTTCACCGCCATAGCTCGTAGGCTTCTTAAAGAGAACGTGCTGGTCCTGGCTACCGGATGCGGGGCGGGTGCGCTCATGCGCCACGGGTTCATGGATCCGGCCAACGTGGGCGATCTCTGCGGAGAAGGCTTGAAGACGGTCCTGACAGCCATCGGCGAGGCCAACGGCCTGGGTGGGCCTCTGCCGGCGGTGCTGCATGTGGGCGCCTGCGTAGACAACTCGCGGGCGGTGGCCTTGGCCGTGGCGGTGGCCGACCGGCTGGGCGTAGACACGGATCAGCTCCCGGTGGTGGCTTCGGCTGCTGAGGCGGTGGCGGAGAAGGCTATCTCCATCGGTACTTACGCTGTGGCCATAGGTTTGCCCACCCACGTCGGGGTCATGTTGCCTGTCGTAGGCAGCTCCCTGGTCACCAAGGTGCTGACGGAGAAAGTAAAGGATTTGACCGGTGGTTACTTCATCGTGGATCCCGATCCCGAGTCCGCAGCCCAAAAGCTCCTGGCGGCCATCGATGAGCGCCGGGCTGGTCTGGGGCTCAGCGTTCCCGGAGGTGGGCGGCGATGATGCGGAAGGAGATTTTTATCCGTTATGAACGGTGTATGGGCTGCCATTCCTGTGAGCTGGCCTGCGCCGTGAGCCACACCGCGGCCCGCGATCTGTTTGGAGCTGTTTTGGGGGGCGAAAGGCCGCAGAAGCGCCTCTACGTGGATCAGGTAGGCCGGGTGAAAGCCCCGGCCGTTTGCCGGCAATGTGAAGATGCCCCTTGCGTGGCTGTCTGTATGACAGGTGCCATGCACAGCCGGGAGGACGGCGTTAACGTGGTTGACTTGCCCCAGTGCATCGGTTGCTGGATGTGTGCCATGGCCTGCCCCTTCGGTGCAGTGGGCCGGGGCGAAGGCAAGGCCATAAAATGCGATCGAGAGTGCCTGGATGAAGAGGGCGTACCGGCCTGCGTTCGAGCCTGCCCCACCGGGGCCCTGGTCTTTAAGACTGTGGAGGAGTTTGAGGCCGAACGGCGCCTGGAGGCCATCGCTTCACTGAAATAGCGGTTTTCGGGTAAGGGCGGGTGGGGAAGAACCCCTTCCGCCCTACCGGCTCCAAGTTGAAAAAAGCCCAAAAGAAAGGCTCTTGCTACTGATGTAGGTCTATTTTGAGGGGCGGGAGGTAAGGCTAAATGATCGTTCAGCAGCTATTTCTGCTCTCCATTCTCCTATATATCGCCGGAGCAGTTGCCTCCCTGGCGCTGAATAGAGCCGGTAAAATGGCCAACTATGCTTCAGGAATAAGCGCCTTTGCGGCAGCAATCGCCGGGATGGCTTCGGCCATCCCGGTCTTCGCTCGTGGAACAGGCTTCACCATGGAAGCGGTGGGGGTCATACCTTTTGCGCGCTTGATTTTCCAGGCCGATATCTTTTCCGCCTTTATGGTGCTGGTCATTTCGCTGCTGGCGGCCGCTACAGCTATTTACTCCCTTTCTTACCAGGAAGAGTATATCGGGAGGGGTGCCGGAGTACTGGGCTTTTTGAATAACCTTTTCCTTGCCTCCATGGTCCTGGTAGTTACCAGCGGCAACGCCTTCTATTTTCTTATTTTTTGGGAGCTAATGACCCTGGCTTCTTATTTTTTGGTTAGTTTTGAACAAGAAAACCAAGAGGCTGTCCAGGCGGGTTTTCTCTATTTCCTGGTGGCCCACGCGGGGACAGCCATGATTATGCTTTCATTTTTTATATTCTTTCTTTACACGGGTAGCTTTGATTTCGCCTCCTTCCGTAGCGCGAACCTTTCGCCGGTGACCAAGAATTTGGCCTTTCTACTGGCCTTCTTCGGCTTCGGGGCCAAGGCCGGTATTATTCCCCTCCACATCTGGTTACCACGGGCTCACCCTGCGGCTCCTTCCAACGTTTCCGCCCTCCTGTCGGGTGTGATGATTAAAACCGCTATCTACGGCATCCTCAGGGTTGGTGTGGATTTCCTGGGTTCTTCCGTCTGGTGGTGGGGGCTTACGGTCCTGGCCTTCGGGGCAATTTCGGCTGTTCTAGGTGTCCTTTACGCTATAAGTGAAAATGATCTCAAGCGGCTGTTGGCTTATTCCAGTATCGAGAACGTGGGAATCATCCTGATGGGTGCCGGTGTGGGCATGATGGGTGTTGCCAGTGGGCAGCCCGTTCTAGGAGTGCTCGGCCTACTGGCGGGGCTCTATCACCTCATAAACCATGCCGTTTTCAAGGGCCTTCTGTTCCTCGGCGCAGGTTCAGTAATCTATCGCCTCCACACGAAAAACATGGAGGAGATGGGCGGGTTAGCCAGGCAAATGCCGTGGACGGGATTCACTTTTCTGGCCGGTGCTTTAGGCATCTCAGCTATCCCTCCTCTCAACGGCTTTGTCAGTGAATGGTTTATCTACCAATCACTGTTTATGGCGGGCACCGGCGGCATCCTGGCGGTCAAAGTGCTGTCACCCCTTTTTGCGGTCATGCTGGCCCTGACGGGGGCGCTAGCGGCGATGTGCTTTGTAAAAGCCTATGGGGTTACCTTTGCCGGTACTTCGCGCAGCGTTCGCGCCCAAGAGGCCAGGGAAGTGCCGGTGCCGATGCTTGCCGGGATGGCCATTCTGGCGGCTGGCTGTATTATCCTCGGGCTGGGCGCACCGGTCGTTGCTCCCTATATTGCGAATGTGAGCTCGGCGTTGCTGGGCGCCTCTCCAGTACGGGTAAGTGACGGCCTGCTGGTATTTCCGGCCAGCGGCTCGCAGGCCATACTTTCCCCACCTCTCCTGGCCCTTCTCCTCGTGGGGCTGGTAACCCTACCCCTGTTAATTGTTGCGCTTCAAGGCGGGATGCAGGCCGGGCGGCGTATGGACTCTGAGCCGTGGGCATGCGGGTATAAGTATTCGCCCCGGATGGTGTACGCCTCTTCTGCCTTTGCCCAGCCGTTGCGCGTGCTTTTCCGCTCTGCCTATTGGCTTAGGACTGCCATGGAGGGGCCGGGCTACGCCATTGCGTCGTATGGCAAGGGAGCAATGGCCTACGTGGCCCGCATGGAGTCCATGTGGGAAGATTACATCTACGGTCCCCTGGCCCGTGGTACGGTCCATCTCGGCAAACGGGTACAGGCCCTCCAGATGGGCAATGTCCGGCTGTACTGCGTTTATATCATTGTAACCCTTGTAGCTTTGCTGATAGCCACGGTCAGATAGGAGGAGAAAAAGATGGCCGGTAATAAGTTACTCCTCATCGGCCTGGTGCAGGCTTTGTTAGTCCTGGTAGTAGCGCCTTTTTTTACGGGCTTTTCCCGCACTTTAAGGGCGAAGCTACATTCCAGGAAAGGCCCCGGCATTTTACAGAACTACCGGGACATCTTTAAACTCATAAAGAGGCAAGAGGTGGTACCTGCCCAGGCTAGCTGGGTCTTCCGGTTTACCCCTTATATAGTGATGGCCACTACCCTGCTCATGGCTATGATAATCCCGATTTTAATCCTGCAGTCACCCCTGGGGATGGCTGCTGATCTCATAGCTGTCGTCTACCTGTTCGCTGTGTTCCGTTTCTTCTTTGCCCTTGCCGGTCTGGATTCGGGGAGCGGGTTCGCCGGGATAGGGGCCAGCCGGGAGATGGCCCTGGCCGTTCTAGTGGAGCCTACTATTATCCTGGTGCTGTTCGTGGTGGCCCTTCTCGCCGGGTCGACCGATCTAGGAACCATCAGCCAGAAGGTAGCGGCCGGTGAGATATCCTATTATAGCCCGGCGGTCTGGTTGGGCATGGCCGCCTTTGCTATCGCCACCTTTGTTGAAACCGGTAAGCTCCCCTTTGATCTAGCGGAAGCCGAACAGGAGATTCAGGAGGGACCCCTTACGGAATATTCGGGGCGCTCCCTGGCCATCCTCAAGTGGAGCTTGTATATGAAACAAGTTGTGGCCATCGCCTTATTCTTGGCCGTCTTCTTCCCCTTTGGGAGCGCGGCGGTGGTTAGCGCTTCCTCCCTTCTGGTATCCGTGGCTACTTTCTTGCTGAAGGTGGCCGGCTTTTACGTGGTCGCGGCGCTACTGGAAAACGGTATGGCCAGATTGCTCCTTTTTAAGACCCCCGCAGTAACCTGGGTGGCCTTCGGAATAGCCTTGCTGTCCTTCGTTTTCTATCTGGCCAATGTTTAATAGATATGGGAGGGGTAAGAATAGTGTCCGGCACTAGTATAGTCAACGCCCTGGCTGTGCTGCTCATCCTGACCTCCATGCTGGTGGTAGAAACCCGGAAGCTCCGGACGGCGGCGTACATGTACAGCCTCCAGTCCCTGGTCCTGGTGGCGATTTTTCTATCCCTGGCCGTATTTATGGAAGCAGAACCGCTGTACATCTGGTCCCTTACTGCCCTCGTCACTAAGACCTTCCTGGTGCCCTATCTCATCATAAGGACCCTCAAAAAGGTAGGTATCCAGGAGGAAGGGCGGGCACCGGAGACAAGTTCGTCTGTTTTTCTAGCTGTGTGCCTGGTGGCTTTATCCTTCGCGGTAGTAGAACCTTTTCATATGCAAGCCTTACTGAAGTTGAAGGTTGCACTCGCTGTTTCTATAGCTCATTTTCTACTGGGCTTGCTCTGTATACTGGCTAGAAAAAATGCGCTCAAGCAGATATTGGGCTATTGCCTCATGGAGAACGGGTCGCATTTGACCCTGGCCATCATGGCCTACAATGCCCCTGAAACCGTGGAAATCGGTATCCTGACTGACGCTATTTTTGCCGTCCTGATCATGACAATTATTGCCAGGCGCCTCTTCCAAGATTTCGGCACCCTGGACACCGATAAGCTCACACTACTAAAGGGTTAGGTGATAGGAGTGGGGGAGAATATTTTATTCTACTTGCCTGCGGTACCGCTGGGGACGGCCCTTTTGGCCTTCGGGATAAGGTCCCGGCGTGTAGTAGAGGTCGTGCACTTTGCCGGGATCGGTATAGTGGCTTTTCTCTCCCTGCTGCTGGTGCAGTACGTACTTAACGGACAAAGGTTATTCGCCCTTGGAGAAATGCTCTACGCCGATAGCCTGACGGCGGTCCTTATTCTTATTATCGGGGTACTGGGGTTTCTGAACGGCTTTTACTCTATAGGATATATGCGATACGATCTAGAACGTGGTGAAGTAGATGAGAGGGGCGTCTGCTCTTATTACGGTTTTTACCATATACTTTTGTTCACCATGGTTCTCTCTGCCCTATCCAATAATATTGCCCTTATGTGGGTGGCAGTGGAGGCAACCACGTTAGGTTCAGCCTTCCTGGTCGGGTTCTATAAATATAAGACTTCGGCGGAAGCTGCCTGGAAGTACGTCCTGATCTGCAGCGTTGGCCTGGCCTTTGCCCTGTACGGGACCATCCTGACCTACTCCAACGCCTTTGCCGTGGTACAGGATGCTCACAGGGCGATGCTATGGACCGAGTTAGTAAGGATGGCCCGGGGTCTCGACCCGCAGGTGATGAAACTGGCCTTTGTGTTCATTTTGATCGGTTTCGGGACCAAGGTGGGCCTGGTTCCTATGCACACATGGCTACCTGATACTTATAGCGAATCTCCAAGCCCGGTTAGTGCCTTGCTGTCGGGTGTACTGATGAAGTGTGCGCTATTTGCGATAGTAAAATATTATACCATTGCCTTGCAGGCCGTCGGCCAGGAGTTCACGCAGACCCTGCTCCTCATTTTTGGCCTTTTGTCTGTGGGTGTCTCGGCTTTCTTCATCCTGGTGCAGAACGATATCCAAAGGAAGCTGGCTTACAGTAGTGTTGAGCATGTAGGCATCATCGCCACCGGCCTGGGCGCAGGAGGGCCGCTGGGAATACTTGCCGCGCTCTTTCACGCCGTAAACCATAGTATTACTAAATCCCTTCTGTTTTGCACGGTGGGCAATGTGACTCTCAAGTATGGTACCAGGGACTCCCAGAAGATTAGAGGTATGTTCAAGGTAGCCCCCGCTACTGCCTTTATTTTTGCAACCGGGCTTCTGGCTGTGGTCGGTTCACCGCCTTTTAGCGTCTTCATAAGCGAGTTTATGACCCTGACGGCGGGCCTGCAAGCTGGATATTTCTGGCCGATGATACTCTTTCTTATCTTGCTGGTCATCGTCTTTGTCGCCTTTTTTATCCTGATAAGTGAAACGGTCCTCGGTTCCCCTCCGGAAGATCTACCCCGGGGTGATCTCAGCTGGCTGACCTTGTTGCCTCTGGGGATCCTGTTTCTGCTCATGGCCGGGCTGGGGATATATCTACCTGCTCCGTTAAATGGATTGCTGCAGAGCGCAGTGAGCGTTGTCCTGGGAGGGGCGATATAGATGGTTTGGTATGCGCTGGGAAGCATTTTGCTGCCAGTATGGGGAAGTTCCCTTGTGCCATTTTTACCGGAGCGACACGTGAAAAAGGTGGCTCAGTTTTTCTCCTTCCTGGCTTTTGTCAGCGGTTTGCTTCTGCTGCTCGCTTTTGCTGCCGACCGCACAAGTTTTACCCGGGAACTGGTGACTGTAGGCGGTATCACCTATTATGGTATAACTATAGATACCCTAAGCGTTTTAGTTAACTTCTTGGTAGTTTTCATCGGCTGGCTCATCTGCACCTACTCGGCCGGGTATATGAGCCCTGACAACAGAGAGCATCCAATCAAAGAAGGGATTCCCAGGTTTTATGCCCTCATGCTGCTTTTTATCGGCTCTATGGCAGGCGTGGTCTTTTCTTCCACGCTGCTGGGGCTTCTGTTCTTCTTTGAAATGACCGGTCTCTGCTCGTGGGGTTTGATCGGATTTTATGGCGATCAAAAATCCCGCAGGTCCGCACTGTGGGCGATTGCCCTCACTCACACCGCCGCGCTGGGACTCTATGTGGCTACGGCCTATCTCTATGTAAACACCGGCAGCTTCTCGGTGACCGCCCTTAACAAATTAACGGACGCCGGGAAAACCCTGGCCTTTATCGGGATCTTAATCGCCTGCTGGGGCAAGTCCGCCCAGCTTCCTTTTCATCCTTGGCTGCCCCGGGCGATGGTGGCGCCGACCCCGGTAAGCGCCTATTTGCATGCCGCTTCCATGGTTAAGGTTGGCGTATACATCTTTGCCCGAACCGTCCTGGCAGCGGGGTCGGTTCCCCAGGTGATCGGCGAGATCGGGGCGATCATGGCCACAGTCACCATGATATACGGTTTTATCATGTATTTCCCGCAGGATGATATGAAGCGACTGCTAGCCTACTCTACGATCACCCAACTCTCTTACATTTTCCTGGCCCTCTCCCTTTATATCTACGGTTCCAAGATGGCCTTAAATGGTGCGGTGGCCCACATCTTTAACCACGCTTTTGCTAAGGGCCTGTTCTTCTTGGTTGCCGGTGCGCTGTCCTATACAACCGCTACACGCCAGCTCTCGATGCTCAAGGGGATTCTAAATAAAGTTCCGGTAGTTGGATTGGGTTATATTGCGGCTGCCATGGCCATTACAGGCGTTCCTCCTTTCAATGGTTTTTTCAGCAAATTTATGATCATAACTGGCGGTTTCGAAATTGGTAAGCACCATCCGCTGATCCTTATCCTAATTATCGTTACGCTTATAGAGTCTGTAGGAAGTTTCATCTGGTTCCTTAAGTGGATGGGAGCCAACGTCTTGGGCACACCTTCGGAGGTAGTGGCCCGTGCTGCTGAACCGCCCGGGGCCATCAAATTTGTTCTCGTCCTTCTTATGATCATGACGCTGATTTCCCAGTACCTCGCTTTGATCTTGTTAAGCTAGAAACAAAGGGAGGTCGACATAAGTATGCCAAAGGAAACGAAATCCGAACAGGACAGGAAAAAATATGTGAAGGCCCTGCGCTCTAAGTTTGGAGCGGTTATCCTGGAAGAAAGCTGGCAAACGCCGGATCAAGTAACCCTGACGGTGGAACTTAACTCCCTCCCAGAAGTGGTGGAAGAAGTGTATTATGGGCAGGGTGGGTGGCTCTCTAATGTGGTCGGAAATGATGAGCGCAGCTTGAACGGACACTTTGCGGTATACTACGTTTTATCTATCGAGGAAGAAAGGGATCCCCATAAAAACTTCTGGCTGACGGTGAAGGCCCTGGTTCCTTCCCATAAACCCCAATTCCCCTCGGTAACCCCGCGGGTACCGGCGGCTGTATGGTACGAACGGGAGGTGCGGGATATGCTGGGGCTGGAGCCGGTGGGCCTCCCGGATGCGCGGAGACTGGTATTGCCCGATGACTGGCCGGAAAACCTGTATCCCCTGCGGAAGGATATGGATTACCGGTTACGCCCTGACCCGGTAGCAGAAGAAGAAAACTATGAGTTTATCGAAGTAGAAGGAGAGGGTATTGTCGAGGTACCCCTAGGTCCACTGCATATTACTTCCGACGAGCCCGGGCACTTCCGCCTCTTTGTGGATGGCGAGTATATAGTGGACGCTGACTACCGCCTTTTCTACGTGCACCGGGGCCTGGAGAAACTGGCTGAAAACCGCATGGACTACGACCAGGTTACTTTCTTGGCCGAGCGGATCTGTGGCATCTGCGGTTACGCCCATAGTGTGGCGTATGCTGCGGCGGTGGAAACGGCCAACGGGATTGAGGTACCGCCGCGGGCCCAATATACCCGCACCATCCTGCTCGAGGTGGAGAGGGTGCACAGCCACCTCTTAAATCTAGGGCTGGCGGCCCACCTGGTGGGTTTCGATTCGGGGTTCATGCATTTCTTCCGGGTACGGGAGAAGGCTATGCAAATGGCCGAAATTCTCACCGGAGGCCGGAAAACCTACGGCATTAACCTTATTGGAGGAGTGCGGCGGGATATTTTAAAAGAGGAGAAAGACCGGGTCTTGCGATTAATTTCCCAGATCCGGTCTGAACTGGATGAACTCATCGATATGCTGCTAAATACTCCCAACTTTATCTCGCGAACCCAAGGAGTAGGCCGCCTGGACCCCAAAGTAGCCCGGGACTTTAGCCCGGTGGGCCCTAATATGCGAGGTTCCGGATATGTCCGGGATACGCGGGCGGACCACCCTTATGGGGCCTACGACCGGGTATCCTGGGACGTCATTTCCAAAGATGGGTGCGACGTTCTTTCCAGGGAACTGGTACGGGCAGAAGAGCTATATGAGTCCTTAAAAATTATTGAGTGGTGTTTGATAGAAATGCCTCCCGGCCCGGTCCTCGTGGAGGGGTTTACCTATAAACCGGGAACCTACGCCCTGGGATATGTGGAAGCTCCCAGGGGAGAAAATGTCCACTGGGTAATGACAGGAAACGACCAGAAGGTGTATCGGTGGAGGCCGCGAGCTTCTACCTATAATAACTGGCCAGCCCTGCGGTATATGTTTCGCGGCAATACGGTGTCTGACGCGCCGCTAATTGTGGCCAGCATCGACCCCTGCTACTCCTGTGCGGAAAGGGTTACGGTGGTCGATGTGCGTAAAAAGAAGGCGAAGACTATTGAATACAAGGAACTGGAAAGATACTGCCGGGAAAGAAAATACTCGCCGCTAAAAGTTTAGCCCGGCTATAAGCGAAACAAAAGGAAGGGGGATCTCTGGGTGCTAAAATTGCTTAAAAAAACGCTGCAGGTCGGGCAAGCTACTGTTGAGTATCCCTTTAAACCAGTAGAGGTGGCACCTGGCTTTCGCGGAAAACCGGTTTATAACTTTAGCCGGTGTATAGCGTGCGGGGCCTGTGCTACTGCTTGCCCGCCCAATGCCATTACCATGGACTGCGATTTAGAGCGGGGGATTAAGTCCTGGAATATAAACTACGGCCGCTGCATTTTCTGCGGCCGCTGTGAGGAAGTATGCCCTACGGGCGCCATCGCCCTTTCGGCAGAATTTGAATTGGCCGCCGCCAGAAAGGAGGATCTTTACTGCCGGGCTGAGGTCCAGCTCTGTAAGTGCATCTCCTGTGGGGAATACTTTGGACCCTCTCGCGAGCTGGAATACGTTCTGGCCATCCTGAAACAGGCAAGATTGCTGGAGAGCGGCCATGAAGGCTGGGAGCAACTCCTTAAAGTATGCCCGAAGTGCCGGCGTCGGAAGATCGCGGGGAGTGGAGCTAAAGCCCTTGGGGCGAGGGCAAGGTTCTAGGAGGGAGCAAGTAAAATATGGACCAGGAAGTAAAACTGGCAGAGCTAAAGGCCAAGCTTAAAAACGTTATAAAACGCTCCGTCTATGTGTACCGGGTAGACTGTGGTGGGTGCAACGGGTGTGAGATTGAAATTTTCGCCGCTATCTCACCTGTTTATGACCCGGAAAGGTTCGGGATCAAAGTGGTAGCCTCCCCACGGCATGCCGATGTTCTTCTCTTCACCGGACCCATGACCAGGGCTATGCGGCTTCCGGCTATACGGGCGTATAAAGCGGCACCCGACCCCAAAATCGTGGTAGCTTACGGCGCGTGTGGCTGTAGCGGTGGTATCTTTCACGACTGTTACTGTGTGTGGGGAGGGGCTGATAGCCTTTTCCCGGTAGATGTATATATTCCCGGCTGTCCTCCCACTCCGGCAGCGACCTTGTACGGCCTGGCTATGGCCCTGGATTTGCTCCAGCAAAAGATTAAAGGAGAGCAGTTGGTAGAAACGGAGGTCACCCGGGTTACTCCGAAATATGAAGGGGTTTGCCCCGACCTGGCTAAAGACATCGAGCGGGAGGCCCGCCGTTTGAGCGGTTACCTGCATGGCCGGCGCATAGCCGCGCAATATCTCGAGTTCGTGAGGGAAAAAGACCCGCTGGCGGTAGACCGGAAAATTAAAGAGCTGGTAAAGCAAGAAAAAGATCCGCGACTGGCCGAAATTTTTTTGAGCTTGCACAAGATTTATATGGAGAGGGTAGGCCATAATGCCGGGTAAGGTAAAATTCTTTAAGCTGTGCAAGAGGTTTGTGGATGAAAAAGACGCCCCGCCCGAGGTTAAGCAGCTAGAGTATTATGCCCTGGCCATCGGTCACCATATAGGAGTGGTCGATTGTTTGTCGCCCGTTATGGTTATGGAAGAGGAAGACTATTTTAAATGGATCAGTAAACTGCCCCAGGGGAAAGCCAGGAGCAAGCTGGAAGGCCTGGCCAAGTGGGGAGAACTAGAGATAAATAGAGACCATGTTTCCCCATTAGTAGCGGCACTGGCCCAAGCTTCTACCAGCTTCCTTCCGGAGGAGAAGAAATGGGCCGACTGCCTGCTACAGCTTCTCCAATCCATAAAAAAAGAACCAGCTATATATCTGGTGGTGAGGCTAAGTGAAGGGGCTAGTGATTACAGTGGGCAACGAGCTGATGGGCGATGACGGAGCCGGGCCGCTTTTGGCCCGGCTTTTAGAACAAAAGCGTATACCAGGGTGGCAGGTTACTGACGGCGGGTCGGCGCCCGAGAATTACCTGCACCAGGTACGGGAGTTAAAACCGCAGGTGGTAGTACTGGTTGATGCCTGTGAGATGAACCTGCCGCCCGGGAGCATACGCCTCCTTTCTGAAAGTGACATTGCCTGCGAGTTTATTTTGTCCACGCATAGGTTACCTTTGTCATTCTTCATCTCAGCTTTGAAGGAACTGGTGTCGGAAGTCTATTTTATTGGTATCCAGCCTGCAGTAGTTGCCTTTGGTTGGCCGGTGTCTCCTGAAGTAAGGCGAGCAGTAGAGATCGTGTATCAAAAGTTACAAGCCGGAAAGCTCGATTTTCCCTACCTTGGTGGACAACGCCCTGTAGAGGCAAAGCACAAGGCCGCCAGGGCGTAGCCCCAAAAAATTTTGGCAAAACTTCAGGAAGGAGGTTTGCGAAAATGAAAGGTATTATCTTTTCTGTGCTCCAGGAGTACGCCGGGAACCGGCACGGCGACGAGGGAAGGGAAGCCTTTAGGAGGGCGACCGGGCTGATAACGCCGCTCGCCACTTCAGACTATCCCGATGAGAAAGTGGCGGCGGCCGTGGGGGCGCTGGCCGAGCTTTCCGGCAAGAAGCCGGAGGAGGTGCTGGCCGATTTCGGCCGCTACTTCGTGGCGGAATCACCCTTAGTGCAGAAGACCTATGCGGCGCATTTTAGGAATGCCAAGGATGCCAAAGATTTCCTCATGAAGATGGACTCCGTCCACGTCCAGACCACCAAAACCCTGCCAGGAGCCACACCCCCGCGGTTCGATTACGAGGACCGGAACAGCGAGGTGGTGGTCGTCTACCGTAGCGAGAGGAGGCTCTGCCCGCTGCTAAAGGGTCTGATCGAGGGCATAGGGCTGCGATATAACGGTAGGCCGCTGTCCTGGCGCGAAGAGGCCTGCATGTTGCGCGGGGCCAAGGCCTGCCGCGTGGCCGTGAGGTTCTAGACGGAGAAAACTTGATTTTGCGTACCTCGGGTGATTAAGGAGAGGGATAGGATGCATGAACTGTCCCTTACAACTGAGTTATTAAAGCTATTGGAACACGATGCCCAACAGAAAGGTATAAAGCGCATACGGAAAGTTAAGCTGGTGATAGGGGCCATGACCTCGGTTTTACCGTCTGCCCTGGAGTTTTCTTTTTACGCGCTTAAAGAAGGACCGTTGTTTGAGGGAGCCCAATTGGAGATAGAGGAAAGGCCTGGGCGGGGACATTGCCAAGATTGCCTGGCGGAAGTAGTTCTGGATAATTGGTGTATTATGTGCCCTTCCTGCGGGTCGAGGAGGGTTTCTATAGACCAAGGAAGGGAGCTTTATATTGATTTTTATGAGGGCGAATGAACTCTGACCCTAAATGCTTCCGTGAGCTTCCCTTAAGAAAGGAAAGGGGGAATGTTAGTGAGGGTAATAATGGCTCAAAAAATTCTCCAGGCCAATCAAGATATAGCCGGGCAAAACCGCAAGCGTCTATCCCCAATACTAACCGTCAATCTGATAGGTTCTCCTGGTGCGGGTAAAACCGCACTCTTAGAAAGGACCATAGCCTCATTAAAAAGGGAATTTAGCGTCGGGGTGATTGAAGGTGATATCTACACCACCCTCGATGCCGAGCGTATTGCCGGGCAGGGCGTACAAGTTGTCCAGATCAATACTGAAGGGGCGTGTCACCTGGATGCCAGTATGGTCTACAGAGCGTTGCAAGAGATTGACCTGTCAGCCCTGGACCTTATATTTATCGAAAATGTAGGCAACCTGGTATGTCCGGCCGAATTTGACTTGGGTGAGGATTACAAGGTGGCGCTGTTGAGCGTCACTGAAGGCAGCGATAAGCCGGCCAAGTATCCCTTGGTATTTCGTGAAGCCCAGGCAGTAGTAGTTACAAAGGCAGATCTCTTACCGCACACTAACTTTGATTTGCAGGCTGTCGAAGAAGAGATTAAGGAAGCCAATCCTGCTGTGAAGATTTTTGTAACCTCAGCCCAAACCGGTGAGGGTCTGGAGGCCTGGTGTTTATGGCTGAAAGATGCTGTGCAGAAGAAAAAAAGCTTGTCCGCTACCGGATAATCGTTAAAGGGATTGTTCAGGGGGTAGGGTTTCGCCCCTTTGTTTATCAAGCGGCCCGCCTGCATGGTCTTAAAGGCGCTGTCTCAAATACCGCCGGGGGAGTAACCATAGAGGCCGAAGGGCAGCAGGAGGCGGTACGCGCTTTCCTGGCCTATTTAAAGGAAAATCAGCCTCCTTTGTCGAGGTTAAGTGCCTTGGAATGGGAGGTATTGGAGCCATGCGGGTATAGTTCCTTTGCTATTCTGCCGAGTAGAGAAGGGGCAAGGAAAGAAGCGCTGATTCCTCCGGATGTAGCCCTCTGTTCTGATTGTGCCCGGGAAGTATTAGATCCCCAAGATAGGCATTATGGCTATCCTTTTACCAACTGTACCAATTGTGGACCGCGATTTACCATTGTACGGGGTGTCCCTTATGACCGGGCGAATACTTCTATGGCCTCATTTCCCATGTGTCCGGACTGTGCCCAGGAATACCACGACCCGGGTAACAGGAGATTCCATGCCCAGCCGGCAGCCTGTCCTTCCTGCGGACCCCAAGTGGAATTGGTAGACAGGTACGGTCGCAAGATAAATGGCCACTGGTTGGAACTTTGTTGGAAATTGTTGCAAGAAGGCAAAATTTTAGCTGTCAAAGGGCTGGGAGGCTTTCACTTGGTTTGCGATGCAAAGAGTAGGGTAGCACTAAACACCCTCCGCCAACGCAAAGGCCGTGAAGCCAAACCCCTGGCAGTAATGTGCTGTCTGGAGACGGCCAAGAAATATTGCTTTGTTGGTCCGGAGGAAGAAAAACTGCTGACCTCTCCTCAAGCCCCCATTGTTATTCTTACCAAACGTCCGAGCTGTAGCTTACCAGAAGAATTGGCTCCGCGGATGAAAACCTTGGGTATAATGTTACCCTATACACCACTGCATTTGATGCTTATAAACGGCCCCTTGGAGATTTTAGTGATGACCAGCGGCAACTGTAACGGTTTACCCCTGGCCAAAGACAACGGGAGGGCCCTGGAGGAGCTTAAGGGCCTTGCCGACTATTTTCTCTGGCACAATCGCGAGATTGTCAACCGCTGCGATGATTCCGTAGCGGCGGTGATTAACGGCGTGGTACAAATCTGGCGTCGCTCGCGGGGGTATGTCCCCTCACCGATTATGGTTCCCGTCAGTTCCAGCCCTGTTGTGTTGGGTATGGGTGGGGATATGAAGAATACTTTTTGCCTTTTAAAAGGCAACCTGGCCTTTGTTAGCCAGCACATAGGTGAATTGAGTAGTAAGGAAACCGAGGAACACTTTTTTTTAAGCTTAAAGAACTTAAAAAGCCTTCTTGGTTCCGAGCCAGAAGTAATTGGTTATGACCTGCATCCTGGATACCGTTCCTCCCGTCTAGCAGCACAAATACCTGCAAAGGCGCGTTTTGCCGTTCAACATCACCATGCCCACATGATTTCTTGCCTGGCTGATAACGGAGTGGAAGAGAAGGTTATAGGTGTAATCCTTGATGGAACAGGTTACGGAACGGACGGACACCTTTGGGGTTTTGAGATACTCACTGGAGACTACGCTGATTTTACCAGGGAGTATCACCTGGCGTATGTACCGTTACCTGGGGGCGAGCAGGCGATCCGTTACCCTTGGCGAACAGCAGTAGCTTATTTAATGAAGTACCTTTCTTCAAGAGGTGAATCCATTGTTGCACGCCTTTTTCAAGACAGAGGACAAGAACTCCAAGTTGTCAAACGCCTTATCTTAACAGGTTTTAATTCACCGCTAAGCTCGAGTTGCGGTCGTCTTTTTGACGCGGTATCAGCCCTTCTTGGCCTTTGTTATTATAATAGTTATGAGGGACAGGCTGCTATTGAACTAGGTGAGATAGTCCTGGAGCCAGAAAAAGGGAAAAAATTAGCACCCTATTCATTTTCTATTGAGGGAAAAGTTATCCATCCCGGTGGTGTTATTGCTGGTGTGGTGGCCGATTTAGAGAATGGGGTGGCAAAGGAAATTATAGCCACCCGTTTTCATAATACAGTCCTGGCCATGGTATGTGAGGCTGTTCGCGCGGTTGCTAAAAGAACAGGTATGAGGACTGTAGCTCTAAGCGGCGGAGTCTGGCAAAACAGGTACCTTTTTAGCCTTGCTAAGGAGATCTTGCCTAGCGAGGGTTATCATCTGTTGGTCCACCGGCACGTGCCGGCGAATGATGGAGGTCTATCCCTGGGTCAGGCAGTGATCGCCTGCCGGAGGTGGCAACAATGTGCTTAGCTATTGTGGGGAAAGTAATTAAGTTAAATGAGACGCATAATACGGCGATAATTGATATTCACGGTGTCCGCAGGGAGATATCTGTAGCTTTACTGGGTCAGGTAAATGTGGGCGATTATGTTCTGGTGCATGCGGGATTTGCCATAGAAAAGATTGATTTAAAAGAAGCTGAAGAGACGGTGAAAATGTGGGAGGAACAATTAAATGATGCTAGCCGTGGATAGATTCCGTGAGGGGGAGTTGAGCAGAAAACTCGCCCGTAAGGTCTTGGGGCTGGCAGACCAGGTGGCTGAACGTCTTGGGCGCCCCGCAGTTTTTATGGAAGTATGCGGAACGCACACAGTATCTATCTCCAGGATGGGATTGCGTAGCCTGTTGGCGGGCCGTCTGGAACTGAGAAGTGGTCCGGGATGTCCTGTTTGTGTAACAGATTATGAGGAAATCGATATGATGCTAAATCTTGCACGCTTACCTGAGGTTACGGTGGGGACCTTTGGGGATCTGATGCGCGTGCCCGGCAGCCAATCCTCCCTGGAGAGGGAACGCGCTGGCGGTGCCGATGTGCGGGTATTTTACTCGCCGCTGGATGCGGTAGCCTTTGCTGAGGCTAACCCGCAAAAAGAGGTGGTATTTTTAGGAATTGGTTTCGAAACAACCATCCCTGTAGTCGCTTTCAGCCTTGCCCAAGCCCGGACCAGGGGGGTTAAAAACTTTAGTATTTTCTCAGCCCATAAACTTATTCCCCCTGCTGTCCGGGCGGTTCTTAGTGACCCTGAACTAAAACTTGACGGATTCATTTTACCAGGACATGTTGGTGCCGTTACTGGCAGGGGGGCTTTTGATTTTATCGCTCAAGAGTATGGCTTACCAGCGGTAATTAGTGGTTTTGAGCCCCTGGATATCATGATTGCCCTGCACGAGCTTTTGTCTCAACTGCTACGTGGCGAGGCACAGGTTGTGAACAAGTATACGAGGGTGGTACGGGAAAAGGGCAACCCGTACGCCCGAGAGCGGATAGCGGAGTGTTTTGAGGTGGTCGATGTTTCCTGGCGGGGTCTGGGAGTTATTCCTAAAAGCGGGCTTTTTCTGCGGGAAACCTTTCGCGATTTTGATGCCCGATTTAAACTAAATATAGAACTGCTTCCGCCACGCCACTCGTTAGATTGTGCTTGTGGAGAAGTTTTGCGAGGGAAACTTTTACCTCCGGATTGCCGGTTCTTTGGCAAGGCCTGCACGCCGGTTCACCCTGTAGGCCCTTGCATGGTTTCCAGTGAAGGGGCTTGTGCGGCTTACTACCGATTTGAACGATCCTTGCCTATTGGGGGTGGCAACTAAGGTGGAAGGGGACGGCAAGGATATTATTTTACTGGCTCACGGTGACGGGGGTGCCCTCACCCACGAACTCATTAATACCCTTTTTCTTCGCTATTTCGGAGGCAGCATATTAAAAAACCTCAGCGATGCGGCAGTTTTTTCAGTAAGTGAAGGGAAATTGGCTGTTACTACTGATTCCTTTGTGGTTGACCCCCTTTTCTTCCCGGGGGGTGATGTGGGAAAACTGGCAGTTTATGGTACGGTCAATGATCTGGCCGTTAGCGGTGCACAGCCCCAGTATCTTACGGCTTCTTTTATTTTAGAAGAAGGTTTGTCGCTCATTGATTTGGAACGTATTGTGCGCTCTATGGCGGCGGCCTGTAATTTGGCTGGCGTGGAAATTATCGCTGGGGATACGAAGGTAGTTGAAAAGGGGCACCTGGATAAAATTTTTATTAATACTACCGGAGTAGGTTTTATCCCCCAAGGAATAGATTTGGGGTACCACCGGATTAAACCCGGTGATAAAGTTTTGATCAATGGCAGTCTTGGCCAACACGGTATAGCAGTACTTGGTAAGCGGTATGGTTTCGATTCTGCAGAGCAGGTCATGAGCGATTGTGCCCCGCTGAATGGTATAATTAACTTGCTTTTAAAGGAAGTTCGGGGAATTAAGATGATGCGGGATCTTACCCGGGGCGGCCTCGCAACAGCAGCTAAAGAAATTGCCTCAGCCTGCGGGTTAGATATTTGGCTGGATGAAAATTGTATCCCAATAGATGCCAGGGTAAAGGGGGTAGCCGAGATGTTGGGGCTGGATCCCCTTTATCTTGCAAACGAGGGGAAATTTATGAGTATTATCAGCCCGGAGGAAGCAGGAAAAGCTGTAGCGGTAATGCAAGGGCATGAACTGGGAAGAAATGCTTGTATTATAGGTGAGGTGAAGCCTGGTAATGGTAACGTCTATCTCTCTACATCCCTTGGAGGTGCTAAGCTTTTAGATCTTCTAGCTGGGAGTCCTTTACCACGGATCTGTTGATTACTGCACCTTCTGATTAAGTTAGCAGGCTGATGTATAGTAAAACTGAAGCTGTTAAACGGTGAAGCGGGAGAGGTAGACATTAAGAATTTTGGCCGGGTGGCAGTCCAGAAGCCCAGGCAGGTGGTTAAGGTCAACCCCGACCAGGACCAGATGACCAGATAGAAAGCCTGACGGGCCTTAAATTGAAATTGCCGCCCTCCCTGGCCGGGCGGGAGAGGGGGGGCATCTGGTTGGAAGAAGGCCTTCAGATCGCCATCACCTCCAATGTCGAACAGCTCAATAGTTATTTAAGAAAACATGGGGGCGTCTTTTTGCGGGCGGGCCTGGAAGGCACCCTTTATACCCTGGCCGTACGGCCCCTGTCCCGGCCAGCCTTGCTTTTGGGCAAGTTTGCCGGCCAGGCGGCCATGTTGATGATTTACGCGGCTCTGTTTTTCCTCGCCCTGGCAGGGCTGGTATACTGGCAGCTCGGGGTGGTCCCTGGCCTGGGGATGGCCCTGGCCCTTTTTATCCTGGAGCCCCTGGTCCTGCTGGCGGTAACCGTGCTGGGTACAGTATGGCTGCCCACCCTGGGAAACGGCATCCTGGTCTTCGCCCTCTATGTCGTATCCATGGTAGGGGGCATGATCGAGCAAATTGGGTCATGCTGGAAAGTACCACTTCCATCTATCTATATCGGCGTGATCAGCAGCCTCCTTTTGCCGGCGGATGTCGTTTACCGCCGGCTGGTGCATACCCTGGTAGGCCGGATGGCCCCTGCTGATATGAGTATGGGCATCACCAACTTGCAGGATTTCCTGGGACCTTGTGGCAGCCTGTCGACACCTAGCAACTGGATGTTGCTCTATATCCTGGTGTATATCGCTGGACTCCTGGCAGCTGCAGTCTACCTCTTTTATATTTAAATAGGAAATACTTTTGCCCTCGCCCAAGCTGGCTAAAACATACTTACGACAGGGTAAGGAAATAATAAAGAGGAAGGAAGCCAGAAGAGAGGGGGAAAGCCATGCCCGTAAAGGTAGCAGAACTGGTAGGAGAATCGCCGTCCAACTGGAAAGATGCTGTCCAGGCGGCGGTGGCGGAAGCTGCCAAGGAGATACCGAACATTTCAGGTGTAGAAATATGCAACCTTACGGCCAACGTTAAGAACGGTAAGCTGACGGAGTTCAAGGCCAACGTAAAGATCGTATATGCCGACCACGGCGGCGATATTTAAGTAAAGCCCCGGAAATTCCGGGGCTTTACTCTTGCACCGGGCCACCCGTACAATTTGAAAAATTTTGCCTCCCAAGGAGGAATTAGGTAGATCCGTGTCGAATTTATTCTCTCCGAGGAATTTAGTAATTCATTACCGTAGTTATGTAGTAGAGGGATTTCTTGTATAGTGCAATTTGACGGTGCACGATGAAAGAAAAATGAAAATACAAGCATTACCCGTAAAACAGAAACGAAGCGGCGAGAGTCTCATTGCCACCCTGGGTTTGGAGCCCCAGGTGGTGACCATCACCCTGGATTACCTGTTGTCTAAGGGCAGGCGGGTTGACGAAGTTGTAGTAGTTTATACCGAGAATCCCGGTGTACGCCGGGCCCTAGATATTATAGCCCGCGAGTTTGCTGCTGACGTTTACCCGGGCATCGGACTCCTTACCGTTCCTGTAACCTCGCCCGGAGGCCGGATGGAGGATTTCTACGGCCCGGACGACTTGCGCTCTCTTTTGCGGACCCTTTACGAGGTCGTACGCCGTGCCAGACAGGAGGAGCGGGTTATCCACCTGTGCCTTTCCGGCGGCCGTAAGGTGATGGGTATTATGGCCATGGTGGTGGCCCAACTACTCTTCGGCCCCGAAGATTGCGCCTGGCACCTGGTCACTGAGGGTTGGCATCCGGGCGCAGAACCCAGGTTGCACCTGTCATCCGGCGAGAGGGTTTGGCTTGTCCCGGTGCCCGTGGTGCGTTGGGCTGAGACAGGTACCTTGATGCGCGCGGTAGCAGAATTGGACGACCCCGAGGAGGTGGTAGCGTGGTACGAAAGGATAAATCGGAGCGCCCGGCGCAGGCGACAGCGGGAGTTTATCCGTCACTGGCTCACGGCGGCGGAGCGGGAAGTGGTCCGGTTGGCCTGTCGAGGCCTTGATAACGCCAGTATCGCCAAAGCCCTGGGCAAAAGGGAACAGACCGTAGCCAACCAGCTCTGTAGCGTTTATGAAAAGCTCAGGGAATGGCTTGACTACCCGGAGGGCAACGTGGACCGCAACGTGCTGATCGCCGAATTCGCGCCCTATTTCGCTCTGACGGAATTGGAAGGGTGAGGTGGGAGTTTAAACTTTGGCAATTTCGCAGGCGGAGATGGACAAGGAGAGAAAATGCAGGGAGGAAGAGATGCCGTGCGCGGAACAGTGATGATTTCTCTTGTCGGTGAACAGCCGGTGCCGAACCTGCTGGCAGTGCTGCACGCAAGGCCCGAGCATGTAGTTTTGGTTTGTACAGAGCGCACTAAAGGTGTTAGTGAACGATTGCGCTCGGTCCTCAAAAAGCGTAGCCAAGAAAGCGGTATTTCGGTTGAGGATGAGCCTGTATACGTTGCCCCCTACGATATGGCAGATGTCGAGAGCAAGCTCAAGAGGGTTATCAAGGAGAAAAACTGGCCTCCGGATAAAATTGTTTTCAACCTTACAGGTGGCACTAAGCCCATGGCCTTGGCGGCTTACCGCCTGGCGGAGCAGTTTTCTAGCCCTTTTCTTTACGTACAGAGCGAGGGGAAGAAAAGCGTAGTATACCATTACCGCTTTTTTGATGGCGCTCCGGTGCTCGAAAGGGTGGACGAGGTACCGCCGGTGCTTAACATTGACCTTTACTTGAGAGTACACCTTGGAGAATATACAGAAGGTGAATTCAAGAATGATTTTGAAAAAAGGGTGGCCGGGGTGTTACAGCAAAAGGTTGACTAAATAAAGACCTCCGTGAAGCCCACGAACGCACTTGAAATTGATCTCGTGCTGCGCTGCGGTAATCGTGTGGGCATCGCCGAAGTGAAAAGCGGGAACAAGGCTCTAAGTAAGGAAGGCATTGACCAGCTAAACACTGCCGCCGAGCCGCGTTTCCTGGGAACCTATACCAAAAAGTTTCTCATTTTGGACCGTGAATATGGGTCCAACAACCTCGAGCTGGCCAGGGCGCATGGGATCACGGTAATCGAACTTCCCTCGGCGCAAAAAGGAGAGTTGTCGGAAGAAGACATGGAAAAGCTGATACAGACGGTGACAAGAGAACTGGGAGGCTAAAAAACTTGGTTCTTCTCAACTTTTCCCATCCCTTTACCGCGGAGCAGTTGCAGCAACTGGAGGACCTTACCCAAAAAAGGATGGACCGGGTCATCGAAATCGACGCCCAGATCGATCCCCAGCAGCCCTTAGTTCCTCAGGTAGCGGCCATGGCCGACCGGGCCGGTCTCACACCGGAGGAGTGGCAGACGTTGCCCATTCTTATTAACCCGCCATCTCTGAACTTCAGCGCGGTGGCGCTCCTGGCCGAGTTACACGGAAGGTGCGGCTATTTTCCGGCGGTGGTACGTCTGCGCCCGGTGGCCAACAGCGTACCGCCCCGCTTCGAGGTGGCCGAGATCCTTAACCTGCAGGCGGTGCGGGAAAACGCTCGGGCAAAGCGCCAGCGTATGCCCACTAGCAAATAAATGAGCAAATATTTTTAACGTGGAAATATGGGGAGGTGATAAAAACTTGATGTTCATCGACTGGCTGAAGGAAGTCTGTGACCCTCTGGGAGAACCGGCGAAAACGGAAAGACCGCCCTTAAACGCCTTTTGCTGGGTTCATCCGGTGACCGGTAGCCGCTATTACCTCGAGAGGGAGAAGGCCGCTGAAATTACGCGGTCCGGGTTGGCCTGGGTGGAGAGTTTGGTGAGAGGGAAGGGCCCGGCTTTCGCCGCCGAACAACTGTCTTTTTTTCTCTCTCAACGGGATGTTTTCTGTCGTAAACAATATCTGGAAGATGAAGGCTTTCACTTCGATAAAAAAGAGGATACTGTTCAAGATGTAACTGGTTTGAAGATTCCATTAGCGGCTCTGTGGCCCGAGTTGCCCTATCCGGGGCCCGGCGGTTGCCGGGCGTCTGAAACAGGGCCTCCGGTTGACTGGCTGAGCAGGGGAAACAAACCTTGTATACGGTTGGCTGATTTCCTTATCCTGCGTACAGGCCTATTTTATGCCCTCGTAGGTGACCGGTTACTGCCGGAAGAATGGCCCAAGCTCCGCCTCACTTCTCTTCTCGACGGCAGCAACGTTTACGGGACGCAAGAAGGCCCACCGTTTTTGGTGCCGATACCCGAGGAACTGCTAAAGGCCTACGAGGCGTCCTCCCTGCTAGCAGGCTGCCCCCAGGAGTTATCTTCAGGGAAAGCAGGCGCCCTTTTGGGGGAATTACCGCCCCTGGAAATAGTTGAAGGCGGTGCCTTTAAGGTTAAGGACTACTACTTGGAAACGAATCGCATCGGCGAGATACGCGGTGCCAGCGTGCTCCTGGACGACATAAACCGTAAGCGTTACTACCGGATGTTTAGTATCCTCCCCGGCTTGACTGCAGAATCCCTGGTCTATGCCGGCGGCGGCCACGTCATGGCAGTGGTGCCGGCCGGTAGAGGGGAGACGGTTGCAGGGGAAATCGAGCGGTTGCACCGAGAGGTATGCCTTACCGCCCGCGCAGTCGGCGTATCCTGTAGAGCGCATGTAGCTGACCTCGCCTGCTTCCGCCAGTTGCGTCAGCGTCTGAGCGATGAGATTACCGTCCGCCGGAACGCGCTGGTCCCCGCGTGGGACACAACCGAGGGAGATTTAAATCTGTATAGCGAGGAATTTCCGACCATTGCGCCTCTGACCTTACCGAAGGCCGGGGCCGGGGAATGGTGCGCATCGTGCGGTCTTCGTCCCGCCTTAAGGGTTTGGCCGTATCAGGACGAGGAACGGCCTCTCTGCGCTTCGTGCCTGCGTAAGCAAATCGCCGGGCAAAAAGCCGGAAAGACGGTCTTCGCCGAAGATTACCACCGTTTCTGGCGGGCGCGCGGCGAGGAAGCAAGCCTTCCTTCAGCTCAGGAAATTGATGATATTGCTGACTTCAATAATGAGATCGCGGTGATCTACGCGGATGGCAATAGCTTCGGAAGCCTGTTTAGCCAGTGCGATTCCCTGGGCCAGCTTCGCTGTCTCAGCCAGTTCACCGAAAATGCCGCCTATACGGCGACTTTTACGGTACTAAAAGAATATCAGGAGCTTCTGAATAACCGGGCGGTAGAAATAATAGCCCTGGGGGGAGACGATATCTTGACCCTTGTCCCGGCGCAGGCTGCGTTGCCCGTGGCTACCGCCCTTGGCAAGAGTTTCGACAGGCTGTTTAAAAACTTGTCGGAAGATAAACCCGCACCCACCCTCTCCCTCGGTGTGGTTATTGCCGGTGCCAAAACGCCGGTGCGCTATCTTTTCGAGCTGGCGAAGGCGCTCTTAAAAGAAGCAAAAAAGCGGGTTTATGAAGACGCATATAAGGGGAAAAGGGAATTGAGGGAAGGCACCTTAGACGTAGCCGTCCTCACCTCTCATGGTGGCTATGAGGATAACATCGCCACTTACCGTTCGAAAACTTTTCGCCAAGGCAATGTGAATCTCACCTTGCGGCCCTATACTTTTACTGAAGCCCTGAGTTTCATGGAGGCGGTACGCCGGCTCCGGGCGGCGCGACAGGCACCCGGTAGGAGCTGGTTTTACGGGTTGCGACTGGTAGTGGAACATTATGGTCAGCAGGTGGCGGAACTCTACTTTAACTACCAGTTCTCTCGCCTTAGCGAGGAGCAGCGCGAAACACTGCGAGATTGCTGGTATCCTTTAACGGGCCTGGACAGTGATCCCGCCATGTTTTTTGAGCGCGAAGGCCGTTATTATTGCCCCTGGCTGGATGTAGTGGAACTCTGGAATTACGTTGGGGCGGGAGGTGAAAGCCGTTGAAGAAAACGGCCCTTTGTATTTGCTACCGTCTGAGACTCTTGACTCCAGTGCACGTGGGGAATGGTACCGGAGGAGCGGGGTTTCTGGACAGCTACCTCTACCGGGAAGGCGGGGTTCCCGTTATCCCCGGCTCCACCATTAAGGGAAGGCTGCGGGCGGCGGCGAGGGCTTTGGCGGGGGCTGGGATATACGGGGCAGAAGGAGTCTGCCGGGAAATTCTGGAGTGTACCTGTCCTGTCTGCTTGATCTTCGGTCGTCCGGGAAATAGAAGGGGAAGCCTTTATTTCGACGATGCCTGGCCCGAGCCAGAGGATGGCGGACCCTGGATCAGCTTGCGCTCCGGGATTGGAATGGACCGCTACCGCAGGGTGGCCCGTGAGGGCGCCCTCTATACGCTGGAGACGGCTGGCGCGAAGGGAACGGTATATCACGGCCGGATCAGCGGGGTGGTGCCGGAGAAGGATATGGAGCGAGTGGTGGCGGTGATAAGGGACGCCTTTGCCTATAATTACGCCCTCGGTTGGGGAAAGAGCCGGGGTCTCGGGTGGTTCCAGGCGGAGGTAGTGGAGGCAGAGAAAAGATGCGGTATTTAGTAACCCTGACCCTGGACAGCGCGACACTGGTTGGCGACAGGCGCGAACCCTCGGCTTACTTTCTCCCCTCCCGTGATTTTATTCCAGGTGGAGTGCTACGGGCCGCTCTGGCCCGGGCTATAAGGGAAGACTGTCCCTATGAGACGGGCAGCGTGCTGTCGAACTGGGTAGAGTTTACAGACGGCCCCCTATGCGCTGGCTGTTCGTGGCGCGGTCTGTGTTCCTGTTTCGGAGATCTCCGTTTCAGCCACCTGTACAAAGAGGGGGCAAAGGTAGCGCCTCTAACATCCTACCGGTGTAAATTCGACGAACGGCACCCTGTCTTCGATACCCTGTTCAAGACCGGAATGCCTCGTTGCCCTGAATGTGGGAGCCCTGCTGAACGCGCAGCAGGTTATCTTGATAGCCAGAATGGTCTGGTGGGGGTAAACCGTCGCCTGCTCACGCGCCTGGAAGTAGATCCTTTCCGTCAGGTGGCCCAGGAGAAACAGCTTTATGCTTTGCGCGTTCTAAGTGCAGGGCAGACTTTTCGCGGCTCTCTTGCCGTGCCTGGTCCGGCGGTTGGTGTACCCTCGGAGTTTACCCTTCGTCTGGGAGCGAAAACCAGCGTCGGGTTGGGCCGGGTTCAAGTCCGCATTGAGGAGGCGGTTGTCTCCAATACGGGCGCTCTGCAGGAGCGCATTAGGCGGTTTCAGGAGAAGGCCCGCGGGCTGCCGGGTCTTCCAGAGGATAAGGAGGCCGGGGAATCCTTTTACCTATCCCTTACTCTGCTGGCCGATACCCTGCCAGCACGAAAACTGAGGGCGGCCGGGGAACGGGTTCCTACGGAAACTTTGCAGCGGGAGCTGCTACAATCCCTGCTGCCTGACGGAACTCCCCTGGCAGGGCGTATAGGCGCGGTGATCAGGGTTGTCGCGGATTTCGAGGTTTACGGCGGTTACTGTACGGCAGAACGCCTCTACGGACGCCGCAATGCTTCGCTATATGTATCGGCGGGAAGCGTTTTTCTGTGTCGCATAAAGGGATTTCTTGAGGGTGAATTGCTTCAGTCCCTCAAGCTCCTGGAGGAGCAGGGTCTGGGGCAGAGAACGGAAGACGGCTACGGGGCGGTGAGCATCTGCGACGAATTCCACTTGAGTACAGGAGGGGTTACCGGTGAAGGCAAATGAACTCTTGGTGGAGGATATAAGTATTGACCGGGAAAGGAGAAAGGCGTTAAACGAGCTCAAAGAACAACTGGCCCAAAGGGCTGTGAACTTTCTGGAGGGCAGCAAGTCCAAGCCTAGTGAAATGGGAGACAAACAGATCCGCAACCTGGTGGCGCTGGCCCAAATGGCGGCCACTCCCCTGGAGATCGAGGCCTTTATCGATTACCAGATGGGGCGTGACAATAAAGAAGTGTCCTGGAGCAAAAGGATTGAGGGTGAGCCTTTTGGTGAAAGGCTGAAGCGGGAGCTAAAAGAAATAGTAGATATGGCACGACAGAAGCGTCCGGAAGATAAGAGATTCTCTCTTCTTTGCCTGGCTCAGTTTTTCGGCTACCTGGCCTGGAGGGTTAAGTACCTGGAATATTTAAGAGCTCAATCCGGGGAAGGACGGAGGTGAGCGCGTTGGCGGTAGGAGCCGGTCCTCTTTACGATATTTTTTACAACCGTCGCCGGATCACCGGACGCCTGGTGGTACTGACCCCCCTGCGCATCGGCAGCGGGGGAGAGGCCCCCGATCCCACGGCCATCGACAATCCCGTTATACGGGACTCTTTTGGGCGCCCCTTTATCCCGGGTTCCTCCTTCAAAGGAGTATGGCGTGCTTTTGCCGAGCAGGTTTTAGACCAGCTGGATAACGGCGACAGGGGTTGCTGCGATCCCCTGGCTGACCCCTGCCTGTCTGGAGAACCAATAAAGGAGCTCAAGCGGAAATACAGAGATAATCGCCGGGCTTTGGCTGAAGCCATCTACAAGGGGCTGTGCCCGGCCTGCCGCATTTTCGGCAGTCCCCATTTTGCCGGCCGGTTAAGGGTCCGGGATCTCCTTTTGGTCGAGGCCAGCTGGCCGGGCTTCTGCGAAGTCCGGCCTGGGGTGGCCATTAACCGGGATACACGCACGGCTTACTCATCCCGTAAGTACGAGGTGGAGGCCGTGCCGGCAGGAACCGCCTTCCACTTCGAAGCTGTTGTGGAAAATGCAGCTGAAAAGGAATGGCGGGATATACTCCTCACGCTGCTTCCGTTTACGCGAGGGGAGCTTCCCCTCGGAGGCGGTACGGGGCGCGGCCTGGGCAGGGTGTGCCTGAAGGAGGTCACGGTGGCCACGGTCACCCGGGCCAATTTAGGCGACTTTTTGTCTCGAGGCTGGGAGGGGATACCTGCAAAGGACCTGGAAGAAGCTTGCCGGGAATCAGGTATCCCTGCGGGGGGTGAAAGCGGTGTTTAAGAATTTGCGCAACGAAGCGCGGATTTCCTTCTGGCTCCGCACAAAGGGGCCCCTTCTAATAAAGGGTCCGGACGAGCCGGGTTTGGACCCGCTTTTACCGGATATGCGCTTTATCCGTGCCTGGCGCAACGGGGAAGAGGTTCCCTATATCCCCGGGTCGAGCCTGAAAGGAGTCCTGCGCAGCCGGGCGGAGCAGATTGTGCGAGCCCTGGCGCCGGAGGGTATGGATATCCCCGATCTGTTCGAGGGGCAACAGGAGCTGGAGAAGCAAATGAAGAACAGGTCGGGCTCGGAGATATATTACGCTTCAGACCCCCTTACCCAGCTTTTCGGCCAGACCTATCTGGCGGGCAGGCTGTTCTGTTCTGACGCCTTTCCGGTGGAGGGTGAACCTATTAAGCTTAATGTGCGCACCCACGTTGCCATCAACCGCATTACCGGAGCTACCCAGGGAAAGGCTTTGTTTACCCCGGAAGCGGTAGAGGAAGGCACTTTCGGAGCAGAAATAACCCTCACCAATTTCGCCCTATGGCAGCTGAAACTCCTCGGACTGTTGCTCCAGGACCTGGACGAGGGATACATATTGCTCGGCGGCAGCACCACCAGGGGTTACGGTAGAGTGGGGGTGGAAAACGTCCGGGCGGTAGTGCGGGACTATCGCCGCACTCCTCCCGGAAAGACCATACGCGGTTACGAGGAGGATGATGCCGTAGAGGTAACCCATTGCCGGTTTGGTAGGAAGGAGTACTGCTGGGAGTCTTACGCCGAAGGTCTTGCGTGGCTTGTTAACCTCGATGTCGATTTGGCCCAGGAACTGGAAAAGTTGCAGCGCAAACAGAATGACGCGCGGCGGAAGCGGGAGAAGGTGAGTAGTGGTGGCTAGGGGAACTTTGTTGCGCGATAAACCCTATACCTTCGTCCCCCTGTTGCCGGTCCGGCCGGAAGACCGGCGGGAGATCGTGCCCCACAATCGCCTGGATGGCCGCCGCTGGACGGGGAAGCTGGTGCTGGAGCTGGAGGTTGTAACTCCTTTGCACATCGGTAGCGGTTCCCTCCGCCTCATAGGCGGGCAACCGGTTCAAACTTTTTTGCGGCGGGGCGAAACCCCCGTGATTCCTGGGTCCTCTTTAAAAGGAGCGGTGCGAAGTCTTGCCGAGGCGGTTGCGCGTAGTTGCCTGGCACAGTCGCCGGCCAGAAGCGTTGCCAGGCTGGATAATGCCTTCCCTCCGGGAGTGCGAACTCAGTGTACCGAAGAGGCTGCCTGCATTACCTGCCGGCTTTTTGGTTTTACAGGAAACGACAAGGGTTACCGTGGGAGGGTAATGTTTGGTGAATTTAGGCCCGCAGGAGAAGTTGAGCTGACCGTAGCAAGACTGCCGGCGCTGGAACAACCCTTTAAAGATTATCCCCGAGAGGAGAACAAGGGGGGCGGCAACGAGCGCCTGTACTACTGCCGGTTTTACTTGGAGGTTCCCTGCAATGGTCCCCTCCACTGTCCAGACTGTACCAAGGAGGAGTGGCTCAATTGGAAAAAGCGTCTTAAAGGACGGCTGCCGCCGCCATCCTTTCGTGGACGCAAGTTCTACCTCCAGGGAGTGCCGCGCACGGGAAACCAGCCGTGCGAAATGGTGATGCCCGGTAGTTGCTTTCAGGGCGAGATAACTTTTCAGAACCTGGACAGGGATGAATTAGCTTTGCTCTGTTTTGCTCTTGGGCTAGACGGAGCGATGCGTCTGAGCCTGGGCTACGGCAAACCGGCTTATTACGGCACGGTACGGCTAAAGCTGCGGGAGGTAAGCTGGTATGCAAGGCATTCTTTTTTCGTGAAACCAGACTATCCGGATCCCGTGGAACTGGCGCAAAACTACGGCAGTAACGATCCGGATATTCAGAAGAATGTAGCCCTGGTACGCCAAATCCTGTCGGGCATACGCCGCGGGCCGGAGTGGGGCGCAAAAGGCTATTAGAAAAATTCGGTTGGGAAGGGAATGGCTGGATGGGGTTGGACAAGGAACGGCTCTTGGGGCTTGCCTATCGCTTGCTGGAGGAACCCGGCTGGCCGGGGGCCGCGGACAGGGCGGGCCAAACAGCTATCAACACCGTAGCCGGCATCTTCCGGGAGTTTTCTCGCCTTCCGGCAGGAGCGGACCGGTTAAAGCAAGCCCTGTCACTGATTGAAGCGTTGCCCGGGAGTCCTCTCGCCCGCTACAGTATGCGGAACCAGTATCAGAGGATCCTCGAGATCCTCCAGGTTCGTAATGGCAGGGTGAACCACCCGGCTATTAAAGAGCTCTCTTTCGAGGAACTGGCCTATGTTATCGGTTGGGTAAGCCGGCTGCACCGGGCGATGGCTGCCGGAGTTAAGGCTTCTGCCGCCAAAGTGTCGGGCAAAGACAAGAGGCAAAAAGGAGCTTCTACCAGGGAGCCCGAAAAGACCTCTAAGAGCGGGGTGGAGGTCATCGACCCCCGGTGGAAAGCCCTAAAAGACTGGCCTGGCTTCAAAAAAACCTAGCAGGGGGAGAAACGGGACCATGCAGCTCACCATCTTTTTTACCGCCCCAGGCCCGGTGGCCGTTCCCGTTCAGTACGGCCATTTGCTTCAGGGAATTATCTACCAACACATGGAAAATCCGGTGCTCAGGACCTACCTGCACGAGCACGGCTTCGCCCTGGAAAAGCGCCGCTTTAAGCTTTTCACCTTTTCTCGCTTGATGGGACGGACAGTGATCTACGACCGGGCGGCCGGCCGGCTGGTGCTCACGCCGCCGTTGCGACTGGTGATCTGTTCTCCCATCCCTTTCATCCTCCAGGAGCTGGGGACCGGTTTTCTCCGCCAGGGGCAGGTGCGGCTGGGAGAGGCCCGCCTGGAGGTAAAGGAAATAGCCACGGCAGCCCCAAGGGTAATGCAGGGGATTCTTCGGGTGCAAATGCTCTCCCCACTGGTTGTTTACAGCACCCTTTCCGGCGGCGACGGCCGTACCTACACATATTATTATTCGCCCTTTGAGCCGCGCTTTACCGAGCTGGTGGCCAATAACCTGGCGAAAAAGCACCTTTTGGTTTACGGCCGTCCGGCCCGGGTGAATGGCTTTGCCATCCGACCGGCGCGGGTGGATGACCGGGATCTAAAGGTCACTTACTATAAAGAAACCGTTGTCAAAGGGTGGATGGGTCAATATGAGCTTCGCGGCGACCCCGATCTTTTGCAGGTCGCCCTCGACGCCGGCCTGGGAGCCAAAAACTCCCAGGGTTACGGCTGCTGCACCCCGGCGGAATAGCTCCGCTAACCTGCTGCCTCAGAGGAAGGAGATGTTCCGATGCTTGTAGCGCTCAGCACCATTGGCCCCACTGAGTACAAGGAGATCGAGTATTCCTGGGCACCCCCGGGGCAGGAGCCCCGGACCTATCGCACGGCTCTTTTCCCCCTGGCCGTGGATACCTTTTTCCGACCGGAAAAACTCCTGCTCATGGTTACGTCTGAGGCACGCACCCATGAGAACCGCTGCTATATTGAACGGGTACTTGGTCAACGGTTCCAACTGGTGCCTATTCCCTCGGGCAGGACCGAGGAGGAACTCTGGCAGATCTTCGATATTGTATCTGATGCCGTGCCTGAGGGAGCGGAGGTCATTCTCGATGTAACGCACGCATTTCGTTCGCTCCCGTTCGTAATTTTCGGGGTCATCAACTATCTCAGGCGGACCAAGGGAATCCGGCTGGAGCGCATTGTCTATGGGGCATACGACGCGAAAGAGACCGGACCGGACGGAGTGCAGCGTGCGCCTGTTTTTGATCTAACCATGCTGGTGGACCTGCACGAATGGCTGCAGGCGGTGGAGGCTTTCACCCTTCGGAGTGAAGGGCAAAAACTGGCCGATCTGCTTGATGAGGCGCACCGTCGGCCCTGGCTTTCCGGTGAGCGGGGCGAAGGCGAACTGCCGCGCCAGCTCCAGAGGATGGCGGGATGTATTAAGGAGTTTTCTCAATCCGTGCGGCTGCTGCGACCTCTGGAGGCACTGGAGGCGGCGGCGAGAGCGCAGACCCTTGCCCGGCAGGTGGAGCAGGAGGCTGCGCGCTGGGCGAAGCCTTTCCGGCACGTCCTTTTGCGCCTTACCGACGAGCTTTCACCTCTGGCAACGGGTGATGCGCGGGCACTTGACGAGGAGGGGCTCCGGCGTCAACTGTCGCTCATCAAGCACTGTGTTGAAAAGGATCTCATCGTCCAGGCCGTGCTTATGGGTCGCGAATGGTTGGTTAACTGGCTGGCCTGGCGGGCGGGAAATAAACCGTGGCTTAACCGCGATACGCGCCAAGAACTGGAGCGGGTTTTGGGCCTAGCGGCACGCCGTCTACAGGAGGGGGATACCGAGGCCGTTCCATCCTGGTATGACGCCTTGCCCGAGGCAGGCGCGGTGGCGGACTTATGGCGCTGGCTGACCAATCTGCGCAATGACGTGGCCCATTGCGCGATGAACGACCACCCGGCACCATCCAGTAGCATACGTGAGAGGGCCGAGGAACTGGTGCAGCGTTTAATCAAGCTGCTTTAGCGAAAGGCTCGTTCAATGCGTGCCCTGATCGCCCTTATAAGCGGGCAGCGGATGCAGGATGTTATTCTTTGATTTCTCCATAGTAATCGGCTACCACTCAGAATGTTAATACCATGTCTCGGCAGTAGCTCTGTTATCCGTTAAGGTATAAATTACGTTGCCCCATTAAATGGAGATGAGGTGTTGCAGGTAACGATGGATGAAGGAGGTGATTCCCCTGCTCGAAGCTGTGGCTTTGATCGGTCGAACTCTGGCCGGAGGTGGCGATCCGGTAGCCGATCTCATCAACCCCCCACCGCGCAAGCCGCCTAAAGTGGAGACCATTTACCTCGTTAAGCTGAATTTTCGGATGGGCGCTGGCGAGCCGCTGATGGTGGACATGCAGGAGATCGATGAGACCGCGCTTACCCGCTACCGCTGGGTAGGAAATGAAAAAGGCAACCGGCCCCAGTTTTACCTGACCACCGACCAGCTCAAGTATCTGGTGGGGCAGGCGCCGGTCAACCTTTTAGCGCGGCTTGAGGAAGCTGGGCTTGAAAACGGGAACCTTTACCGGCGGCTGTCGGCCCTCGTAAAATCCTTCTTCCGCCAGTTGCCGGACGGGAGCCGCGTGCTTGACCCGCAGCGGCTGGGGTTGACAACAGGAGACGTTCTGGCTGCCACCTGGGAGGAAAATACCGGAAAGCCGCAGGAGCGGGCGAAGGCGGTGGTCGCAGCAGTAACCGAAGTCTTGAAAAAGTGGGTCCTGGAGCAGCTTGAGCTGAAAGCGGCGGAGGCGGCCCTGTGGACGGTGCTGGTCGATGATGTCCCTCTAGTCGCCGATCCGGACTACGCCCGCGTTTTGCTCCTCGGCAAGGAAGAGGCGGTGGATAAGGGTAAGCCGGGTGTTTGCTCGGTCTGCGGGGCGGAAGACCGGCCGGTAACGCCGGATTTTACCCAACTGAGTTTTCTGAAATACTACATCAACGACAAACTGGGGGCGGCCTCGGGTGTAGCGGAGGAAGGGTTCGGGCGCAACTTCCAGGCCTGCAGGGATTGCTTCCGGGGACTCTTGCTGGCCGAAAGATTCGTTCAGGACCGTTTAGGCCTCCGGGTGGGCCGGCTATCCTTCCTGGTCCTGCCGGCCTTCCTGTGGGAAGCAGATCTCTCCCGTACGGACCTGGAGTTCTGGGCGGAGAAGCTCAAGACCCGCGTGGAGGCGCTGAGTAACACCTCCGGCTGGGTGGAGAGCCTGGCCGGACTCAAGGGGCTGGATGACGAGCTTCACGACCTGTTAGAGGATATGCCGTACGAGAACGCGGCGCTTTTAAACTTTCTTTTCTACCACTACCAGGGGGGCCGGAGCGAGTTCCGGGTGCTTTCCCTGATCAAAGACGTGGCCCCGAGCCGGATCGCCCAGCTTCTACGCCGCAGCCATAAGCTTGCCGACCAGGCCGCGGCGCTTTTAGGCCCCGACCGGTGGTGGCTCGACCTTGCCGCCATCTACCGGCTCATCCCCTTAAGCGAAGGGCCGCGCGGGGCGGAGTACAAAAAGCTGCTCCACATTTACCACGGCCTTTTGACGGGCGCGCCCCTCGACCGTGCCTTTCTCATCCGGGAGTTTGTGGCCCTGGCCAGGGTATACCACACCGGCAACTACGAAGGCACCAACGTGCCGCGGCCGAAAGCGGGCGCCGAGGAGTGGGAGTGGACGCGCCGGCTGCTGCAGGCGAACCTTTTCCTGAAGTTTTTGCAAGAAGAAAACCTGTTGCGAGGAGGGAGGTCCTTGAGCACCCCGGTGGAACTGGAAACGGAACTGCTGCCGGAAGAGATGCGAGATTATCTTAAGGCCATGACTTACGACGGCCCAGAGGCAGCGCTTTTTCTGCTGGGCTACCTTTTGAACCAGGTGGGGCAAAAACAGCGTGACCGCGGTTACGAAAGCAAGCCAGTGCTGGAGAAAGTGAACTACGCCGGTATGCCCTGGGCGAAGGTGGTGCGGCTGGCGAACATCTTGGTGGACCAGCTCCGGCAGCACGACATACTGAAGTACTACGAAGGGCTCTTTGCAGCCATGAAGAAACTTTTTGACGCCCACCGGCCCGGTCCCCACCGGCGCGACTGGCCGCTATCGCCCGAAGAAAACGTCTTCTACATTCTTTCGGGCTACGCCTACGGCACGCGCATGGCTTTTAAAGCCTGGGCCGAAAAGCAGAACGCTAAAAAACAGGATGATCAAGAAGGGAGTGCTGAGCAGTGAGTGTTGTGGACAAAAACAGCGAAATCCTTTTCCTTTACGATGCCAAGATGTGCAACCCGAACGGCGACCCGGACGACGAGAACCGGCCGCGCTTCGACCCCGACCGGGAACGCTGCCTGGTGTCGGACGTGCGCCTGAAGCGTTACATCCGCGACTACCTGGAGGAGAAGGGCTATGCCATCTACGTCACCAAGGCGGAAGGGGTGGTGCAGGCGACCGACCGGCTGAAACAGGTGCTGGGAAAAGAAGAGGTGAGCGGTGCCGACCTGCCGGCCTTGCTGGAAAAATTGATCGACGTGCGCCTCTTCGGGGCGACGATGCCCATCAAGGGGGCCAAAAAAGGGGAGGGCGAAGCAGTCAATTTAACGGGTCCTGTGCAATTCGCCTGGGGTTATTCCCTTAATCGCGTCCAGATGGTCGATTCGGTCACCATTTCGTCCCAGTTCGCCGCTCGGGAGCAGGCCGGGCAGGGGACCTTCGGCAAGGACTACCGGGTTTACTATGCCCTCATCGGCTTCCACGGCGTAGTTAGCGCCCGGCGAGCCCGTGCGATGCTGGATCGTGCCGGTGGAAACGAAGCCGCCGCCACCGGGGAGGCGGACCTTAAGCTATTGGATGAGGCTATGGTCCACGCCATACCACTCGCGGCTACCCGTTCGAAAATCGGTCAGTACCCGCGACTTTACCTGCGCGTGGTCTTCACAGACGGAGAAACCTTTATGGGCGACCCGCGGGAAGACCTTGTGGTGGACCCTGACCGGGACCTGCGCTCGGTTAAGGAGCTGACCCTTGATCTCACGGGCCTGGGCGAGCGGCTGGCGCGGTTCAAGGAGCGAATCGCGCAAGTTCTCGTCTTCCAGGACGCGGACCTCAGCACTAAAGCGGCGGGACGGAAGGTTCTGGCGGCTGCCTGGCTTGCGGAGCTACTAGGGGCGGATAAGGTGAAAACCCTGGAAAGGACCTGATAAATTTGAACGAAGTACTGGTTTTTGATCTGACCGGGCCCATGGCCCATTTTCGCAAATACTACACCAACACCTCGGCTTTGACCTACGGTTTCCCGCCGCGGACTGCGCTGATGGGTATTGTGGCCGCCGTCCTGGGTTACGAGCGGGATTCCTATTACCAAGAGCTCGACCGCGGCCGCTTCGCTGTCGCCGTAAAAGCCCCTACCCGGCGGCTTATACAGACAGTAAACTATGTCCGCACTAAAAAGGAAGATCTGCCGCTGCTGCGACGCCTGGGCCGGGTGCCCGGGACCCAGACACCGTTGGAATTCCTGCTACCAGCCGGGGAGTACCGCCTCTTGCGGTTCCGCGTCTTCTTCGCTCACCCTGACGCTGCCTTGCTGCGGGAGGCCGCCAGGCGGCTGGAGGAGGGGCGGACCTGTTTCCCCCTTTATCTCGGCCTCACCGAGTGTTTGGCCACCGCGTGGTATGTAAATCTCTTCGAGGTACGGGAATATCAGACGGTAGCGCCCGGCACTACGGTCGCCCTCACCTCCGTGCTGAACGCAGCTCATCTCGACATGGTCGACCTGCCGACTGCAGAGACGGCCCGCCTGGTGCGGGAGCGAGCCCCCTATGCCTTCGGCCCGGGCCGGACGCTGCGGCCTCCTGTGGCGGTCGTTTACGAGGCTGGTGGGAGGCCCCTTCCGGTCCGGCTGCGCGTCGCGGCTTACCGCTTCCCCCTCCCTCCTGGAGGCGAGGAAACGGTGGCCTTCCTGGAGGGATAGACATGCCCTTTTACGCCCACCGGTTTGAGCGGCGTTATTACCTGCTGAGCGCCCACCTGGCCGGAGTAGCGGTAGGGGCGGCCGGGCGGGTTGCGGAGTTACCCAAAAAAGAAGAGCTCTTTCCGGCCGCGCTGGTGGCCGGGCTGGCACACGACTTCGGCAAGTATAGCGGCTACTTTCAGGAGTATCTGCGGACGGGCCGGGGAGGTCCCGAGAAGCAACACGCCTTACTCTCCGGCCTGTGGGCTGCCTACCTGGCCCAGAGGCTGGCCCTGCCGCCGGAGCAGCAATTATCCCTTTTTCTGGCAGTAGCGCGTCATCACCAGGACCTGATCGACCCGGAAGAGTATCTCGTTCCCCGGCGGGACCTGGTGGGCGACTGGGCGGAATTGGATTTTAACACTCGCGAGCGGCTGCGGGTGACTGCCGCCCAGGTAGCCGACCTGCAAAGCCGGGCCGGCGCGGTGGCCGTATCCTTAAGAACTGCCGCCCGCCGTGCGGCTGGCTTACTCGCCTCGCGCGGGCTGCCCGTTTACGCGTGGCTGCGGGGTGACTGGGCCGGGACCCTCGCGGAATTTCTTGATAACTGGAAGGACGCCTATGCAGCGCTCTATTCCATCTGGCGCCGGCACAAGCGGGAAGCAGGCCCTGCGGGGTCGCGGCATGCAGGGGGTACCGACCTTTCGGTTTACTTTGACTTGTTGACCCTCTTTTCCGCCCTCATCGACGCGGACAAAATCCATGCTGCGCGCGTTGGGGAGGCCGGTCGGATGCCCATACCCCGGGACGCTATAGAGCGCTACCGGGCTACGCGTTACGGACGGCCGTGCACGGCCATAGACGCTCTGCGAGAGGGCCTCTACCGGCGGGTCATGGAAAGGATACGCCGGGCGCCCCTCGAGCAGAAGCTTTTCACCCTTACCGCGCCCACCGGTGCGGGCAAGACCCTTGCCGGTCTCGCCGCTGCCTTCTGCCTGCGGGAGCGTCTGGCCGAGAGGCGGGACATCCCGCCCCGCATTATCTACGCCCTGCCCTTCACCAGTATTGTCGACCAGACCTTCGCCGTGGGAGAGGAAGTCCTGCGGGTGGCGCTTTCCATACCGGAGGGACATATTCCCAATTCCTGGCTTCTGAAACACCACCATCTCGCCGAGCCAACTTATCGGGAAGCCGGAAACCGTGAAGCGGAACGTTCGGTGAATGAAGCACTTTTACTCATAGAGTCCTGGCAGAGTGAAGTCGTGGTTACCACCTTTGTCCAGCTTTTCTGCACATTGGTGGGATTCGAGAACCGCATGCTCAAAAAATTTCACCGTTTGGGCGGGGCCGTAGTCATTCTGGACGAAGTGCAGAATATCCCGGTAGAGTACTGGCCGCTTGTCGAAGAGAGCCTGCGCCAGGCCTGCGCCCACCTCGATTTGCGGGTTGTTTTGATGACCGCCACACGCCCGGAGTGGTTTAGTCCGGGTGAGGCTCTGGAACTGGCGGGAGACGCCGAAACAGTGCGGCGGCAGTTTGCGGCCCTGAACCGGGTGAGACTTACGGCCGACACTACGCCGCGCACTGTTGAAGAGGCGGCAGCCGCTTTCCTTGACCAATACAATGAGGGACGGTCGTACCTCGTGGTACTAAATACGATCAAAAGTTCAATTGCCTTCTACAGCATACTTCGGGATGCGTGGCGTGGGCACGGGCCGGCCCTTTACTACCTTTCCACCAACATTGTCCCAGCAGAGCGGGAACGGCGCCTGGCTGAAATTCGCGAATGCTTAGCGCGAGGCGAAAAGCCCGTAGTAGTGTCCACGCAGGTAGTGGAGGCGGGCGTGGACCTGGACTTTGACGCGGTATGGCGCGACCTTGGCCCGGTCGACTCCGTCGTGCAGGTTGCCGGGCGTTGCAACCGGCATTTTCGGCGGGAACAAGGCCACGTGCAACTCCTGCATTTGGTGGACGGGGACAAACAAGGGAGGCGCTCCCTGGCCTCATACGTTTATGGCAAGATTCACACTGTGGTAGCGCAGCGCCTTTTTGCGAGCCGGCCGTGTCTTGCCGAACCCGAGTTCTTCGAGGTAGTGGCTGACTATTTCCGCGCGGTGCGCCAGAGCAAATCGGCAGCCGAGAGCGAGGCTATCTTGCAGGCTATGGCCGCCCTTCGCTTTACGAAGAGGGGCGGCGATGAGGCTCTAAAAGGCGTCAGCGATTTTGCCCTTATCCGCGAACTGCCGCAGTATGTTGAAATTTTTGTGTGTACTGATGCTCACGCCGAAGCGGTCTGGAACCAGTACCAAGCTACCGTGGCCCGGGAGCGGGATATCCGTAGGCGATGGGCGGCTTTTCTCGAGCTCAAGCGGGATTTCCGACGCTACCTCCTATCTGTTCCGGCCGAGCTATTGCTCCACCGGCTGCCGGGCGAATCGCATCCGCCTGTGATTCCCAGATACCTTGTCGACGAGTTTTACGATAAGGAAACGGGCTTCAGGCGCATCGAGCACGAGGGAGCGCTGGTCTATTAATTGCGGTAGCGGTGAAGGCATTATGAGTGCAGAAGTGCGCGCGCTCGGTAGCTATGTTCAGGCTTATCTTATCTGCCCGCGGCAGGTGTGGCTTATGTCGCGGCAGATTTGTCCCGACGAGGATAATGTGTACCTTGAGCTGGGCCGCTTAATTGGTGCCCAGGCCTACGGACGCGAGCGTAAAGAGGTGCGGCTCGAACACTTGAGCATCGACCTGGTGCGGCGAGGGGACCGTGATTTTGTTGTAGGCGAGGTGAAGAAATCGTCGCGCGCCCGGGAAGCTGCGCGCATGCAGCTTGCTTTTTATCTCTACGAACTGCGGGAGATGGGAATTGAAGCGGAGGGCGAATTACTCTTTCCCGAAGAGCGACGGCGGGAGCGCTTGATTCTTGATGATAGTCTGGCGCGGCAGGTGGAAGAATTGAAGGTTCGCGTTCTAGCGCTGATCTACCGTGACCAGCCCCCTCCGCCGGAGAAAATCCAGTTTTGCGGCAAGTGTGCGTACGCCGAATTTTGTTGGGCTTAGAAAGGGGCAAGGGGTGGCTGAAACCGTGCAAAAAACACTGTATCTCTTTGCGAGCGGCCGGCTCCGGCGTAAGGATAATACTATCTGCGTAGATAGCGAAGAGGGGACAAAATACTTTCCCGTAATAAATCTCCGGGATATTTTCGTTTTTGGCGAAGTTGACCTGAACAAGAAGCTTCTCGAATTTTTGGAGGAGAACGAGGTTATACTCCACTTTTTCGGCTACTATGGCAATTACGTGGGAAGCTTCTACCCGCGGGAACATTACAATTCCGGATATGTAATACTCCGGCAGGCGGAGCACTACCTGGACCCTGCGCGTCGCCTAGAGCTGGCCCGGAAGTTCGTGGAAGGCGCATTGGCCAACATCTTACAAGTCTTGCGCTATTACCAGAACCGGGGCAAAGAACTGACCTCCTATGTCGAACCGATTACCCGCCTTGCAGAGGAAAGCCTGCCCGCCTGCGGCAGTGTGGAAGAGCTGATGGCCATTGAGGGGAACGCCCGTGAGTACTATTACGAAAGCTTTAACACTATCCTGGAGGGTTCGCCCTTTACCATTAGCGGCAGAAGTAAACGTCCTCCTGCCGATCCCCTGAACGCCCTTATAAGCTTCGGCAACTCCATCATCTACGCCAAGATCTTAACAGAAATTTATAAGACGCATCTAGATCCACGGATCGGCTACCTACACGCAACCAATTTCCGGAGGTTCACCCTCAACCTAGACGTGGCGGAAATCTTTAAACCCATCCTTGCCGACCGCGTACTTTTTACCCTGGTAGGGAAGAAAATGTTGGGGTCTGAAGACTTTGAACGCCGTGGCGGTGCTTACTTCCTGAAAGAACGGGGCCGGCGTCTTTACGTCCAGGAGCTTGAAGAGAAGCTTCAGTCCACCTTTCACCATCGACGGCTGAGACGCAACGTAAGTTACCAGACCCTCTTACGAATGGAACTCTATAAGGTGGAGAAGCACCTTATGGGCGAACAGCTGTATGAACCCTTTGTGAGTCGTTGGTAAGCCGGTGGTGACATAATGTACGTTATTCTTGTCTACGACGTTAACGTATCGCGGGTGGGTAAAGTGTTGAAAACTGCCCGGCGGTACCTCACCTGGGTGCAAAACTCCGTACTCGAAGGCGAACTAACCGAAGCCACCTTTCGCGCCCTGCGGAGCGAACTCGCACGAGTGATTAACCCCAAGGAGGATTCAGTGCTGTTCTATATACTTGGTAACGAAAAGTATGCCAGGAGAGAACTTATGGGCATTCGTAAGGGCGGAGAGGATTGGATTTTCTAAACAACTTCTATTTTTTAGGCCCGGCAGGAAAACTGTCGTCGATGTCTAATAAAGCAAAAAAGCCCGGGGATCGACGACAACCCGCTAGAAAGAGAAATCCACAGCTGAAGCCGAATAAAGGGAGTAGACTTTGCGGTATGGAAGATAGTTCCATATAGGGGGACCAAGACTAATTCCTTGATTTATGCGCACAAAATGGGTTTTTAGCCTACCTATGAGGGATTGAAACCTAGTAAACGCGAATGCCGCAGCTACCCTCCCTGCGCGTTTTTAGCCTACCTATGAGGGATTGAAACCCATTTGTGTCTACGTCCTCCGGGTTGTGCTCATCGGTTTTTAGCCTACCTATGAGGGATTGAAACAGCTTGGTCGTGATGCGGGCTTCCCCTTGCCTGGCCAGGTTTTTAGCCTACCTATGAGGGATTGAAACCCTAATGGTGATAACTTAAGGGAGCAGGTTAATAGGGTTTTTAGCCTACCTATGAGGGATTGAAACCAGTATGTTTGCTATGGCATTCGTGACATAAGGGTTGTTTTTAGCCTACCTATGAGGGATTGAAACCATTGTGGGGCGTGAGAAGGTATCTGGCCGCTTTGAGTTTTTAGCCTACCTATGAGGGATTGAAACACGAGTACCTGCACCTGGTGCTGAACAGCAAGACCAGTTTTTAGCCTACCTATGAGGGATTGAAACAATTTTATCTCTTGTTTGCTACCTATGGGGTTTTTACCGTTTTTAGCCTACCTATGAGGGATTGAAACTATATTAGGGCCTCCCTAATCATCCTCGGTATTTCGTTTTTAGCCTACCTATGAGGGATTGAAACGCGATATTTGGTGTTATATACGCTGTGCGGAAGGGGTTTTTAGCCTACCTATGAGGGATTGAAACTGGAATACGAATGAGATTATTCGTAATGCTGTTTTAGTTTTTAGCCTACCTATGAGGGATTGAAACCATACCAGTAAATCCCCATCCTCGGCCCTAAGCATTAGTTTTTAGCCTACCTATGAGGGATTGAAACTCCGGGCCTCTTTAGACAGCGCAGTGGTCTGTTTAACGTTTTTAGCCTACCTATGAGGGATTGAAACGCAGCAGAAGCTTTTCAGTGCCTCTGATACCGTAGGGTTTTTAGCCTACCTATGAGGGATTGAAACGACGCCTACGTGGACATGCAACCCGGTTGGTGGATCGGTTTTTAGCCTACCTATGAGGGATTGAAACAACTCCTCCCGATGCGCCTTTTTGGCGCCGGGAGAAGGCGTTTTTAGCCTACCTATGAGGGATTGAAACATGAATCGCTTATCTTCGAAACCCCTGAGGGAGCACGTTTTTAGCCTACCTATGAGGGATTGAAACGACTCGCGGAACTAATCCCGCAGGCCCAGGGGCTTCGTTTTTAGCCTACCTATGAGGGATTGAAACAGTAGCATTTACTGCACCCCCAATAGCCTCAAAAGGTTTTTAGCCTACCTATGAGGGATTGAAACAGTAGTCTAATACGCCAGGAGTGTCGAGGATTACCGTGTTTTTAGCCTACCTATGAGGGATTGAAACCCCTCCCCTCCGGCCGCAAGGCTGTGGGGATGGGGGTTTTTAGCCTACCTATGAGGGATTGAAACTTCTTGCGGGATAAGTTTTTTCACGTAGCAGTCGTGTTTTTAGCCTACCTATGAGGGATTGAAACCCAGCTCCCTGCCTGAAACTGGAAACGATGGCGCCGGGTTTTTAGCCTACCTATGAGGGATTGAAACGGGAGAGGGCCAATATATAGGGAGAGGGTCAATAATGTTTTTAGCCTACCTATGAGGGATTGAAACCTCTAACGGCGGGGCCATACAGGCCGCTATAGGCCTGGTTTTTAGCCTACCTATGAGGGATTGAAACGCAGGAGCCGGAAGACGGCTCCTGAATACATACCAAAGTTTTTAGCCTACCTATGAGGGATTGAAACTGATCAAAAACATCTTTGTCACCTCCTTTTCGCTGGTTTTTAGCCTACCTATGAGGGATTGAAACTCCCTCCTAGGACTTGCCAAAAGTTCCTGGGTTTGCCAGTTTTTAGCCTACCTATGAGGGATTGAAACTCCGCTGCCCAGTACGGGGACGGCGTAGTCCTTAAAGGTTTTTAGCCTACCTATGAGGGATTGAAACTTTCCCTCCCGGTGGCTCAGGTGGCTCGCCGGGAGGTTTTTAGCCTACCTATGAGGGATTGAAACCCTAATGTAGCTGCCGACCATGAGGGCATCGTGAGGTTTTTAGCCTACCTATGAGGGATTGAAACAGTATATCGATAAGGTGCGGCCGGATTGGGTTATCTAGTTTTTAGCCTACCTATGAGGGATTGAAACCGGTACCAGGGGCAGGAGTATGACGACATCGGGCTTGGTTTTTAGCCTACCTATGAGGGATTGAAACTCTGCCTTCTGGCAAGGAACTCCATTGAACCGCATGGGTTTTTAGCCTACCTATGAGGGATTGAAACTTTCTACAATCTTTTGTGCAAACTCGCTGGCAAGCGTTTTTAGCCTACCTATGAGGGATTGAAACCCTTCCAACACTATCCGGAGCGGACCGCCGTCCTGAGTTTTTAGCCTACCTATGAGGGATTGAAACGAAGTTGTGGAATGGTACAAGGATGACGGAATAACCGTTTTTAGCCTACCTATGAGGGATTGAAACCCATATAACTTCAGCCCCTCATCCCCGCCTTCCCGCGTTTTTAGCCTACCTATGAGGGATTGAAACGCCGGGGTGCGGTACGAGCCGGTGCCGGTCACGGTCGTTTTTAGCCTACCTATGAGGGATTGAAACCCGGACTGCCGCAAGCCATTGCCGGTTTTATAAGCGGTTTTTAGCCTACCTATGAGGGATTGAAACCAATAGAACGGGCCAGAAAGGAAAGGCAGATGACCAGTTTTTAGCCTACCTATGAGGGATTGAAACACCGTATATGTTTTTGGTTGCTCCCGGGTATCGGGGTTTTTAGCCTACCTATGAGGGATTGAAACTTCACTAGGTTATTTAGCTTGGTATCAAACCATTCTTGGTTTTTAGCCTACCTATGAGGGATTGAAACCCGGGGACATACTCCACGGTGGGCGGGAGAGGGTGTCCTAAGTTTTTAGCCTACCTATGAGGGATTGAAACGTGTTATAGGGATTATATGTTTGAGCAATATAAAGAGTTTTTAGCCTACCTATGAGGGATTGAAACCGCGTAGTGCCGTGATATAGATAGACAGTAGTGTTTTGTTTTTAGCCTACCTATGAGGGATTGAAACAGTTGACCTCTACCCCGACTGGGCAGAGGTCACCCTAGTTGTGCGCCCGGCATGGGCGTTAACTTAGTGGTGAAAGTCCACTGCAGGCGAGGCAGCACGAGTCTGCTAGCCAAAGGCAAGGGTGCCCATCGCGAGGTGGGATCCGAAGGAAGCCGGAGGCAAAGCCACGGCCCGATGAACAAGAACCCCATAGGAGGCTAGACCGTTCGGATGAGCTGGCGAAACACAGCGAAATCCCAGGCTGCCAAGGGATGGTAGAGTATATGGGGCGGGCGCGGGGCGAAGGTTAACGCTCTTACCCGGGGAGGCCTGCCGGATAAGCCAGGTAAAGCTGGCAACCCGTGTCGAAAGGCACAGCTGAACCGGCAGGAGTCAGCAGAAGGCATAGTACCCTGGGGGTCATGAACTCCAGGGGAAGGCCCGAACATCAAGTCAGAGGTGAGACCGATGCGTTCGCGAGAAGGGCGAAGACAGCAGAAAACCCCGGAAGGGGCCTGCCCGCGGGAGGAAGTGGTGAAGCCACAGGGGACCGCGGGAGGGCCGAGTTCTTCTCCGGCACAAAGCGGGACGTCACCTCGCGGAGGCCAAGGTAGCGGCCTGATGGAACAGGTGGTGGAAAGGCACAACATGCTGGCCGCCCTAAAGCGGGTAGAGCGGAACGGAGGCGCGCCCGGCGTGGACGGCATCCCGACCGAACGGCTTCGGGACCAAATCCGCGCCGAATGGCCGCGTATCCGGGAAGAACTGCTCGCGGGAACCTACAGACCAAAGCCCGTGCGCCGGGTCGAAATCCCGAAACCCGGGGGAGGCAAACGGATGTTAGGGATACCCACCGTAATGGACCGCCTGATCCAGCAGGCCCTTCTGCAAGTATTGACGCCCATCTTCGAACCGCAATTTTCAGAGGCAAGCTTCGGGTTCCGACCCGGAAGGAGAGCCCATGACGCGGTAAGGAAGGCGCGACAATACGTGGAAGAAGGATACGAATGGGCGGTAGACCTGGACATCGAGAAATACTTCGACCGGGTAAACCATGATATCCTCATGGCCCGGGTGGCCCGGAAAGTAACGGATAAGAGGGTACTTACCCTTATCCGCCGCTATCTTACCGCAGGCGTCATGGTAAATGGAGTGGTCATGGAGACGGTAGAAGGAACGCCCCAGGGTGGACCAATAAGCCCGTTACTGGCCAACATCCTCCTTGACGACCTGGACAAAGAACTGGAAAAGAGGGGCCACAAATTCGTCCGTTACGCCGATGACTGCAATATTTACGTCAAAAGCAAACGGGCGGGAGAGCGGATTAACCCCCGCAGATTGGACATATGCACCCGACATTAAGCTCTCTCGCAATTTTTCTTCAAGTTTTAAAGGGGCAAAGGCTTTCGAATACGCACCAATTTACGTCACACCCTCACGGGATGTCTGGGCTGCAATCCTGTCTCGATATGACGACAGTAAAACTTGGCTGGCGACAGGTAGTGTAAACTAGAGTGCAGTCGGCGGTTGTTATAACGGCTAACGAATTCCACGACCGCCTGATATGCCTCCGCGTAGGTCCCAAACTCGCCCATCGACAAGCATTCATCCTCAAGAAGCCGATGGTACGATTCGATATATGCGTTCATATTCGGTGTCTTGGGCGGTATTCTCTCGTGTAGGACATTCCATCGCTCACATTCCGATTCAAACAGATGGCTTACAAACTGGGGTCCATTATCCGAACGGATGATGGGTAATGGTAAATTCCTTTGAAGAATCTGACGTTTCCACAATGCTGCTCGAAAAGTTTCAACGGCATGTCTGGCTTCACAGGTTAGACCAATATGATAGCCCACAATCTGCCTGTCATAGACGTCAATGTACGACAGCACAAAGAAAAACCGGTCTTCTCCTGCAATGTATCCGTACTTGACATCGACCTCCCAGAGCTGGTTTGGCGCTGTGATAGTGCGGTTCTGGGCCAAATTCCGCGGGTGTTTCCGACGGAGGTTCCGTTGTGGCCGCAGAATATCCAGTTCCTTACACAGGCGGTATACCTTTTTCTCGTTCACCACCAGCTCATGATCTTGTCGAAGCATATGAGTGAGCTTACGGTACCCGTAGGCGTAACCATCACCGGAAATAGACTCCATAATCCATTCCTTAATCTGTTCATCACTGACCTTGCGGCCGCCCACAGTCAGTGAATGACCAGGAAACGGACGTCCACCCGTCGTGGTATGCGGCTTGGGTTCATGTGTTAATTGATAATAATAGGTGGATCGAGAAACCCCCACTATGCGCAGCACGAGAGTAGCGTTGTACCCGGCTGTGATCCACTTGTGCGCAATGGCTACTTTATCTGCAAGTGAGGGTTGGCTTTTTTTAATAGGTCACGCAATATAGCAATTTCAAGGTCTTTTTCGCCCAGAAGTTGCTTTAGATGGGTATTCTGTTTGTCTAACTCACGGTTCTCTGCAACGAGTCGGGCGTGTTCCTGCTGAGTAACGTGGGTGGCGTTTCCCTTTGGGCTACTGCCTTGCATGGGTTGGCCGGCTTTGTACTGACGAACCCATCGGCTGACAATATTCGGCCGGATATCATACTTCCGAGCAACGACGGAATTATTTCCGGCAGCGATGGCCTGTTCGACGACCTGGCGCTTGAACTCTAGGGTAAATTTCCGACGTTCCGTAAGCGTCAAATACAACCCACCTTGCGGGTTACGGCAGTAAGCATAAAAGAAACCCCTACCTAATCACCTAAGGTAGGGGCTAAAGCAAACCTAATTATTCATCCGGCAAATAGGGGGCAAAGTTTCCGACCACGGCAGGAGTTGTTCCAATGCCTCTTCATCTTGCGGGTCCAGGTTGGGTAGCCTCTCAAAGAGATAAGCAAGGTAGTAGAAGGGATTTAACCCGTTCTCCTTGGCTGTCTCTATAATGCTGTAAACAATAGCGCTGGCTTTAGCACCCCGAGGGGTGTTGGCAAATAGCCAGTTCTTGCGACCAATAACAAAGGGTTTTATAGAACGCTCACTGCGGTTGTTGTCAATTTCTAAACGCCCATCTTGTAAAAAGGCGACAAGTTTCTCCCATTGGTCCAGGCAATAATAGACCGCCCGCCCAAAGGCACTTTTGGGCAGCACCTGCGCTTTCTGCTTCTTAAGCCATGCTAAAAATTCGTCCAGCTCTGGTTTGCTGCGCTCCTGCCGGATTTGATATCGTTCTTCCGGGGTTTTGTCTTTAAGTTCGCGCTCTATGGCAAAAAGCCTGTTGCAGAACTTAAGCCCCTCCCGGGCGGCTACTGCTTTGTTTCTTTTATCTTGCGGCAGGGCTTTTAAGGCTTCATCAAACTTGCGCCGGGCGTGAGCCCAGCAGCCCACCAGGGTGACCTCTGAAAGTCCATTGTAGCCCTCATAGCCGTCAACATGCAAATAGCCCTTAAAACCTTTTAGAAACCGGCGGGGGTGTTTGCCGGCCCGGGTGGTCTGGTAGTCGTAGAGGATAATCGGGGGACCGTCCCGCCCGGTACGGTAAAGCCAAAGGAATGATTTGGTGGTAGCTTCCCTTCCCGGTTCATGAAGTACCTGCAACGTGGTCTCATCGGCATGGAGAATGTCTCTTTTAAGAAGGTGTTCATGGAGACGGTCGTAAATAAGGGTTAAGTAGGTGTTAGCTCCATGGAGCACCCAGTTGGCCATGGTCTGCCGGGAAAGGTCTATCCCTAAGCTTTTAAACTGCTGCTCCTGGCGGTAAAGGGGTAATCCTGCCCCGTATTTCTGGGTCATAATGTAGCTAAGAAGCGAGGGAGATACCGGGCTTCCCGGAAGTACAGGAGCAGGCATGGGCGCCGTGATAACAGGAGTGGTTATCTCTTCTTTCTCGCAGCGGCGGCAAGAATAGACGTAGCGCACGTGCTTGACCACTTTCACTTGGGCCGGGATAATTTTGAGCTCCTGCCGCACTTCGGTGCTCATTTCATGTAAAGGGCCACCGCAGCACGGGCAGACCCGCTCCTCTTCCGGCAGGCGGTGCTCTACTACTTCTACCGGCAGCTCTTCCAGGTTCATCTCCCGGCGGCCGCGCGTTTTACGGCGCTGGTAGGTGATGGTCTCCAAATCCGGTTCAACTGCTTCCGGCCGGGCTTCCGCTTCCGCCTCATTAAAAAGCAAAAGCTGCTCTTCTAGTGCGCAAGTCCTCTCGCTGGAAGAACCGAATTGCCGCTTCTTGCTTAAACGGAACTGCTCCATAAACCAGTTTAACTTGGCGGTAAGTTCGGCAACCTGTTGTTCCAATTGAGCACAGTGCTCTCGCAGCTCTTCTATGGTCATGGTAGCTATAGACTTAGCCGTGTCCATGCTTTAATAATTCGACGAATCAGCCCCAATTCCTCTAGAATCAACCATAAGGTAAAAATATTTCTTCCTGAGGCTTTATATTACAAGATGGTGCGCGCTTTTACCTCAGGATGGGCTTTAGGCTGGTTTAAGGGAAGACCATCAAGCAGCCAGCGCAGCTCCCGGCGGCTTATGGTGATGGTAGAAGAAGTATTTCCCACCGGCCATATGAATTTGCCCTTCTCCAGCCGGCGGTAATAAAGCCAAAACCCGTTGTGCTCCCAATGGAGAATCTTCAGTTTGTCCCTCTTACGGTTGCAAAAGACAAAGAGGCAGGAAGAGAAGGGGTCCAGCTCGAAGCCTTCCTTGACCAGCACCGCCAGGCCGTCAATAGATTTACGCAAGTCTGTGGCGCCGCAGGCGAGGTAAACCCGGTCGATACCAACTTCGTTTAGCATAACGCTATCAGCACCCGGACTACCTGGGTGAGCAAGGCCGGGTCAAACCCGGGTCTTACCTCGATGCTGGTCTTGCCTATCCTGACCAGCAAGGAGTTGCCCCCATCCCCAGAAGATGACTCGCTTATTTCTACCGGCAGCCAACGGGTTGGCTTCTCGAGGGAAACTCCGTTTTGGTCTTTATACTTCCGCAGCCAGTACCATAACTGCCTGGGGCTAATGCCCTCATGGGAGGCGCACCATTCTTTAACGCTTTGCCCGCTCGCTTGGTATTCGGCTATCCGGGTTTCCCATAACTTTTGCCGTTCGGCTCTGGTCATAATAAAAAATCCTCCTCAAGCGTATTTTCTGAGAAGGATTATCCCCTGTACTTGGGGTTGGTGCCAAGGTGGGTTGTATTTGACGCTTACAAATTTCCGACGTTCCACTTGAACAACCTCCTGACCTTATAGTCTCATGAATTTGGAAGATTGTCCAATCTAATTTCGGGGCTTAAGAGGGATCTTTTTTACGGTACGGGTGATAACCCGTACTCCATCGGCTAAAAGGCCGGCGTCTGTAGGATGATGAATATTAGCTTCCACTACCGTGGTATCTACCTGGAGCTTCTTTCCCCGGATAATCTTTTTCTCCCGGGCTTCCTGAACCAGGGCTTTATTGAGTTCTTCTACAACCCCGGGGCCACAACGTTTGGTGAGTTTAATCAAAGTAGTAGCATGGGGTACCTTGTGGGTTAAGGGAATACGGCAGAAACGCCGCCACTTAATACTGTCATTTACCTCCTGGACTAAAACTTCATAACCCAGGCCGTAGCGGTGCTTCAAGTACATCAGGCGCAGGTAGGTTTCTATAGGGATAGTTGGCCTGCCCAGGCGCGCCTCAAACCGGCTGATGAATGGAGCCATAAACCTATCGTCATCCAGGAGTTCATCCACCCTGGCCAGTTCTGGATTGAGTTGGACCAGGTCAGATGGCAACAGGGCATCCCACAGGGTGAGCTGCGGATCTTTTAGCCTTAACATGGGGTCACCCGGCAGGAAAAGGAGGCGATGTGGCGAATGTTATTCATAGGAGTTCCTCCTTCTGGGTTTTCTTGTTTTCTCGTACTTACAAGATTCGATCCAGAGGATGGTAACTCCTTCTGTTTTGCTAAAAACTATTCGGTTTTCTGTGACGCTAAGAATTTTATCCCTGGATTTTTTCAGGGGGAACTAATTAGGATTCGATGTTGGTTGGCAAATACCTGCCAATTAGAATGGGTTTTTCACAACGCTTTTAGGGTAGGAAGTTTCAACCTTACACTTTTTATGTATTTCTCCGCAATAAAGCCCAGGCGCGGTGGCGATTTATGCACACTTAATAGCCCTGGGAGTTAAGATTAGCTTAGACGTGCAAGTTCTGTTTCACCTGTTAATACCGAGGATGCGTTCTGCCGTTAATCTTTGCCCAGTAAGGTCCAAATTTGTAGCCAACTTAAGTCCTTCTTGGGCTAAACTTTTGGCCGAATCTAATTCTCCTCCCCATAAATATACCTCAGCAAGATCAAGGACAAGATGTACACGGTAGGAAAGAATACTTATTAAAGATTTACGTTTGCTCGTCCATCCACCGGCATCATCGAACTCGTGTTGTTGTTTTTGGCAAAGGTCTAGTCCCTGTCGCAAGAGTGAAAATGCTTCATCAAAGGCAACCTTGGTGAAAGGCTTTTGTATCTTTAGCTTGGCCCAGTTACCTAGGGTAATCACTTGCGGTCGAGCAGCATCAAGTTTAGTAAAGACATCGATAGCTTCACCCAGCAGGCGTTCTGCTTCTCTTGAGGGCCCTAACGCTAATGCTTTATAACGTTTAATAAGGGCCTCAAGCAACTCCTTTTTCTCGTAAATGTATACAGGTTGCTTCTCCACAAAACCATAAGATTTCACCACTTTTTTTGCTAAGGGCTCTGAAATTGCTAACACCTTTTGAATTTGGCCGCGGTTGAAATAGGCAATAAGCTCATGGTATTGTCTTATAAAATTAAACCATGGAAAAGCGCCTTCATTCGCGTATTGTTCTACTTTCCTTGTCAGTCTTAGAACAGAATCCCAGTCGCCAAAAAGCGTTTGTAAATAAGAGAGTCCTGTAGCTGCATGAAGATATATAGGTTGAAAATCCTGAGGTATTTTTTTATTGGGCTCAAACCAAATTTCTAGTACATCAAGGACATTTTGTAAATATCTAGCCGCTTGCTTAAGTAGGCGATCCTCATGGATGTGACGATCGGCATCGTCACAAAGAGATTTTAAAAATTCTGGATCAGGGGGTAGTAAGCCGACCAATCTGGGGATGGTAGGCTGAGAGGCTAGTAAAAAGAGACTGTTTTTTTCTTCCTCTGAGAGGTGTAATACAAGGGATAGCCGCTCCAGCATTACGGGGCTGGGGAGGAACCGGCGTTCAGCGTCCCTTGTAATCCAGCGAGTAACAGTAGACGGGTTTACACCAAGGCGTCGCGCTAGCCTATAAGGGTTTAGGCCACGTTCATTTATTTTCTTTTCTAAGAATAGGCCAACTCTTTCACTGATAATTTTCCGCACCCTGTCATCTTCGAAGAATTTTTTGCGTCCCATGCAACCCCCCCTAGTTTATAATGAAAACCAAAAGTGGACGCGAAAGGTAGATAAAGGGAAATACTGAAGAAATAGATTACTCCAGATGGAATGGTCTTACGGCAACGAGAGATTTAGAATTACGCTTTCCTAGTGCTAAACGGAACTGTAGTGTTTAAAACATCTTACTTTAACATCAAGCGTCGGTCAAGATAAAAAACATCCTGAGACATCCCAAGTTTTCATGGAACTGGCAAAGCAGAAGGGATTTGGGTTGTTAGCAATTTCCAGGCAAGAGATATTTTCTAGAAGGGATAAAATCCTACTTTCCAGAGTTTGGGACACGACCTTTTTTGTGGAACTGGCAACAAGCGTCACTGACGTCCCTGCTGTTCGCGATAATTGCCTGCCAGCATTAGAAAGCATTCTATCTAACAAAGCCGTACCTCAAGGGGGATACGCAAGGTTTGGGCATTACGAAGGAGAGTCAACGCTTGTGTAAAATTAAGCTTTCCTATAAAAGGGAATAGTTAAAGTAAAGTCCATTAAATGAGGGGGTTTTAACTTTGGGAATATCCATTTGGGAAATGAAACAAAAGGTCTGTAAAGCGGTAGACGAAAGGGCCAATGATCTTATATCTATGGGCAACTATTTATTTCATAATCCGGAGTTGGGCTTTAAGGAATTTAATACTGCTGCCTTTATATCTCAACAAATAGAACAAATGGGTCTCCCGTATAAGAAAGGGCTAGCTATAACAGGAGTTAAGGCTTATATTGATACGGGCAAACCCGGCCCAACGGTGGCAGTATTGGGAGAATTGGATGCAGTTATTTGTCCGGAACACCCTGCCGCAAACAAAGAAACTGGCGCGGCACATTGTTGTGGACATCATGCTCAACTTGTAAACATGTTGGGTGTTGGTATGGGACTTTTAGATTCAGGGATTCTTCAGGAACTTTGTGGCCGGGTTATACTTTTTGCAACGCCAGCAGAGGAACCGTTCGAGGCAGAATACAGAGCCAAGCTAAAAGAGGAAGGAAAATTAAAATTTACATGTGGTGGTAAGCAGGAGTTAATTAGAATAGGGGAATTTGATGATATCGATTTAGCACTATTTGTCCATACTGGAACTCAAAACGTAATGAGAATAACTAGTAATGCATTTATTTCAAAGAGAGTAATATTCTCTGGAAAGGAAGCTCACGCTGGAAATGCTCCACATCTCGGAATTAATGCCCTAAATGCCGCCACAATAGCATGGACAGCAATAAATTCATTAAGGGAAACATTTATAGAAGAAGATTATGTAAGAGTACATGGAATCATGCCAGCGTTGTCCCAAAAATCGTGGAAAATGAAGGTGGCGGTCCCTCAATCCTCTGTGATATAACAGAGGTGGACAATCCATACAAAAGGAGGTAACCGCCACCAATGCCAGTATATCACAAGTCAAAAGAAAACCCAATATCCTCCGGAGGCTTTCCTAACTTACCTGACCATGTACAAGTATCCTTAAGGGAGATCATAGGTAAAGCCAAGGAAGGGCTCTTAGCCCTTTCCGTTGCCGTAGGCTTGGATGTGGTTCAATCCATGATGGAGGCCGAAGTAACTGAGATAGCGGGACCCAAAGGAAAGCACAATCCGGAGCGCACAGCTAGACGTCATGGGAGCGAGAAAGGTAGCGTGGTGTTAGGGGGGCGAAAGGTGGCGATCCGGCGTCCCCGGGTGCGCGCCATAAACGGCAGAGAAGTAAAACTTAAAACCTATGAAGCCTTCCAGGATGAAAGGTTCATAACTGAGACAGTTCTAGAGCATATACTTTACGGGTTATCCATAAGGCACTATAAGCATAGCCTTGAACCCATAGGAGAAGAATTACCTGTTCATGGGACTTCCAAGAGCACCATAAGCCGGCGATTTATCTACGCTACCCGTAAGGCCTTAGAGGAGCTGCTAAGCAGGCCTTTGGGAGACAAACGTTTCTTGGTTCTGGTAATTGATGGGGTTGTGTTTGCCGGGCATACAGTGGTAGCTGCTTTAGGCATCACTGACAAAGGCGAAAAAGAGGTCTTGGGCTTATGGGAAGGGGCTACAGAGAATGCTGCAGTCTGTAGGTCTCTTCTTACCAACCTTGTAGAACGCGGCCTAAAGGTGGAAGAGGGTATACTGGTGGTCATAGACGGCTCCAAAGCTTTAAGGGCGGCGGTTAAAGAAGTTTTTGGTAATCGGGCCGTAGTACAGAGGTGCCAGGTGCATAAGAAGCGGAACGTCTTAGAACACCTGCCCAAAGGAGCCCAAGAATGGGTGGGTAAGAAGCTAGAGCAAGCCTGGTCAGAAAAGGATTATCATAAGGCTTTAACGGAACTAAATAGGCTAGCTGATGCCCTTGAAGATAAGTACCCTGGGGCAGCGAGGAGCCTGCGGGAGGGATTAGAGGAGACGCTGACCGTTACCCGTCTAGGTCTACCCGAAACCCTGTGGAAAACTTTACGGTCAACGAATGTAATAGAGACGGCCTTTGACAAGGTCAGGGTTGTTACCCGGAACGTAAAGAGGTGGCGAAATGGGATGCAGGTTTTGCGCTGGGCTGCAGCTGGACTGCTTCAGGCCGAGAAGGGGTTTAACCGCATCAAAGGATACCGAGAGTTACCCTTATTGGCCACGGCTTTGCTGGAAGTCATTACTACTCCAGAGACTTCCAGGAGGGTGAAAACGGCTTAAAAAACGCGAAAGAGGGCGCCACCAAAATTCCACGACGTTTAGGACATGCTCATCATGCCGCAAGGTGGGAGAATTGCTATTTCTGTTCCAGCTGAAGTAAGTATGGAGATTATAGTTAGAGCTAAAACAATAGAAACAACAATCGCTATTAATGAAAAGGTAAATCGGGCTTTAAAAGCAGGCGCGATGGCAGTGGGAGCTAAGGTAGAAATTATAGATACTCCTGGCTTTTTGCCCCTGAGTCCAAACGAAAAAATGGCCAAGTTATTTGAAAACAACTTTAAATCTTTATTACCGAATGAGAGCTTTGTTGAACACATTCATTTTAAAGGTGCATTTGATATGGGGGATGTAGGACACATTATTCCCCAAGTTCACCCAATGATGGGTGGAATTGAAGGCAATCTACATCAACGAGACTTTACTATCGTTGATGAACAAATGGTATATATTAACCCTGCAAAATTAATTGCTATGACAATAATTGATTTATTATCTAATAATGCAAACGAAGCAAAAGAGATAATCAAAACATTCCAACCCAAGCTTTCAAAAGATGATTATGTTCACTTATTAAATAGCTTATCAAAGATAGCCGTTTTCAATTATTTTGATTAAAACTTAAAGAGGAACGGTTATATTACTTGTTTCGAGTTGGGGTGGTAGGTGCCCCGGTCAGTTTGCTAAGGGGGTGATTCCTAACCATAAAAAATTTTAATTAGTCAATCGAGAGGTTTTAAAGGAGGTGATCCTGAAATAAAAAATCCTCATAGGTTATTAGAAACGAGATTTTTACCAAAAAAGGAAGATAAAGGAGGGTTATAATGTTTACCCCAGAAAACATTTGGACTTTGGGAGAAAAAATCCTTTTTCCGATACAGATAGTTATTAGCATTATCATCCTAATATCAATCTTTAGGGAATACAAAGTTAAAAATTAAATGCTCGAGGTGGGAATAAAAATGGAAAAACCCAAAACTAAATGGCGAATTCGTTATACAGCCTTAATCTGTATGTGGATAGCTTACTGTATGTTACAACTGGACCGTCAAAAAACTACGGTTTTAATGCCAGTTATTCGTGAAGATATCGGGTTGGATCATGCCCAAATAGGTATTTTGATCGGTACGTTTACCTTAATTTTTGCCACAATGCAATTTATATCAGGTTATATAGTGAATAGAGTAGGTCTTAAAAGGGTTATGGCGGTAGCGCTTGCCGGGTTCTCGGTTTCCACCTGGTGGACCGGTTTTGTGACAAGCTTTGAATCCTTTTTGTTCAGGTATGCAATCTTTGGTTGGTTCGAAGGGTTAAATCCCCCGGCTGCAGTTCAATTAGTTTCCCGATGGTTTCCCAAGAGAGAAAGAGGTAAAGCGTCGGCTGTTTGGGCAACAACCTGGGTAATAACACCAATTTGGGCGCCGATAGTGGCTGTAGCACTCATGAATGCTACTAGCTGGAGGTGGGTGTTTGGCTTCTGCGCTTTAGCAGGATTACCCGCTCTACTATTAATTAAGTATTTTATCTTTGACCGGCCTGAACAGTATCGTTTTAAGGGGAAAACTATGCCCGAATATGAATTGGAGGAAATCTATGAAGATGAAATAGCAGAAGAACAAAAAAAGAACCCTGCAAAGGTTATCACATATAAGGATGTTATTAATAAAAAAGACGGAACGGCTTTGAGGGTTGCCGATGTTTATAAAAATGTATCTATTTGGTTATTAAGCCTGGCAGCCTTTTTCCACAACACCTTATTTTGGGGAATGAACATTTGGCTTCCCCTCTATTTAACGGAAGTACACAAGTATAATATGCAGACTATGGCTATATTAGTTGGATTGTACAATTTATCTGGAGCCATTGGCCAATTCCTATGTGGCGCAGTTTCAGACCGAATTGGCGTGCGTAGGCCATTTATGATTGCTTCTAATTTATTGAGCCTACTGTTTATGATTTTATTTGTTACTTTAATTAAACCAGGTACACCCTTTATTGTAACGGCTTTATTGCTGCTAGTTACGGGCTTTTTCCTCAATATGCATTGGGCCGTACAGGCAGCCCTGAGTAGCGAACTTTCTTCCCCAGATCTTGGTAGTGTAGCTATTGGAGTGGTCAATGGAATGGCCCAATATGGCTCAGCTGCGGCAGGCTATGTTACTGGTTTTTTGGTTTACAAAACACCTCAAGGGACAACAGTCTATGATAATGCCTTCATCTACTGGGGTCTTTCGGCATTATTAGCTGCACTATTTGTTTACTTAATTAAAGAAAAATCTCGTAAGGTACCAGAAGCTGCGCCTCAACCAGTTAAGACAAATATTTAGATTATGATTTAATTTCCTAATGAGAGAATTGTAAACCTAGAGGGTTCCCTCTGATTAAGTTTTTATGAAATCTGCAACTCGAAATCGGAGGGAAACTTAAGTTAAATAAACCAATTTTAAGAATATATTTGGAGAGGAGCCTTGTCTTTATTATGAAACATACCCCCTTATACGAAAGGCATATGCAGATGGCTTCCAAAGTTATTAACCTTAAGGGTTTTGCACGTCCGGTAGAATATTTTGGCCATATACAAGAACATCATGCGGTCCGTGAAAGAGTTAGTATCTGTGATGTTTCACATATGGGAGAGTTCGAAATAAAGGGTAAAGATGCGCTAGCCTTAGTACAGAAGTTAATAACAAATGATGCCAGCAAACTTTCTATTAATCAAGCCCTTTATGCGGTTATGTGTAATGAGAATGGAGGTATTATAGATGACCTAATTTGTTACCGCTTGGGAGAAGATCATTTTCTTTGGGTTGTTAATGTCACGAAAACCGAAGAGGATTATCAGTGGGTTTTAAAGCAATCGCAAGGAATGAATGTGACAGTCAAGAATCTTTCATGCGAAATAGCGTTAATCGCTCTGCAGGGACCAAATTCCAGGGAAGTTCTACAGAGAGTAACAAAAGCAGATCTGTCGGAGTTAAAGTATTATTGGCTTGCAAACACAGTAATCAGTACAGAAAGCATGGAAGTTCCTTGTATTATTAGTCGGACGGGGTATACAGGAGAACTGGGCTATGAAATTTTTGTTTCCAGGGAACTGGCTCCTCTTGTATGGGATGAGCTTTTATTAGTTGGCAGGCCTCTGGGAATTATTCCGCATGGAGTCGCCGCCCGGGAAAGTCTAAGAATAGAAGCAGGCTATTTACTTAACGGAAATGATATGGACGAGGAAACTAATCCATTTGAGGTAGGTTTAGAATGGGTTGTTAAATTTTCAAAGGAGTTCATTGGCAAACAAGCTTTATTAAAGATATTAGAGAATGGAATTAGTCGAAAGCTGGTAGGGTTTGAGGTCCTCGAACGCTACACTGTTAGATATGGATACCCAATATATAAAAACGGAAAACAGATAGGCCATGTAACTAGCGGCCCACTTTCTCCAAGTCTAATTAATAGAAGTGCAGGTTTGGGATTTGTGCCTGTGGAATACAGTGATGTAGGTACAGAAATTGAAATAGGGATTAGAGAGAAGAAATGTAAGGCCCGTATTGTCCCGGTACCGTTTTGCAAGCGTAGAGTTAAGGATGAACCGGTTATGAAGACTCACTCTCCTTACAACCTAAGATTTAGTACTTTCCATGTTTGGGTACATCAAGAAACTGATAATGTTTTTACGCTTGGTATAACTGATTTTATACAAAGAGATCTAGGCGATATACTCTTTATTGAATTACCAAAGGTCGGAGATAAAATTGTTAAGGATTCAATCTTAGGTTGGGTTGATGCTTACAGAAAGGTTTGGGATATCAAATCACCGCTATCTGGAGAGGTGATAGAAATAAATACGAGCTTATTAGAAAACCCAGAGCAAATCAATAAATATCCTTATACTAATTCAGGGTTAGTAAGAATAAAAGTGAATGCTTTGGATGATTACAAGACATTGTTGCGATACGAAGAATATATGGAAGTCATTAGGCAGCTTCGACGATATGATAATTGGTCCAAAGAAAAGAGAATAACCTAAATTTATTACTATACCCTATGTTTCAATGAATGGAAGTACAGAATTCCTTCATTGATACAAAAAGGAATAAGGTTTTTTAAGATTTGCCTTTTATGTAGTTAATTAAATATATCTAGGGGAGGGGCAAAAATGTCCTTGAAGATCAATGGTAAGCGACTAAAAGAACGTTTGATTGCTTTATCCGAATTCGGCAAGGATGAGGCTGGTGGCTGGAGCAGGTTTACTTGGACTGATGATTATATTAGGGCCAAAGAGCTAGTGAAACAATGGATGCGAGAGGCTGGTATGACGGTTCGGGAAGACGCTATGGGTAATGTGTTTGGACGTTTAGCTGGTTTGGATGATTCTTTACCGGTTGTTGCTGCCGGGTCCCATATTGATAGCGTTAAGTGTGGCGGGATGTTTGATGGGAATGTAGGGGTGTTGGGGGCTCTAGAAGTAATTACGACAATTGCTGAAAACAAGATTAAAACTAAACATCCTCTGGAAGTAATTATCTTTGTTGAAGAAGACGGGGCGCGTTTTAACTGGAGAATTCTGGGCGCCCGTGCCATGGTCGGAGAGGTAGCAAGGGAGTCTTTGGATAAATATAAAGATAAAGACGGCATTTCGATCGCCCAAGCGATGGAGGCGGCGGGGTATGATCCTAATAAAATTAGTGAGGTCAAAATTGATCCAAAGTATTACAAGTGTTTCTTCGAAATGCATATCGAGCAAAGTCATTGCCTGGAATCTGAGGGGGTTTCGGTGGGCGTTGTAGAAGGTATTTTTGGTTCGGTCTGGCTTAAGGTGACGTTAAAGGGTAGGGCTGATCACGCAGGCGCGACCCCGATGAAATTTAGAAAAGACGCTTTAGTTGCGGCTTCTGAAATTATCATTGCCATGGAAAAGATTGCTAAGGAAGCCGGAGAAACCACCGTAGGTACCGTAGGGTGGATTAGTGTTCAACCTTGTATGATTAATACAATTCCGGGCATTGTGGAGATGACTTTAGATATCCGGGATATAAATGAAAAAAATCTAGAGACGGCCATTAATAACATCCGGCAATTTATCGGGGAAGTCTGTAAAAAACGTAACATCGAAGTGGAAATTGAAGAAGTTGTCCGTTTTTCTCCTATACATTTCCCTGATCACATGATTGATACAGTGGAACAAGCGGCGAAAGAAGAAGGGATTCCCTTTATGCGCATCGCCAGCGGAGCGGGACATGATGCCCAAGCCCTGGCTAAGCTTATCGATGTAGGAATGATTTTTACTCCCAGTAGAGGGGGTTTGAGCCACTGTCCCGATGAGTACACCGACTATGAAGACATTGCTAAGTGTGCCCAGGTATTGTTGAAGGCGATGCTTAAGAAGGCTGAAGTTGTTGCGTAATTCTGGTCAAGAGAGTTTAAAACTGGGTCATCCCCACTTTCTATCTATATACACGGTAGCAGGGAAGGTAAGAATCCCAATAGTCGGCGGCAACTTACCTTGAAAGCGTTCAGTATAATATCCAACTTGCCACAGCCCCAGAATGCATCTTTTGGTAGTGGAACTTGCTACCAGTTTGCGGTGATAGAGCCGATATGCCAAAGCTGCTAATGTTTTCCTCTGGGACTTGCGCAACTCCATAAACCATGTTATAAAACTTGAGAAATCTTTAAAACTCAGGGGAATCCTCCTTTCAATGGTTGTTTACCTAAATTATTTTTTCGAAAGGGGGATTCCCTTTTCCTTCCTCGCTTTCAATTCGAGAATATCAGAATCGAGGTAAGCGTCAAATACAACCCACCTTGGCACCACCCCCAAGTTTAGGGGATAATCCTCTTCAGAAAACAAGCTGAGGAGGATTTTTATTATGTAAGCGTCAAATATAACCCACCTTGGCATTGTGCTCGAGTTTAAGGGATAATCTTCCTCGGAAAACTAACTGAGGAGGATTTCCCCTTATGACCAGAGCCGAATTACAGCAACTGTGGGAAGCTCGTATAGCCGAATACAGGGAAAGCGGGCAAAGCGTTAAAGAATGGTGCGCCTCCCATGAGGGCATTAGCCCCAGGCAGTTATGGTACTGGCTGCGGAAGTATAAAGACCAAAACGGAGTTTCCCTCGAGAAGCCAACCCGTTGGCTGCCGGTAGAAATAAGCGAGTCATCTTCTGGGGATGGGGGCAACTCCTTGCTGGTCAGGATAGGCAAGACCAGCATCGAGGTAAGACCCGGGTTTGACCCGGCCTTGCTCACCCAGGTAGTCCGGGTGCTGATAGCGTTATGCTAAACGAAGTTGGTATCGACCGGGTTTACCTCGCCTGCGGCGCCACAGACTTGCGTAAATCTATTGACGGCCTGGCGGTGCTGGTCAAGGAAGGCTTCGAGCTGGACCCCTTCTCTTCCTGCCTCTTTGTCTTTTGCAACCGTAAGAGGGACAAACTGAAGATTCTCCATTGGGAGCACAACGGGTTTTGGCTTTATTACCGCCGGCTGGAGAAGGGCAAATTCATATGGCCGGTGGGAAATACTTCTTCTACCATCACCATAAGCCGCCGGGAGCTGCGCTGGCTGCTTGATGGTCTTCCCTTAAACCAGCCTAAAGCCCATCCTGAGGTAAAAGCGCGCACCATCTTGTAATATAAAGCCTCAGGAAGAAATATTTTTACCTTATGGTTGATTCTAGAGGAATTGGGGCTGATTCGTCGAATTATTAAAGCATGGACACGGCTAAGTCTATAGCTACCATGACCATAGAAGAGCTGCGAGAGCACTGTGCTCAATTGGAACAACAGGTTGCCGAACTTACCGCCAAGTTAAACTGGTTTATGGAGCAGTTCCGTTTAAGCAAGAAGCGGCAATTCGGTTCTTCCAGCGAGAGGACTTGCGCACTAGAAGAGCAGCTTTTGCTTTTTAATGAGGCGGAAGCGGAAGCCCGGCCGGAAGCAGTTGAACCGGATTTGGAGACCATCACCTACCAGCGCCGTAAAACGCGCGGCCGCCGGGAGATGAACCTGGAAGAGCTGCCGGTAGAAGTAGTAGAGCACCGCCTGCCGGAAGAGGAGCGGGTCTGCCCGTGCTGCGGTGGCCCTTTACATGAAATGAGCACCGAAGTGCGGCAGGAGCTCAAAATTATCCCGGCCCAAGTGAAAGTGGTCAAGCACGTGCGCTACGTCTATTCTTGCCGCCGCTGCGAGAAAGAAGAGATAACCACTCCTGTTATCACGGCGCCCATGCCTGCTCCTGTACTTCCGGGAAGCCCGGTATCTCCCTCGCTTCTTAGCTACATTATGACCCAGAAATACGGGGCAGGATTACCCCTTTACCGCCAGGAGCAGCAGTTTAAAAGCTTAGGGATAGACCTTTCCCGGCAGACCATGGCCAACTGGGTGCTCCATGGAGCTAACACCTACTTAACCCTTATTTACGACCGTCTCCATGAACACCTTCTTAAAAGAGACATTCTCCATGCCGATGAGACCACGTTGCAGGTACTTCATGAACCGGGAAGGGAAGCTACCACCAAATCATTCCTTTGGCTTTACCGTACCGGGCGGGACGGTCCCCCGATTATCCTCTACGACTACCAGACCACCCGGGCCGGCAAACACCCCCGCCGGTTTCTAAAAGGTTTTAAGGGCTATTTGCATGTTGACGGCTATGAGGGCTACAATGGACTTTCAGAGGTCACCCTGGTGGGCTGCTGGGCTCACGCCCGGCGCAAGTTTGATGAAGCCTTAAAAGCCCTGCCGCAAGATAAAAGAAACAAAGCAGTAGCCGCCCGGGAGGGGCTTAAGTTCTGCAACAGGCTTTTTGCCATAGAGCGCGAACTTAAAGACAAAACCCCGGAAGAACGATATCAAATCCGGCAGGAGCGCAGCAAACCAGAGCTGGACGAATTTTTAGCATGGCTTAAGAAGCAGAAAGCGCAGGTGCTGCCCAAAAGTGCCTTTGGGCGGGCGGTCTATTATTGCCTGGACCAATGGGAGAAACTTGTCGCCTTTTTACAAGACGGGCGTTTGGAACTCGACAACAACCGCAGCGAGCGTTCTATAAAACCCTTCGTCATTGGCCGTAAGAACTGGTTATTTGCCAACACCCCGCGGGGTGCTAAAGCGAGTGCTATTGTCTACAGCATCATAGAGACAGCCAAGGAAAACGGGTTAAATCCCTTCCACTACCTTACCTACCTCTTCGAAAGGCTGCCCAACCTGGACCCGCAGGATAAAGAGGAATTAGATCAACTCCTGCCGTGGTCGGAAACTCTGCCTTCTGTTTGCCGGATGAATAATTAAGCTTGTTTTAGCCCCTACCCCTTAGATGATTTCAGTAGGGGTTCTTTTATGCTTACTACCGCAACCCAACAAGGTGGGTAGTATTTGACGCTTACCAAGGAAGGGCTCTTAGCCCTTTCCGTTGCCGTAGGCTTGGATGTGGTTCAATCCATGATGGAGGCCGAAGTAACTGAGATAGCGGGACCCAAAGGAAAGCACAATCCGGAGCGCACAGCTAGACGTCATGGGAGCGAGAAAGGTAGCGTGGTGTTAGGGGGGCGAAAGGTGGCGATCCGGCGTCCCCGGGTGCGCGCCATAAACGGCAGAGAAGTAAAACTTAAAACCTATGAAGCCTTCCAGGATGAAAGGTTCATAACTGAGACAGTTCTAGAGCATATACTTTACGGGTTATCCATAAGGCACTATAAGCATAGCCTTGAACCCATAGGAGAAGAATTACCTGTTCATGGGACTTCCAAGAGCACCATAAGCCGGCGATTTATCTACGCTACCCGTAAGGCCTTAGAGGAGCTGCTAAGCAGGCCTTTGGGAGACAAACGTTTCTTGGTTCTGGTAATTGATGGGGTTGTGTTTGCCGGGCATACAGTGGTAGCTGCTTTAGGCATCACTGACAAAGGCGAAAAAGAGGTCTTGGGCTTATGGGAAGGGGCTACAGAGAATGCTGCAGTCTGTAGGTCTCTTCTTACCAACCTTGTAGAACGCGGCCTAAAGGTGGAAGAGGGTATACTGGTGGTCATAGACGGCTCCAAAGCTTTAAGGGCGGCGGTTAAAGAAGTTTTTGGTAATCGGGCCGTAGTACAGAGGTGCCAGGTGCATAAGAAGCGGAACGTCTTAGAACACCTGCCCAAAGGAGCCCAAGAATGGGTGGGTAAGAAGCTAGAGCAAGCCTGGTCAGAAAAGGATTATCATAAGGCTTTAACGGAACTAAATAGGCTAGCTGATGCCCTTGAAGATAAGTACCCTGGGGCAGCGAGGAGCCTGCGGGAGGGATTAGAGGAGACGCTGACCGTTACCCGTCTAGGTCTACCCGAAACCCTGTGGAAAACTTTACGGTCAACGAATGTAATAGAGACGGCCTTTGACAAGGTCAGGGTTGTTACCCGGAACGTAAAGAGGTGGCGAAATGGGATGCAGGTTTTGCGCTGGGCTGCAGCTGGACTGCTTCAGGCCGAGAAGGGGTTTAACCGCATCAAAGGATACCGAGAGTTACCCTTATTGGCCACGGCTTTGCTGGAAGTCATTACTACTCCAGAGACTTCCAGGAGGGTGAAAACGGCTTAAAAAACGCGAAAGAGGGCGCCACCAAAATTCCACGACGTTTAGGACATGCTCGTTTTTAGCCTACCTATGAGGGATTGAAACGGTCACTCTCAAGTTGCTTTATCTCTGCCCGTAGCCGTTTTTAGCCTACCTATGAGGGATTGAAACGTTGTTCGGCATACTGGCTCATCCGCCTGGCCCAGGTTTTTAGCCTACCTATGAGGGATTGAAACAAGAAGCCTCCGAAGCATGTGAGACGGTACTGGATGGTTTTTAGCCTACCTATGAGGGATTGAAACCGTAACTCTAATATGTCTCCATATTTCGGCACGTGCGGGTTTTTAGCCTACCTATGAGGGATTGAAACATCGCCAGGCATCACATCTATAGCCCTCATAAGGTCGTTTTTAGCCTACCTATGAGGGATTGAAACAGTTCGAGAAGTAAATGCCATCGGCCATGACGAAGGGTTTTTAGCCTACCTATGAGGGATTGAAACCCATTTCCTTATCTTCCTTAAAGGAGGGGACCAGTCGGACTACAGTTCGGAAATAACATTTCCCTTATATGGTGCAAAAAGTGGACTTCTTCAGAGGGAACTATCTAGAGTTTTACAAAGCTAATTTAATGCTGTTTTATGACACATATGTTCAATAAACGGATTTGATACGGAGGTGAATCGGAGGTGGTCGGGAAAGGGAGGGTTAAGTATAGCTTAATCTCGAGGTGCGGAAAGTTACAGTCTAAAGCTGAACCACAGGATAGGCTTCCGTTTCTTCCCGTGCCTTGGATTCTAAATGACGACCTGCAAGGATTAGTGGCTACGGCGTACACATCTCGCTGTAATTGAAAAAGGGGAGGTAAGGGAGCATGTAGGTTAAGCAAGTTATGCACCGGAAACCCCAGCTCCCTTTAGAGTCAACGAAAGTGATAGATACGGCCTCTGACAATGTAAGAGTTGTCGCTCAGAACGCAATTCACTAGTCGACCCGCATCGGCATGTACGATTGCGAAGGTTTAGTCCGTCCGTTGGGAGAGCCGAATTGCCGCTTCTCGCTTAAACGAACTGATCGAAAACCCATTCAATTTAGCGGACAGCTCGGAGTTGTCCCTCCAGCTGGATACAGGGGTTCTACAGCTCTTCTAAAGGATGCAGCTCGAAGCCTTCCCTGGGCGATACCGCGGGGCCGTCAAGGGACTTAATGGGCTTGAGCAGGTCGGTAGTGACATAGATATAGCCCTTGGCCTCACGTTATTAAAAGGCTAAGGGCTGAAGGCTTTGAACGAACGGTGCTTGGAATTTGTGTATCGGTCTTGTACCCAGCGACACACACGGTGGTATGGAGCATGGGGGTTAAGTCCACGCCCATGCCGGCACAAGGACCTTGCGTTCCCCTCAATCTAACTGCTTGACGAAGTCGCCCAGCCGGGCCAGGCCGGCTTCGATTTGTTCCATGGACGTAGCGTAGGACAGGCGCAGATAGTTATCATTGCCGAAGGCTATACCGGGAACGACGGCTACCTGGAAATGCTCTAGCAGAACGGACGCTATATCGGTGGCGGAGGAAAGTACTTTCCCGCGGAATTTCCGGCCGAACAATCCGGAAACGTTGGGGAACAGGTAAAAGGCCCCGCCGGGGCAATTACAGCTTATTCCGGGGAGATTCCTGAGGCTGGCGAGGAGGCGATCCCGGCGTTTATTAAACTCCCGGCGCATCTTCTCCACCGGGTCTTGGCTCCCCGTAAGGGCGGCTACGGCAGCTTTCTGGGCAATGGAAGTGGGATTGGAAGTGGAGTGGCTCTGGAGGTCGGCCATGGCCTTGGCAATGGGCCGGGGTGCGGCCGCATAGCCTATGCGCCAACCCGTCATGGCATATGCTTTAGAAACTCCGTCGATTAAGATGGTGCGCTCCTTAATTTCCGATCCCAGGGAGGCAATACTGGTGTGGGTTAGGTCGTCATAGATTAGGGAGGCGTAAATCTCATCGGAAATGACGAGGAGGTCGTGCTCCCGGATAATCTTTGCTAGGTCTTCTAGCTCTTCCCGCCGGTAAACAGCACCGGTGGGGTTGCACGGAGAGTTAAGGATAAGGAGCCTGCTGTGCGGCGTCAAAGCCCCTTTCAGGGCGGCGGCCGTGAGCTTGAACCCCGTTTCCTCGGTAGTCTGCACTACTACCGGTTCGGCTCCGGCCAGTTTCACCTGTTCGTAGTAGCTTACCCAGTAAGGTGCTATAAGTATAACCTCGTCACCCTCCTGGCAGCAAACCTGGAGGGCGTTGTAGAGGGAGTGCTTGGCACCACAGGAAACCACTATGTCGGCCGGCTCGTAGTCCACACCCCGGTCCTGCCGCAACCGATCGGCCACCGCCTTGCGAAGTTCTTCGGTTCCCGGTACAGGGGTATACTTGGTAAAACCGGCCTTCAGGGCTTCAACGGCTGCCTCCTTGATATGTTCAGGGGTGTCGAAATCGGGTTCGCCGGCGCTAAAGTTGATTACCTGGATTCCCTGGGCCTTCATTTTTTTGGCTTGGGCATCAATGGAAAGGGTGGGAGAGGGGCTTATACCTGCGGCCCTTCTGGCTAGTCTCAAGGTCTTATCCCTCCGTTCTCAAAGGCTACTAACATTAATTATTCCTTTAGCCTGCCTTTTTGTAAAGGGGTGCTCGGCGGCCGGGCCGGCGCGGGCGTCTTGATGAGGCGGAGCGAAAAGGTGATAATATTATGGAACCTAGTTCTGTGGTAGGGGGAGTAGGATGGACGTTGCCGGCCTGACGGGTTTCCTCTTGGGGAAGGTCGGTGTCCATGCTGAACGTTGTGTCCGCCGGTTTTCACCCCGGGCAACCTGCCGCCGCTGCCTGGAAGCGTGCCCCGTAGACGCCGTTAAGCTGACGGGGGAAGGCGTTAAAATAGGGGAATGTAACCGCTGTGGACTGTGTACCGCCGTGTGTCCTACCGAAGCCCTGCAGGACCCGGAGAGGACCCCCGCCTTCTTCCTGGCCCGCGGACGGGAGATTCTACAAACCTACGGACAGGTAGGGTTTGTATGTTTTCCCCGGGGCAAAGAAGCCAGGATGGGAAGCCATTTAATAGGGGTAACTTGCCTGGGAGGAATACCCGTGGAGGTTGTAGTGGCCCTGGCCACGGAGGGGAAGGTGGTATTCTCCCGCCAGGGGCAGGAGTGCACCTCGTGCCCTTTGGCCCGTGGAGGTGAAATCTGGGAAGAACTCCTTGCCCTGGCCCGTCAAATGATAGCCTGCCTGGGCTTGCCCGAAGACCGGATTACCTTCCTGAACGAAGCTCCCCCGGCGGCACCCGCAGAATACCGGAGGGAGGGGGAGGGCCGGGCGGCAATGGGTCGGCGGGAGTTCTTTGCTGCTCTGGTCCGGGGACTGGGGTTAAAAGGCGCATCTCAAGTGTCGGACCGGCCCGGGATGCCCGCTTCCCGGCGTGCCATCCTGCAGGAGGTCTGGAGCACCCGGGCTTCTGCCGAGAAGAAGGAACTTTGGCCCCAGCCCGGACTAAAGCTGGCAGGTCCATGTTACCTGTGCAACATATGCAGCCGCCTCTGCCCCCAGGAGGCGTTAGTTCTAAAGGGGGACGAGCTCCTCTTTCAACCCTCCCTGTGCACCGCTTGCGGCCTTTGTATAGATGTCTGTCTTCATGGAAGTCTGGCGTGGGGAGAAAAGGTAAGCCTCAAGGAGGTGTCGTCGGCGGAAAGGAAACGGCTGGCGACGGCAGTTACCCTGCAGTGCTCCCGTTGCGGTCAGGAATTCAGGGCCAGTCCCCAAACCGATCTTTGCCTGCGCTGCCGGTTCTCGGCGGCCCAGGAAGGTTTGAAGGCTAACTAACTTTTAGGCTTAAGGAGGATCCGGGTATGGACTTTGAGCTTTTGGCCGACTGGTTGAAGGGCCGGGAGATTATATACGGTTTACTGGCCCGTTTATATAGGGAGGGCCCCAGCAGGGAAATCCTCGCTGCCCTGGACCGGGAAGGGATCTTGGCCCGGCTGGCCGAGGAAGAAAGTAATGAAGAAGTCCGCGAGGGCTGCCGGCGCATGCAGCAAGAGCTGTCCGGACACCAAAACGATTTGGACGCTTACTGCGTCAAATTGAAGGAAGAGTATAACCGCCTCTTTGTAGGTCCCGGCCACCTAGAGGCGCCGCCGTGGGAATCTGTATATCGTTCTCCCGACCGTCTCCTTTTTGGTGAAGAAACCCTGGCGGTGCGCGAGTTCTATCATTCCTTCGGCCTGGTCAACAAAAACCTCTATCGAGAACCCGACGACCACCTGAGTTTGGAGCTGGAGTTCATGGCCTGGCTTTGCGCCCAAAGCGCCGACTGTTTAGACAAAGATAGTGATTGGCAGCGGTATTTGCAAGGCCAGCAGGACTTTTTGCGTGACCACTTGATCCAATGGGTACCGGCATGGAGTAAGGATATGTTTGACCACGCCAAAACTGAGTTCTTCCGGGGCCTGGCCCAGTTCACCCGGGGATTTATCTTAAGCGATTTAAAGGAAGTGGGGGCGGCCTTAAACCACCAGTAGCAACAACAGGGGCACCTGGTCCAGGCCAGGTGCCCCAAATTCGCAGCTTTTTAAGGGAGGCGATGGAGGGCCTGGCCCGGGCTTAAGGACGAGGCCAGGGACTCCAGGATCCTACTGAAACTGGTAGCGCATACCCCCATGGGGAGCCGTGGTAAAGGTATTTATCATGGTATGGGTAGTTACATCCTGGAGGGTGGGAACCTGGTAAAAGCCCTTTTGATTCATGTACTGCCACACTTCATAAGCCTGCTCAGCACAATTAACGGCTCCCTGCTGCAGCATACTCCGCAGTTCCCGGTCCGCACATTCGAGGGAAGCCATCATCCTCATTACCGCCGAAGCCTTGTGACACCCCAACATTCCGCTGGCTATGTCCCTGTCGTCTATTTCGTCGGCCGAAACATTAGGGGCCTGACTCTCGGGCTGGTGTAATCCGTAAACCGGTCGAGCCGTGCGCGGCGCGCGGTAAGGAACCGCATGCCCCATACCCCGCTGGTTGATGGCCTGGACCATATTGTTGTATTCCTGGGTCATGAACTGAATCTGTTTGTCCAGGATGGAACGGAGCTGCTGGTCCTTTACGTGGGGACGGTACAGCTGGAACTGGTTAATGCCGTCGATGGTATCGGTCAAGACTTCGTGGAGCTCCATGATTTCATGGGCGCCGTAGTGAGATGCCATTTAATCCCCTCCTCCACATCTTTTGTCATTTTAACTGTATTATGTCTTAGTTCAGCCCCAATTATTAATGGAATTCTTTTACGCATAAGGACGGTGAAAAGTGACCAACAATATACCTGAGGTGAGGAAGATGGCTGATCAAACCCAACAGCCGGGCCCTCCCAAGAAGCCCTTGAGCTTGGCCGAACAGATCGCCCAGCAGCAGCAAGCATATGAGCAGCAGGCGTATCAAAAGCTAGTCGAACAGATAAAACCCAAGCCCAAGGTCTGGGTAAATGTCTTAAATGCCTTTTGGGTGGGAGGAACCATTTGCGGTATAGCCCAGATTATTACCCTGATCTTTAGGGAGGCGGGGCTCAGCGCTCAAGACGCCTCTAACGCTACCGCTATGATAATGGTGTTTCTAGGTGCCCTGCTTACTGGGCTGGGCGTCTACGATGAAATTGGGAAGCGGGCCGGAGCCGGCTCCATTATACCCATCACCGGTTTCGCTAATTCCATTGTTTCCCCCGCCATGGAGTTTAAGCGGGAGGGGTTTATCTACGGCGTCGGCGCCCGCCTTTTCACGGTGGCCGGGCCGGTGATTATTTACGGCTTGGTCACCTCGGTACTGATCGGCTTGGTTGCCTATTTCGTGAGTTAGGCTTTCCTCCGGGCAAGAAATTCAGTTGAGGAAACAAATGTGGTCAGGCGCACCGGGTGTTGTAAATGCACCTGGTGTTTCCTTTTTCTTTGGCCTATACTGTGCTTAGAAGAAAAGGCCGAGGGTTAAAATAGGCTGGATGGGGAGCCCGGGAGGGCCGTTGCGGCAGAGTCTTTAGGAGCGGCCTTGGGAAGGAGCCCTGTACCGGCGTCCTTAAGAAGGGAGGAGCCGACGAATGGAGTTGGCGGATCTTATACGGCTTAATGAGCTATGGCGGCCGGTATACCCATACCTGGCCAAGCAGGTAGAAGAAATCTTACCCGCCGGAACTGAGCGAGTCCTGGAGCTGGGGCCCTTCTCCGGCGGCTTAACGTGGGCTTTAGCAGAAACCTCGCCCTATGCTGTTTTTACCATAGGGGAGGAGAGGCAGGAAGTAAGGAACTGGCTGGAGGAAGAAAGCCGGAGACTGGGGCTTGCCAACCGGCTCCACATAGTAGAGACGCCCCTTAAGCCCCTGGCCTTCCCTGGCGAAGCCTTTGACGGCTTGATTTTCCGTGGGGCTTTTTTCTTTTTGGATACTGATATACTCCGGGAAATATACCGCGTCCTCAAGAGGGGAGGAAGGGGTTTGGTAGGCGGCGGGTTCGGCAGGTTTACTCCATCGGACGTGATTAAAGGCATAGCCGGTGAGTCCCGCCAGCTCAATTACCGCTTGGGCAAGAAGTGGATGGCGGTGGACGAGCTTGAAAGCCTGGTACGCAATGCGGGCCTCCATGGCTGCTGCCGGATTTGTACCGAGGGCGGGTTATGGCTCATAATTACCAAGGACTAGAATGAGAAACTGGCCCTGTGGCGAGCCCTGGAGGGGTTGCGTGCCCGGCCGGTTAACGAGGAGAAGGGGCTGCAGCCGAAAGGGTCCCGGCGCCCACATGCGAGGCGCCCAGGTGCCGTGTTCGGGGAGTTCCGCCGGAGGCCAACAATTGAGCGCTCCGAGGTTATTGGTATGAGTAACGGATCGCGCCGGCCGTATTCACCGGCCGTTACCCAAGGTCGGGTCTATTTCCGGGCACTATGGTGGAACGCAGCGCCTCCCATATCTCCCCGGGCACCAGCCCCAGGCGCCAGAGGGCAATACCGTCAAGGCCGTAGCGTTTGGCCATACCCATCTTAGTGAGGACGCTGGCCGCCGTTTCGGCTGGAACGGAGATACCCAGCACCAGCTTTTCCGCCGGCACCGCGGCCCGCGCCATCTCCACGGCTTCCCGCACCAGGTCTACCGGCTCCGGCGTCGTGCCGTAGTCGTAGGCCATAATGATGATCCGGTCCGCCAGTCCCCCTAAAGCCTGGTAATCATATCCACGGTAGGCGCTGTTGGGGGCGTGGAGGGTGAGGGTTAAGTTGAGGCCGGCGACCTTTAATTTCCCTGCCAGCTTGGCTACAAACCCCGTGAAGGCGTCCCGCACCGCCTGCAGCTCTGCACCCGTATCTTGATAGCCCAAGCCTTCGAAATCCAGGTTAACACCCTGGTACAACACCCCCTCCCTCGTTATCTCATTAATCGCCCTTTCCATTGCCTTACCATCCGCCAGAAGGGAAGAGAGGGTACCGTCCCCGTCGGTTACGTGAACGACCATTTCGGTTTTGAGTTTATACTTTTCTGCGGCCTCCAGTACCCTTTCCCAGCCGTCGGGCCGCTGCCAGCCGGTCCTGCTTCTGGTGAGGAGGTTGCCGTCCTTATCCAGGCTGTACCATCCCAGGGCCAGCTCGTCTACAATGTCCGTGTTTCCGGGGGCGTGCCGGGGGTACGGCATCCCGAAGAGGTTGGTCCAGCTGCTGGTCCTGCTGTCGCCCAGGGCGTAGAAGCCGATAACCGTCATGGCCGCCGGAGGGGAGGCGATGCGGACTTCCTTGAGGGCACCATCCCAATCTACCCGGCAGCCGAAGGCTTCCCCAAAGAAGCGGAGGGGTATGAGAGTCCGGCCCTTAAGGATCTGCGGCGGAACTTCCAGGGATATAGGGGAGCCATTGCGGTAGGCGGTATTGCTGCCAATGGGGAGGACCACAGAGTTCTCCCCGTCGGTGGCCCTCACCGTCCGGGTAAGATAGTCCCAGGATACTTCTATGTTCAAGGCTTCCCCGATGGCCCGGAAGGGGACTAGAACACGTTGGTTCTGGATAACCGGAGGTACATCGAAGGCAACCGGCAGCCCGTCCACGAACACCGGGATTTTCTGTTGTTCATGGGCCAAGGCCCCAGGCGCAAAATAAGCGGTGAGCGCCAGGATAAGGAGTACCACTGTCAGCCGTTTCACGGTATCCCCCCGCCAGTATAAGGGCTTATATTAGCGAACCTCAGGGAATCGAAACACTATTTTCGACTTCGCGGGATGGGACTCCTTCCTGCCTTGCCATGTTTTTTCTCAGCCTCCACTGGGCTGGCCGGAAGCTTCGATTTACACTTACACCTCCACCCAGAGGCGCATCACCAGGGCGGCCAGCCACAGGAAGAGGGCGGCCAGGAGGACGAAGGCAAGTAGCGCGCCCGCGGGCAGGGCAGGCTGGATGGTCAGGCTAAAGCCCTGGGGACCCAGGCCGTAAGAGCCGGATCCCAGCAGGGGCAGGGCGGGAAGAAAATCCAGGACCTCCGCCAGCCACTCCGTGAAGCGCACGGCCAGCCATACCCCGGCAACCATTACGGCTACCTGCATAAGCTGGCCGGCCAGCCTCCCGGCGCGGGGTATTACCGCCAGGCCGGAGAGGGAGGCCAGGAAGACCAGGCCCGTTAACATAAATGCTACCAGGAGGGACAGGAGGTACAAAAGCAGGTAGGTGTGGGCAAAGTGCGGCCAAAAGGCCCCGACGCTCGCCCGCTCCAGCAGTATACCCCAGCCGGTGACCGCCGGGAGGGAGATTAAAAGCCCCCTGGTGACCAAGGCCAGAGCCTTGGCCAGCAAGATGGTTTCTTCCCGGACAGGCAGGGACAGCAGCCAGTAGGCGGTGTGCTGGTTCCACTCGTGATGGATGCTGGCAAAAGCCGTTGCCAGATACCAGATGGGCAGCCCATACAGGGGCATGACGATCAAGAACGCTCCCCAGGGCGGCCTGTCCAGGAAGGCCGTACCTATCACCAGGGCGGCAGCCACCACGGCCATCCCGATGAGGGTCGCCACCAGGTTCTCCCGCATCTCTTTCCAGTAAAGGAGTCCCAGATTGCGCATCAGTTGTATTCCTCCCTGAAAATCTCATCTATAGACATGCCCCGTTCCTGCCTTAAGGCTTCGGCCTCGCCCGCCAAGAAGATTTCGCCTCCGCTCAAGAAAACTACCCGATCAAACAGCTTTTCTGCCTCCCGCACCAGGTGGGTGCTGAGGATTAGGCACCTATCCCCACGGTGGGTGGCGAGGATCCCCTGGAGGATGCGCTCCCGGGAAGGTGGGTCGATGCCCGAAAAAGGCTCATCCAGCAGTATCAGGTCCGCCCGCCGGGCCAGAGCCAGCACCAGCTTAAGCCGGGCCCTCTGTCCCTTGGAGAGGCTCCTCAACGCAGCCCTCGGTGGCAGGTGCATAAATTCCAGTAGTTCCGCCGCTTGGGTGCGGTCGAAATCGGCGAAGAAACGGGCCTGGAGATCGACCATTTCTTCTACCCGGAGGGAGGGGTAGAGACAATCCACCTCCGGTACGTAGGCCACCCTTGCCCTGGTAGAGGGGCCGGGCGGCTTCCCCAGGATACGGATCTCGCCGGCACTGGGCCGGCTTAAACCCGCCATCAGGCGCATTAAAGTGGATTTGCCGCTGCCGTTCGGTCCCAGGATTCCGAGCACCCGGCCGGCCTCCAGTTCCAGGCTCACGCCGCGCAGTGCTACCGTGGGACCGTAACGTTTACTTACGTTCCGTACTTCCACCACGGGCAAGGTCATCATCCCTTTCCTTGGTTCTTTCGGCCAGAAGACGTAAGGCCTCGGCAGGGGAGAGCCCCAGGGACTGTAGCTCCTGGAGGTACTTGTCGGCAGCCCTGGCGGCCAGCTCCCGACGCAGGCGTGGTACTAGATCCGGCACTTCGGCGACAAAGGTCCCCTGGCCGCGCCTGGTGGCCGCGACCCCCAGCCGTTCCAGCTCTTGATAGGCCCTCTGCACAGTGTTGGGATTAACTGCCAGCTCCTGGGAGAGGTCCCGCAGGGAGGGGAGGCGGGTGCCGGGAGGCAGCTCGCCTCGCGCCACCCGCCGGCAGATCAGCTCCACAATCTGCAGGTAAATGGGCCGCCTTTCATCAAAGTCGGCCACCGGTTTCACCGACCCTTCTTAGTGTACTAGTAACATGGTACACTATAGCATTATACTTGTCAAGGTTTTTGCTGTTTTGTCCACCTTTACTTAAGGCCTGGCGCTGGTCAGGGCCGCAGGTTTTCAAGCAGCCCATATGGCGGGGTCTCTTAAGGGTAAAAGCAGAGGGGGAGAGGGGCGGAAATATGGTTATTGACAAGTCCTTCCGGGCGGGGTATTATAATCTTGTATTAACTGTATTAAGCTAATTAATACAAAAGAGGAGGTGCCTATGTTTCAACTTGATTTCCGGGACCGTCGCCCCCTCCACGAGCAGATTAAAGACCAGGTCAAGAAGCTTATCATCACCGGCGTCCTGCAGCCGGACGAGCGGATACCTTCGGTGCGCGAACTGGCCCAGATGCTGGCGGTCAACCCCAACACCATCCAGCGGGCCTACAAAGAGCTGGAGGCGGAAGGCTATATTTACTCCATCCGCTCTAAGGGGAGCTTTGTCGCCCAGCGCGACCCTACCGTCTCGAATCCCCGGCGGGAGGAACTGCTGCGGGAGTTGGAACGTAACGTCGCTGAGCTAATGTATCTCCGGGAACCGCTAGAAAACCTGATCGAAACCATCCGCGCCATCTATAACAAGGGAGGTTTGAGTGGGTGATTGAAGTCCGGAATCTGACCAAGAGGTTCGGCAGCCACGAGGCCCTTGCCGATGTCAGCCTTGAAGTGGCCAGGGGTTCGGTTTACGGCCTCCTAGGCCCCAACGGTGCGGGCAAGACCACCCTTATCAAGCACCTGGTGGGCGTATACCGCCAGGATGCGGGGACGGTGTCCGTGGCCGGCCGGCCGGTCTATGAGAACCCGGAAGTGAAGGGCTTTATTGTTTATATCCCTGACGAGCTTTACTTTTTCTCCCCTTACAGCATTGAAGAGGCGGCCCGCTTTTACGCCGGTTTCTATCCGACCTGGAGCTGGAAAAGGTATGAAACCTTAAAACAGGTGTTTGCCATCGATCCCGGGCGCCGCATCACTCGCCTTTCCAGGGGGATGCAGAAACAGGTGGCCTTCTGGCTGGGTATTTCCGCCATGCCCCAAGTTATGGTCCTGGACGAGCCGGTGGACGGCCTGGACCCCGTCATGCGGAAGAAGGTCTGGAGCCTGGTCCTCCAGGATGTGGCCGAGCGGGAGACTACGGTAGTGGTGTCCTCCCACAACCTGAGGGAACTGGAGGACGTGTGCGATCATGTGGGCATCCTCCACAACGGTTCCCTCCTTCTGGAAAGGAACCTGGACGATTTAAGAAGCGACATCCATAAGTTCCAGCTGGCCTTTACCGGCCAACCTCCGGAGGAAATTTTTACGTCTGGAACGGTCCTGCACCGGGAGCAAAACGGGAGCGTCCTCCACATGGTAGTCAAGGGAGATAGGGAGCAGCTCCTGGCCGAAGCCCGCCAGGCCGGTCCGGTTATCCTGGATGTCCTGCCGCTGACCCTGGAGGAGGTTTTCATCTATGAGCTGGGGGTGAGGGGCTATGATATTCAAAGGGTCCTTATTTAACAAAGGCCTGTTAGTAAGCGATCTTAAGCGCTTCTGGTGGGTCAGCGCCCTGTACGGCCTGTTGCTTTTCTTAATACTCCCCTTCAGCCACATGATGCAGGAGCTTCCCGCGGAGGAATGGGCCCGGGACATCCTAAAAAGGTCCCTAGACATTTTTGGGGGCTCAGCCGGGATTCAAGCACTTCTCATCTGTGTAGTTCCCGTAGTCCTGGGAGTGTTGGTTTTCGGATATCTCCACAGCGGACGGGCGGCGGCCTGGATGCACAGCCTGCCCTGCACCAGGCTCACCCTATTCCTAAGCCACAGCGCGGCGGGGCTGGCCTTGCTTTTTCTGCCCGTTATCATTAACGGCCTGGTGCTGGCCCTCCTCAATATAACTACTCCTTTGCAGGAGTATTATTCCCTGGCGGACATCTTCCGCTGGATGGGTATGACGGCCCTCTTTGATGCCCTGGTTTTCGCCCTTACCGTTTTGGTCGGCATGTTTACGGGAAATACGGCGGCGCACCTGGTCCTTACCTACATTCTCCAGGTGCTGCCCAACGGGCTCCACGTCCTCATGGTGGAGAACTTGAGCCGCTGGCTCCACGGCTATACCCCCTTAAGTTACCCCGGCGAGCTGCCCTACAATTTTCCTCTCATGATGTTCGCCTCCGGCACCGGGAGGGAGGACTTTACCGCCTGGGTTGCGGCCGCCTATCTCTTGGCCACCGTCATCACCTTTGGCCTCGCTTACTTTATCTATAGATTACGGCAGGTAGAAGCGGCCGGTGATGTCGTCGCCTTCCCCATCCTGCGGCCCGTCTTCAAGTACGGAGTCACGGCCTGCTGCATGCTCCTCGCCGGAGCTTACTTCGCCGCCGAGTACCGGAGCGGCCCGGCGGTAATCCTCTGGGGATACTTCCTCGGCTCCTTCGTAGGTTATTTCGTAGCGGAAGCCCTGCTCCAGAAGTCTTTAAAGGTATGGTCCGCCTACCGCGGCTACCTTGTTTACGGAGTGGTGGTGGCCGTTTTGGTAGCGGGGCTGGCCTCCGACGTAACCGGCTATGTCCGGCGCGTCCCCGACCCGGAAGAGGTCCGGAAAGTTTATTTCGGCAGCAGTTTAGGACAATGGATTCACGTGGAGAAGCTCAAAGACGTCGACCCGGGGGACCCCAGGTACGGGGACCAAATGTTCTTTGAGGACCGGAACAATATCGCGCATATTGTCCGCCTCCACCATGAGCTGGCGGCAGACCGCTCTAATAAGACCGGAGTAACCCGGTATATCATCTACACCCTGGCCGACGGCACTCATTTGGCCCGACGCTACGAGGTGGACGAAAGGGAGTATGCTTCTTTCTTAAAACCTATTTACGAGTCCCTGGAGTACAAGGAGGCCCGGTTCCCAGTGTTGAACCAAGACCCGGAGGACATAAAAATGGTCGTAATCGACGATCACCGGGTGCCCAAGGGTCCGGTCGTTCTGTCCGATCGGGAAGAGATCCGGGAGTTCACGGCCAGGTTGAAGCAGGATATCCTGGGAGCTACCTTTGAAGAAATGACGGCAGGGGTGAGACACCACGTGATCATGGACGTGGTGGAGGAGGACGGGATAGCCGCGAGCTACGCCCTCGTCGACGGGTACAGGTCGGTTATGACCTGGTTAAAGCAAAAGGGGTATTACGAGGGCATCATCCTGCTGCCGGAAGAAGTGGAGTATGTTGTCCTGGAGACCCCGGCACCACCCGGCAAGGCCGGGGAAGGTACGGCGCCTCGGCGGGTCGAAATCAGGAACCGGCGGCTCATCGAGGAACTCCTTAATATCGAGGCTTCCTCCGAGTTTGTTAGAGGCACGAGGCAAATTTTGGTCACCTTTTACGGTAAAACGGCCGGGGGACCCTTCCAGTACGAGAGTTTCATCGACCCCACCGGCCCGGTCTCGGAAGAGTTAAAGATATATATAAAGCAGTTGGAGTAGCAGCGGTCCTGAACCCGGGAGGCTAACACCTTTGTTACAGGGGGCCGGGACGAAGATGCAGATGTTCGGCCGGGCCTGGAGTGGAGCTTCAGCTTAAGAACAAAACAGGGAGGCGATTTCGCTTCCCTGTTTTTATTTACGTTCTTAATCTATAGCCTCCCTGGACCAGATGGTCTACGGCGGCTCCTGCTTTACTGGGGCGGGACCTGGGGGTCGGTAAAGGAGGGCGGTTGCGGGTTCTGGAGGGATGAACCTACGTAATTACCGGGTGTGGAGAGGTTGAAAAATAGGCGGGCGTCCTTGTCCACTCCCCAGTCCCTGGTAGAGCCGGTACCCTGGACCTTCTGGAAGCACTCCCGGAACAAGGTATTATGGGCTTCTTCCCTGTTGAGGAGGAAATCTATCATCTGCCGGACGTAACGGTCTGCGATTTGGCGGTGGAGGTATTCGTACACTACTTTGGCCCTCTGCTCGGCGGCGATGTTGGAAAGAAGGTCTGCCGGCAGGTCTCCGGTGGCCTCGATGTAGGATGCGGTCCACACCTGGCCCGAGGCGTTGCTGTAAAAGGGGTTGAGGCCGGTGGTAACATGGGCCTGAACATTACCGATGGTAGCGTTCATGGCCTGGGGCTCGTGGCCGTTTAAGAGGTTGACTGCCGTGCAAACCATTTCCAGGTGGCTGAGTTCCTCGGCAGCAATGTCCAGGAAGATATCCCTTATGGCCGGGTCCTGAATGCGAAAGCTCTGGGCCAGGTACTGCAGGCCTGCTTTAAGCTCGCCATGGGGTCCCCCGATTTGTTCCTGGAGGAGGGCGGCATAGTTGGGGTTAGGCCGCTCTACGCGAATCATCTCGAGGAGCTTTTTATCGTGCTTAAACATAAGTGTTCCTCCCTTCTTAGGTGTATTATTTCATTACCGGCTTTGCGGTATGTAACTCCGTGTGGCTTACCAACCTAGGCTCGACCCTCCCCTCCGCTGCCCTTGGCGGGATGCCGGGGCGGACGGTTCCACCGCGGGGTGATGCGTATTCGTGCATAAAGGCGGCTGGTATTGGCGGATAATATGACCAAGGCCTATTTTGGCAGGGATAGAGGTGACGGACTGTTGAGCTCGGCCACCAAGAGGGTGGGAAAACATACCATTCAATTTGCCAACCCGCCGGTAGTAGTGGCTACCGCCTCGGTAGTGGGCCCTAAGGAAGGGGAGGGTCCCCTGGGGGACACCTTCGATATGGTCATTGACGATACCTATTTTGGCGAAGACAGCTGGGAAAAGGCCGAACGCAAGATGCTGGAAGAAGCCGTCAAGATGGTCATTGCCAAGGCCCACCTGCAATGGCAGGACATCGATTTTCTCCTGGCAGGCGACCTGTTGAACCAGACCATTTCGGCCAACTATGCGGCCCGCAATTTGGGCATCCCTTTCCTGGGCCTCTACGGTGCGTGTTCCACCATGTATGAGGGGATGGCCCTGGCCAGCATGTTAATCGACGGCGGCTTTGCCACCCATGTGGTGGCCGCCTGCAGCAGCCATTACGACACGGCGGAACGGCAATACCGCTTTCCCAACGAACAGGGGGTCCAGAAACCCCCGACGGCCCAATGGACGGTCACCGGCGCAGGAGCCGTTCTCCTGGCGCCTTCAGGTAACGGTCCTCGCATAACCCATGCCACCATAGGCCGGGTTGTGGATCTCGGCCAGAAGGATGCCCAGGATATGGGTTCGGCCATGGCACCCGCTGCCGTGGACACCATGGTCCGGCATTTCCAGGATACCGGCCGCACTCCCGACGATTACGACCTCATTATTACCGGTGATCTGGCCAGGGTAGGGCATGAGCTGGCCATCAAGTTAATGGAACATAAAGGATATAAACTGGGTGATAAGTACACGGACTGCGGCCTTCTTATTTACGATCCCGAACGCCAGGGCACCCATGCCGGAGGAAGCGGTTGCGCCTGTTCGGCCGTGGTCTTCGCCGGCCATCTCATGGGCAAGTTAAACGATGGGACTTACAAGCGCATCTTCGGCATAGGAACCGGGGCCTTATTAAGTCCCATCTCCACCTACCAGGGAGAGTCCATCCCCAGTATCGGGCACGGGGTAGTTATTGAAAGGGGATGATAGGGTGAGCGTTGTTATGGCCTTTATCGTAGGCGGGGCCATCTGCGTGGTGGGCCAACTGATTATGGATTTAACCCCCTACAAAGTAACGCCGGGGCATGTTCTCGTGGGATTTGTGGTGGGAGGAGCCATCCTGAGCGCCTTGGGTCTGTACCAGCCGTTAGTGAACATCGGCGGCGCCGGCGCGACCATTCCCTTAAGCGGGTTCGGCCATCTCTTGGCCCAGGGGGCCTTAGGAGCGGTGCAGACCAAGGGTTTGATGGGAGCCTTTGCCGGCGGTCTGCAGGCGGGAGCAGTGGGGCTGACGGCAGCAATCCTGTTCGGCTATATCATGGCCGTTCTATTTAATCCCCGCGGCTAAGTAGCCAAGAATTTGTACTGGGGGCAAATCCATGACTATTACAGGTGAAGGGGTAAAGGTAAGCCGCAAGCTGGAAGTTAATGTAGAATGGCTGAACAAGGAGCTGGGAGTTAACGAGAGCTTTGACATTATTCGGCGGGATATCAGGTTTGCCAGCCGGCAGGCCAGCCTGTTTTACATTGACGGCTTTGTCAAGGACGAAATCATGCTTTTTATTTTGCGCACCCTCTCCGGCTTAGACCGGGAGGACCTGGCGGTCGACGCTTTTAAGAAGGTATTTGAACAGTACATCCACTATATAGAAGTAGAAGCCCTGGATGATCTCCATAAAGTAGTAGATAAGATTTTGGCCGGCGGGGTAGCCGTGGTGGTCGACGGCTTTGAGCAAGTAATCTTCATTGAGGCTCGCCAATACCCTGCCCGTAATCCCGACGAGCCTGATTTAGAAAGGGTAGTTAGGGGTTCTCGCGATGGTTTTGTAGAAACCCTTCTCTTTAACACCAATCTCCTTCGCCGCCGGCTGCGCGACCCCCGATTGCGTATTGAAAACCTCCAGGCCGGGAGCCGTTCTAAGACCGACATTGCGGTGGCGTATATCAAAGACATCGCCAATCCACGCCTGGTGGACATGGTAAAGAAGCGCATAAAGGCCATAAAAATAGACGGCTTGCCCATGGCCGAAAAATCGGTAGAAGAACTCATCACTCCGGGGAACTGGTGGAATCCCTTCCCCCGCGTTCGTTACACGGAGAGGCCCGACGTAGCCGCCACCCATTTGCTGGAAGGGCATGTGCTCATCATGGTGGACACGTCCCCCAGCGTCATGATCTTACCGGTCACCCTCTTTCACCATCTGCAGCACGCCGAAGAATATCGCCAGGTGCCTCTGGTAGGGGCCTTCTTGCGCTGGGTCCGTTTTCTGGGGGTAGGGGTTTCCGTATTCTTGGCGCCCGTATGGCTATTGTTTGCCCTGGACCGCAGCTTAATCCCTCCCGGTTTAGAGTGGTTGGGGCCCAACAGGATAGCGAGCATGCCCCTGATGTGGCAGTTCCTGCTGGCCGAGGGCGGCATTAACCTCATGCGCATGGCGGCCATCCATACACCCACGGCCCTGGCTACGGCCCTGGGCTTGATTGCCGCTGTCCTCATCGGTGAGGTGGCGGTGGCCGTAGGTTTTTTCAATCCGGAGATTATCCTCTACGTGGCCATTGCTGCTGTGGGAATTTTTGCCACGCCCAGCTACGAACTGGGGATGGCCAATACCCTGGTGCGGATCGCGGCTATCATCGGCGTGGGCTTATGGAGGTTACCCGGACTCGTAGTGGTAACCATGGGCACCTTCTTGCTGCTGCTGACCACTAAATCCTTCGGCGTGCCTTACTTGTGGCCCCTGATTCCCTGGGACTGGCGCTCCCTCAAATCCATCCTCCTGCGCTCGCCGGTACCGCTCCAGAACCTGCGGCCGCCGGCCCTCCAACCTCAGGATGAAGACCGGCAACCGGCTCCCGCTTACAAACCTTTGTTAGAGCAAGGTCAAGAGACCTTGCGCGAACGCTTAGCCAAGACCGAGCGGAATGAAGAAGGAGAGGGGTAGGGCGCAAGGGTTAGAGCTCCCCTCCGGAGGCAGCTTCGGCCTCGAGCCCCGAAAGGAGCCGGTACAGGTATTGGCGGAAGGGCCCGGCCAGGTCCGGACGTTCCAAGGCAAATTCCACCGTGGCCTGGAGAAAGCCGAGCTTGTCGCCTACATCGTAGCGCCGACCGGCAAAGCGATAAGCATAAACCCGGCCCTCCTGGGCCAGCACCTGCAAGGCGTCGGTCAGCTGAATCTCGCCCCCGGCCCCGGGTTTAATGTCAGCCAAAATGGGGAATATCTCCGGCACTAAAATATAGCGCCCTATAACTGCAAGGTTAGACGGTGCCTCTTCCGGCCGCGGTTTTTCCACCAGGCCCTTCACGGGGAAGAGCCTGCTTCCGCAGCCGTCCGCCGGGCGGATTATGCCGTATCGGCCGGTTTCCTCCGCCGGGACCTCCTGAACCGCCACGATGGCTGCCCGCACTTCCCCGTAAGCCTCCATCATCTGCCGGAGGCAGGGAACCTCGTGGATGATGATGTCATCGCCCAGCAAGACCGCAAAGGGCTCTTCACCTACGAATTGGCGGGCGCAGTACACGGCATGTCCCAGGCCGAGCTGTTCCTTCTGGCGGATATAGTGGATATCGGCCAGAGACGCCACTTCCTCTACCAGCTGCACCAGATCGGGGTTGTTTTTTTCCTTAAGGAGGTTGACCAGCTCCACGGACTGGTCGAAGTGGTCTTCGATGGCCCGCTTGTGCTTGCCGGTAATTATGAGGAGGTTGTTTATTCCCGATTGGACGGTTTCTTCTACTATATACTGGATGGCCGGCTTATCTACGATGGGGAGCATTTCTTTGGGCTGGGCTTTCGTGGCAGGCAGGAAGCGGGTACCCCAGCCGGCAGCCGGGATCACAGCCTTGCGTATGGTAGACATAGGAACGACCTCCTTACTGGCATTGGTGAACGGATATGGGTTGACGGACTGCTTCGCGCAACAAAGTTAGGAACTCCTTTACGGCTGCCGGTGAGGGCAGCCGATGGGAAGCCCGGGAGGGCCGCGGCGGGCCCACCAGCACCGCCGGTCCCCGGCCCTTTAAGGCGCGAAAGGCGTCTTCGTCGGTGGTATCGTCGCCCAGGTAAACGGGAAGGGCCTGCGGGTAAAGGCCCATGAGATATTCCACCGCTAAGCCCTTATGGACTCCTCGTATTCTAACCTCCAAGACCTTGTGACCTCGCAGCAGCTCCAGGTCTCCGGAGGCCAGCCAGGGCTCCACTTCCCTGCTAAAGGCCGAAAGAGCACCGTCTAGCTGGGCGGCATCGGCCTCCCGGTAGTGTAACGCTATGCCTTCTTCCTTATCTTCAACCCACATTCCCTTTACGGAAGCGGCCGCAGCCCTGGCCAGGGACCGCACCGACTGCCAGACTTCGCGGCCGGGGCCGGCCGGGCCCAGGCGTATTACAGTACGCGGCTCCCCATCCCGTGTACCGGGAAGGGATAAGAACCTACCGTGGGAGGCCGCCAGGTAGGCCCGGCTTAAGGGGAGCAGGCGGTACAGGTCCCCTAGGGGACGGCCGCTGATAACCGCCAGCTTAAGACCGGGCCTTGCGCTCAAGCCTTCTAGGATCCGCAAGAGATCCTGACCGGGCCTGGCCTGCTCCGGTCGCGGGGCTAGGGGAACCAGGGTACCGTCATAGTCAAGCATCAACAGCACTTGTGGATGGGATTCTATTGTAGCTGCTAAGGCGCAAGGGTCGGCGTACGGCTTCATCTTCCTTAATCTCACGCTCCAGGAGCGCCCTCTGGAAGCTAGAGATCCACCAATGTACATCATGGCGCCGGACTTGCTCCTGCAGGCGGTAGAGCCGCTGCTTCTGCTGGGACAGCGGCATGGCCAGGGCAGTTTTTAAGGCGGCCACCATTCCCTCGACGTCGTAGGGATTCACAATCAGAGCCTCCCTCAGTTCCCGTGCCGCGCCGGCAAAGCGGCTCAAAATGAGGACGCCGGTACCGTCTACGCGGCTGGCAACGTACTCCTTGGCCACCAAATTTAAGCCGTCCCGCAGGGGGGTGACCAGCATCAAGTCGGCCGCCAAATAATAGCTTACTAGCTCGCGCCTGGGAATCCCGCGCCAGAAATAATGCACCGGCCGATAGCTGCCGTAGCTAAACCGGCCGTTAATGCGGCCCACCGCTTCTTCTACCCGGCTCCGCAACTGCTGATAGGCGGGGATCGCCGTGCGGCTGGGCACGGCTATTTGCAGCAGGGCGAGGCGGCCACGCCATTCCGGCGCTTCTTCCAGGAAACGCTCGAAGGCCAGGAGTCTTTCTAAAATGCCCTTGGTGTAATCTAAACGCTCGATGGCCAGGGCGATTTTCTCCACGCTGAGCTGGCGCCGCAGGTCTTCGGCCTGCTGCCGGATGTTAGGGTCCCGGGCCAACTTTTGGAAAGCTTCGAAGTCGATGCCCATGGGCCAGGCAGGCACCATAATTTTCCTGCCATTCCAGCGGACCGTTAGGGAGTTGTAATCTACGGGCGCATCGAGCAGTTTGTTAACGGCTTGCAGAAAGTTGTGGCTGTAGTCCATAAGGTGAAAGGCTATTATATCGCTGCCCAGCAGGCCCCGCAACAGGGCCCGGGCCCAGGGTAAAGTTGCGAAAAGATCGTAATGGGGAAAGGGTATATGCCAGAAAAATACCTGTTTAAGGTACGGCCGGTGGCGCCGCAGGATGGCGGGTACCAGGGTCAGGTGATAATCGTTCACCCAGACAGTATCGCCGTCACCGGCCTCGGCCAGGGCCGCCAGGGCAAATTTATTATTAACCTGGCGGTAGGCGGCCCACTCCAGGGGATCATAACGGCATTTCTCTAGGAAATAATGGCACAGGGGCCACAGGGCTCCGTTGGTGAAACCGTGATAATAGAGCCGGATCTCTTCGGCGGTCAAAGGCACTTCCGAAAAAAGATATGACGGTTCTCCGGGAGGTACCATCATCTTGAGGCCGGGAGCGCCAGCATCTGCGGCTTCCCGGCCACCCCACGCTACCCATACGCCGCCCCTTTCCATGAGAACGGGCTCCACGGCCGATACCAGGCCGCTGATGGCCGGAACGGCTTCGGGCCCACCGTCTGTATCCTTTATAGTGTACGAGCCGCGGTTGGAAACCAAAACGATTTTGCCTTCCTTGTCCATTTTCTCCGCTCCCCTTCTGTCACCAGTGTTACCCCGTCTGAGCTTGCAACAGGCCCAAGGTGTCCTGGTAAACATCAAGGGTAGCTCGAGTCATGATTTCTACGGTGAAATGCTCTTCTACCATGCGCCGCCCGTTCTGACCTATATTGGCGGCAATACCGGGATTGTGGAGCAGGAAGATTGTGTAGCGGGCGAGGTCTTCATAATCCTTAGGAGATATCAGGAAACCGTTATAACCCGGGCGTACTACTTCAGGCATGCCGCCGGCCCGGCTGACGATGATGGGCTTGCCGCTGGCCATGGCCTCCAGCATTACCAGCCCAAAGGGCTCCTGGAAGGACGAAGGATACCAGCAGATCTCGGCGCCTTTGTAAATTTGAGGCATTTCAAACCAGGGAAAGAAGCGGACGAATACGTGGTCCTTCAGGTCCAGCTCCTCTATGAGCTGGTTGATGTAGAGTATTTCTGCCGGCTGCTTTTGACCCCAGTCTACGGTGTTGGAAGTTCCCGCCATCACAAGGAGGGCGTCCGGTATCTGGCGCCTGATTAGATCCAGGGCGCGGAGGCTGACGTCACAGCCTTTGGCAAGGCTCATGCGGGCCGGGTGGAAGATGACCCGCCGGCCGCGCAAGGCAGGATAGGCTCGATAGAGATTTTGTAATTCCAAAGCCGTGGGCGGCTGGAAGGCATGGTCGTCGATTCCGTGGTGAACCACTACCACGCGTTCGGGAGGATAGCCGTTCACTATCAACTCCTGGCGTATGTAGTGGCTCACGGCGATCACCGCATCCCAACCGCGGGCTAGAGTATTCATGCGCTTCCACAATTCATCATCCCACACATTATGGGCCGTTAGTACGAGGGGCCAGCCATGGCGAGCGCAGATCTCCTGTAAGGCGGAAGCATGTACGAAGCTGAAGTAGTGAAAGTTGTGGGCATGAACCACATCGGGCCGGAAATCGAGGAGGAAGTCTTCCATAACCCGGCGTATTTCTACCGCTTTAGCCTCGATAAGCTCCGGAGTTAGAGAGTTAAGATCCAGGAGAGGAGAGCGCCGGATGGCCACTCCCCGCCAGGTCTCGTAGGCCAAGGTTCCCGGAGCTGTAGCTGTTACCAGGCTCACGGTATGACCCTGCTGCACCAGCCGCGGACAAAGGAGGGCCAGGTGAGACTCTACCCCGCCAATAATGGGGGGAAAAGCCCAGTGCAACATGGCGATGCGCATACGCGATTCCTCCCCCTGATGGAATAGTTTAACACTAAAATTATAGTCCAGGAGCACGACGAAAGTCAAGGAAGGGCAGGACTACGCTTCAATGATAACCTTTATATTACCCTCCTTCCGCAGCACATGGCAAAAGACTTGCCCCTCCCGCTCCTCGAAGACCAGATCAATGCGGCTCTGGGCCACAGCCAGATTGCGCATCTCCAGTCGTTTGGCTCCCGGTAAAAGAAGCGGCCGATTAATATATATGGTGTTGTCCCGGCAATCTAAACCTAATAAGCTCTGCAAAAAAGAAAAAATACTTCCCACCGCCCAGGCCTGGGGATCACAGGCAATGGGGTAGCGGACGGGACCGGTGAGGCCCCGGCGGGTAAAGCCGCAGAAAAGTTCGGGCCAGCGGTTGTAGGAAAAGAAGGCGCTGGCCTCAAAGAGGCCGGAGGCCAGGCGGTACAGCTCGGCGAGGCACTGGTACCGGCGCATGCCGGCCGCGATTATGGCGTTGTCGTGGGGCCAGACGGAGCCGTTGTGGTAACTCATGGGGTTGTAGGGTTTTTCCCTTTTGCTCATGGTACGGATGCCCCAGCCGGAATAAAAATCTTCGGCCAGGAGGCGGCGTACCACCCGCTGGGCCTGTTCCTCCGACAGAATGCCAGTAAACAGGCAGTGCCCCCCGTTGGAGACGAGAGTAGTAATGGGCCGTTTTGACCCGTCCAGGGCAAAAATAAGATAGCCCTCATCCTCCCGCCAGAAATCCCTTATGAACCGCTCCCTTAGCCTGTGGGCCCTCCGGAGCAGGCTGGCGGCTACCATTCCTTCCCCCAGGACCTGCAGCAGGTAGGCCGCTTCCTGCAGGGCCAAGTAATAATAGGCCTGCACCTCTACCAGAGCAATGGGGCCGGCGGGGACACGGCCTTCAGGGTCAATTACGCCGTCCCAGGAATCCTTCCAACCCTGGTTGGTTAGCCCGGCGGGAGATGTCCGCAGGTACTCCAGGTAGCCATCGTTATCCAGGTCCCCGTACCAAAGGCACCACCGGATGCAGCGTCGCAGGGGCTCGGCCATGTCCCTCAGGAGGTCTTTATCCAGGGTCCAGCGGTAGAGGGCACCGAGAAGAATCACAAACCAAAGGGTGGCATCGATGGAACCATAATAGGGGCTGTGGGGGACTTCCCGACAACGGGTCATTTCTCCCCGGCGGAGTTCGTGCAAGATCTTGCCGGGTGCTTCCTCCCGCCATTTATCCTCCCGCCTTCCCTGGTAGCGGGCGAGGAAGCGGAGAGTATTTCTGGCAATATCCGGATTGACGATTAAGGTCTGCCAGGAAGTAATAAGGGAGTCGCGGCCGAAGGGAGCTGCATACCATGGTATGCCGGCATCAAGGATGCGCCCTTCCCCCGGGTAATCGGTCTGGAGGGCAGCCAGGTCCGTCAGGGCCGTCTGCAACATGTTGTTTAGAGAGGTGTTGTCCGTGTGGAATTGGGTGCATTCCCGTTCCCACTGGTGATAGCGGCCCGCCAGCATGATGGTGGCGGCAGAAAATCCGGTGGAAATGAGGGCCGGGTCCTCAGCGATTTCCTTATCCAGATCTACCCGGAAATGGAGGTAAACTTTCTTATGGGGAGGTAAAGTAAGATTATACCGTATCAGAGCTCGACCCGGTTCGGCCCTGATGGTAGCCGGAGGAGGGTCCAAAGAGACCGCCGTGGTCCTTACCTGGCCGTCGAGGCCCCGGTAGGCCAGCTTAACCCCCCAGCGGGTCACCTCCGGGGGCAAAATTTCCCCCCGCCGGGGCCTCCTGGTTCCGCGGACCTCAAAAATATCGCGGAAGTCGGCCCCCAGGAGGATATCCAGGGAAAGGCTTAAGGGAAAGGAATTAAAGTTAATAAGGCGCAAGCGCTGGAATAAGGCGTCCTTGATGAGCCTTAATAGGCGGAGGTGGACACTTTGCAGCGGGACGACCTGGCCTGAGGGAAGGGTAAACTCCGGGTTGGTCAACTCTATCTGGGCAAAGTGGCTGTCCCGTATGGCCGAGGAGAGAAAGACGGGCTTGCGTTCCTGCAGGAACAGCTCGAACCGGTCCAGGTAGCGGGTGTCGCTGTGAAAGAGACCCAGACTTCCCGGATTGCCGCCTGCAATTTCCCCCGTGGGCAGGGAAACCAAAAAGATATTACCTTCTTTCAACACTTCGGTTACCGGTTCGACTTCGGCGGGGGCCACGCGGAGATCTAAGGGAAGTTCTGCCACGGCAATACCTCCTTCTGCAGGGCCTCTGTCCTTGCCGCCCGGGTTTATGGTCCCGCCATTACTCTTCGGACACCTTTTGTTTTTGCCCGGAAGACTGCGGGGCTGTAAAGCAGGCTGAAATGCCGCAGTTTAGGTGGGGCGGCAAACCGGGGTGGGGAGGAACCCGGGACCGCCCGCTGGGCCGATGCTCCGCCGCCGGTAAAACCGGGGCTCGCGGGTATATGGCCTTAGATTTCGACGGATAACGGAAGTTTCCTTCTGAGTTTACGTCATTCCTGGACAGCGGCCCCGCCCTTGAGTAAAATGAAGATATACTCGGGGGAAAGGGGAAAACGGATGGAGTTTCACGGAACTATGCGGGTCAACCTACGGGGCCACCTCGAGATAGGGGGGTGCGACGTAGTTGACCTGGCCCGGGAGTTTGGTACGCCGCTGCATATTTTTGACGAAGACCTCCTCCGTCAAAACTGTCGCAGGTTCCACCAGGCTTTCGTTCATAAGTATGGCAACGCCGAGGTAATTTATGCCGGCAAGGCCTTTCTGACCGTCGCCGTGTGCCGGATTATCCAACAAGAGGGTTTGGGTTTGGACGTAGTATCCGGAGGAGAGCTTTATACGGCCTTAAAGGCCGGATTTCCACCTGACCGCATTTATTTTCATGGCAATAATAAAAGCTATGCCGAACTTATAATGGCTTTGGAGGCAGGCGTGGGCCGGATAGTAGTGGATAACTTCTTCGAGTTAGAAGTCCTGGCCCGCCTGGCAGAAGAGCGGGGGCAGAAGGTTCCCGTCCTCCTGCGCCTCACTCCCGGCATTGAAGCCCACACCCATGAATATATTAGGACCGGCCAAATAGATTCCAAGTTCGGGTTTACCTTGCCCAACGGACAGGCCATAGCTGCCGTGAAAAAGGTGAAGGAGATGCCGGGGTTAGAATATAAAGGCCTGCACTGTCATATAGGTTCCCAGATCTTTGATGTGGAGCCCTACCGCCATGCTGCCGAAGTTATGATGGCGTTTATAGAGGAGATAAGGAACACCACCGGGCTCATAACAGAGGAACTGGACCTGGGCGGAGGGTTCGGCATCGTTTATGTGGAGGGCGACAATCCCCCGCCTATTGAGGCCTATGCTGAGGCCATTATGGCGGGAGTATGCGGGGAAGCCGAAAGGCGGGGGCTTAAGGTGCCGAAAGTTATTGTGGAACCGGGGCGGGCCATCGTGGGAACGGCCGGCAGCACAGCCTACACTGTGGGCTCCATCAAAGAAATCCCGGGCGTGCGGAAGTATGTGGCGGTGGACGGCGGGATGGCAGATAACATTCGCCCGGCCCTGTACGGGGCCCGCTACGAAGCCATCCTGGCCAATAAGGCGGCGGCCGAGGCTACCGAAGTGGTGTCCATTACAGGGAAGTGCTGCGAGTCGGGAGACATGCTCATATGGGATGTCGCCCTGCCGGAGGTGGAGCCGGGCGACATTCTGCTGACCCCTTGCACCGGCGCCTACGGTTATGCCATGGCCAGCAACTACAACCGTCTGGGTCGGCCGGCTGCAGTCCTGGTCAGGGAAGGTCAAGCGGACCTCATCATCAAAAGGGAGACCTATGAGGACTTGCTCCGGTATGACGTACTGCCGGCCAGGCTGAAATGAAGGAGTGACCGCCTTGTTTTTAAATAATATTGGAGACCTGTTGGCCAGCATCCCGGCCATACTACTGGCCCTCACCTTCCATGAGTATGCCCATGGGAAGGTGGCCTACCTCCTGGGGGACCCCACTCCCAAATACCAAGGCAGGTTAACCCTAAATCCCCTGGCCCACCTGGACATCCTGGGAACCCTCCTCCTTTTGGTGGCCGGTTTTGGGTGGGCCAAGCCGGTCCAAGTGAATCCTTATTATTTTCAAATGGACCGGCGCAAAGGCATGATGCTGGTGGCCCTGGCCGGGCCCTTGATGAATCTGGTCCTGGCCTACTTGGCGGCCGTTGTTTTGCAGGTGTCCGTTTACCGCGGACTAAAGGAACCCTTTATTTTGACTTTCCTCCATTTGAGCGTTATGTATAATGTAGTCCTGGCGGTTTTTAACTTGCTGCCCCTGCCTCCTCTGGACGGTTCCCGGGTCTTGGCCGGCCTTGTATCCCGCCAGAGCGCCGGTTACCTCTACCAGTTGGAAACCGCAGGTCCCTTGATACTGCTTTTGCTGGTCGCCACGGGCATTGTGGGGAAGGTCATGCGTCCCCTGGTGTACCTGGTCCTCGATTTTATTCAGGCGGTAAGCAGATTGAGCGTCATATAAGGGTTTGATGGAGGTTAAAGGCATGGCACGGGAAAGGATCTTGAGCGGTATGCGGCCTACGGGGAGGTTGCATATCGGGCACTTAAGCGTGATAGAGAATTGGGTGCGTCTGCAGGAAGAACATGAGTGCTACTATTTCATTGCCGACTGGCACGCTTTAACTACGGCTTACGACGATCCCTCGGAGCTGCAGGAGAATATCCGGTCGATGCTCGTGGATTGGCTGAGCGCGGGCTTGAATCCTGAACGCAGTACGATTTTTGTCCAGTCCCATGTGAAGGAGCATGCCGAACTCCACCTGCTCTTTTCCATGATCACCCCCCTTTCCTGGCTGGAGCGCGTGCCAACCTATAAGGATCAGGTGCAGCAGCTGGGCCAGGAGGGCAAGGATATATCGACCTACGGTTTCCTGGGCTATCCCCTCCTCCAGGCGGCCGATATTCTCATTTATAGGGCCAGCGCCGTACCGGTAGGAGAAGACCAGCTGCCCCACCTGGAGTTCTGCCGGGAGGTGGCCAGACGCTTTAACCATCTCTATAAGGTTCCCCTTTTTCCGGAACCGAAAGCCCTCCTGTCCAGGGTGGCCCTGCTGCCCGGGATTGACGGCCGCAAGATGAGCAAGAGTTACCGCAACGATATTCCCCTGGGGGCCACGCCGGAAGAGGTGCGGGAAAAGGTGCGCCTCATGATTACCGATCCCACCCGCATCCATAAGAGCGATCCGGGGCATCCGGAGGTATGCGTTGTTCATACCTACCACGAGATTTACAACCGGGAAGAAATAGAAGAAACCAGGGCCAGTTGCCGGGCAGGTGCCATCGGATGTGTAGCGTGCAAACGCCGCCTGGCGGACAGAGTCAATGAGGTCCTGGAACCTTTGCGGGAACGCCGCCAACGGCTTCTGCAACGGCCGGAGTTACTGCAAGATATTTTGCACGCCGGAGCGGCTAGGGCAAGGGAGGTAGCCGGTTCCACCATAGCCGAGGTGCGGGCTGCTATGGGGGTATAGGAATCCCGTGGCCTACTGGGTAGAGTTGGACGTCTTCCAGGGACCCCTGGACCTGCTCCTATACCTCCTTAAGGAGCAGGAGATAGAGGTGAGGGATATACCTGTGGCGGAGGTAACGGCCCGCTATTGGGAATTCCTGCGCCACCTGGGTGAAACAGATGCGGAGGCCATGGAAGAATTCCTGCTCCTGGGAGCCGAGCTTTTAGCCTTGAAGGCCAGGCTTCTTCTTAACCTTCCTTCTGAAGGGGCTGCCGGAGAAGAGGAACCAGACGAAGAAGCGTCCCGGCCGGAAGAGGAACTGGCCAGGCGCATGGAAGAATACCGCCCTTTCAAAAAAGCAGCCGAAGTTCTGGCCCTCTTGGCGGGTAGGGCTTCCCTGAGCTACGGCCGCCCCCTGGAGGCTGAGGCGGTTGTCGCGGCCCTGGCCCGGGTGGACCCCCTGGAGGGGGTCACCCTGGTTCATCTGCAAAGGGCCTACCGGGGTGTTTTGCTGCGCCTCGAGGAAGATCGGGAGGCTCGCGAACGGGTACATACAGTAAAGCGGTTGTCCATCACTTTGCGAGGGCAGCAACGCATCATTTTGCGCTGCCTGTACCAGGTAAAGGGAAAACTTACCTTCCGTTCCCTTCTCCGGCCCCAGCCCAGCCGTTTAGAGGTGGCCACTACCCTGGTGGCCCTCCTGGAGCTGGTGAGGCGGGGAAGGGTTTATCTCTACCAGCCCCAGGCTTTTGCCGAAATTGAAGTGTGGCGGAAGGAGTGAAGGGCTCTTGGCAGAAACCGCCGGTCAGGATAAAAGAGCCGCCTTGGAATGCCTCCTTTTCGTGGCCGGGGGGCCGGTCACCGCCTCTGCCCTAGCGCGCAGCCTGGACTTGGATGAGGAAGAAGTCGAGAACCTAGTCGGGGAATTACGGGAATTATATGAAAGGCACGGGCATGGCCTGCAGATCAGGTGCATAGCGGGGGGGTACCAAATGTGTACGCGGCCCCGGTATGCTGAATATGTCGAAAAATTTCTTAAGCCAGAAGTCCCGGCCCTTTCCCGCGCCGCCCTGGAAACCCTGGCCATTATCGCTTACCGCCAGCCTATTACTAAAGGGGAGATCGAGCGCCTGCGGGGTGTAAAGGTGGATGGAGTTCTGCACACCCTCTTGTCCAGGGAGCTCATAATGGAAGTGGGACGTAAAGAAGTACCCGGACGCCCTATACTCTACGGTACCACCTCCCGCTTTCTGGAACATTTCGGTTTGACCAGCCTGAAAGAACTCCCTCCTTTAGAAGAAGGGCAAGAGGGACGTATGGAGGTTGCGGCCACCGTTCCCGAAGAGCCGTAATCCCCCTTACACTATCCCCTTTTACCCGGGCGTTAACGCCGTATAGAGGAGTGTCGCCCGGGGAGACTAAAGGGGGGAAGGCAGTATGGATCCCGCAAAGTGGAGCCTGTTGTTCGGGGGCCTGGCCGGCCTTTGTCTTCTGCTGTTGTGGCCCGTAAAGGTGGAGGTGTCCTATCACCGCCGGGAGGCAGAAGGGGGGTTCCTCCACCTTACCTTAGGCCTGCCCTGGAAAAGCCTTTCCTGGAAATGGTGCGACATCTCCCCTTCTCCGTGGGAGATCCTCGGGGAGGACCCGGGCTTAACGGATACTAAGGCCCGGGAGCCGTTTCCGGTCCGGAGCTCCGGCGGGCGGCGACCTACCACGCGGTCCTTGTTAAAGAGGGGCACCTGGCTGTGGTGGAAGTTGGCTTCTGTGTGGGGCTGTTTCTTGGGAGGCACCCGATGCCAAAGTTTCCGCTGTATAATCGAAGTCGGCACCGGCAATCCGGCTTCTACGGGTGTTCTTGCAGGCGTGTTGTGGAATCTTTTGGGATTTTTTCTGCAAAATCTTCTGCGGCAAACCCGCGGCCGGTTCAAGCCCGAACTGGACATCATCCCTCACTTCGGCGCTGTTCGGTGGCAGGCGGAGTTCCGTTGTCGGCTCTCCTTTGCTGCCGGTCGGCTAATCCTGGCGGGCCTCAAAAGCGCCTTGTTGCTGTGGAGGGTGGCAAGGGGGATTCGGCGGAAGGCCCGTTGAAAAGGAGCCCGGGAAGAAGGGCTTTCTTAGTTTTTTCTTAAAAAATTCTAAGGTTGATTTCATAAAGGGCGGGTATAGTATAACTGCCGGCACAAAGTTTAAGGAGGGGAGAAGGTAAAGTGGGTAAAGCGAAGAAGTATCTACTCATCGCGGCCGCCGCAGCGCTGATCTTCACCCTGGGATGGGGCGGGATGGCTTTGGCCCAGGGAACAGATCCCGCCAAGCCCCCGATGCGGCTGGACCAGATTTTCCTGGAGAAACTCTCCGGGCTGTTGGGACTAAGCCAGGAGGAGCTGGTCAGCCGCCTCAAGACCGCCGGGCAACAGACCGTGGACGCGGCGGTTTCCGAGGGTCTAATGAGCGCCGAGCAGGGAGAGAGGATGAAACAGGCCATAGAGGAAGGGCGCTTCCCTTGTGGACCGGGTATGTTTATGTTCGGACTTAAGGGTGGTCCCGGGGGACGGGCGGGCATGGGTTACCTGGGGGATGTGGCTTCCATCCTGGGCATGACACCCCAGGAGCTGAGAGATGAATTGCGCAGCGGCAAAACCTTGGAGCAGCTGGCCGCCGAAAAGGGGCTTACCCTACAGGGGATAAAGGAGCGGCTTACGGAGGCCGTTAAGGGCAGGCTGGACCAGATGGTGGCCCAAGGAAAGATAAGCCGGGAAAAGGCCGACCGGATTATCGAAAGACTGCAGCAGCTGGACTTAAGTGAGTTCCCGCCGGGTAAAGGGGCCTTCCGTCTGTGGACCGATGAAGGTTAGGGCCCAAGGGGCGGGGGCGGTTTCCTATCCCGTCTCCTGCCCCACATTCCCTTACATACTACGGTGGCGGGCAGGCCATGCTATTATATGGGGTGCAGCTCTGCGGGGCACGGCCTCGTGTTAACGGCTTGGCCAGAGGGAAAGGGGGTACAGAATTGAGCGACCATCCCATTGAGGCCCTTATGAAGACGGCTATGGAGAGCATTAAAGAGATGGTGGATGTCAATACCGTGGTGGGTCAGCCCATCGAAACGGCCGACGGCATGGTAATCGTGCCTGTATCCCGGGTTACGGCGGGTTTTGCAGCCGGGGGTTCGGAATATGAATTGGGGCAGGAGGCTAAGGGTGGCGAAAGCAAAGGGCTACCCTTCGGCGGCGGCAGCGGAGCCGGTGTATCGGTTCAGCCGGTAGGCTTCCTGGTAGTGGGTAGAAACCAAATACGCTTGCTGCCGGTAGACGGCAATGCGGTAGTGGACCGGCTGATCGATTTAACTCCCCAGGTTTTGGAGCGTATCCAGGAAATTATGGGGAAGAACAAGAAGGATGCTAAGAAAGAAGAGCGGATAGTAGGTCGTACCGAAACCCTGCTGCGCCCTCAATAGAAGGAATCGGCGCCTTTCCGGCGAATAAAGAAAGCCGGGGAGGTTGTCAGTAGTGCTTCTTAGTAGAATATGGCACCGCAAACTCTGTCGGGCAGCAGCCGGGCTCTTTTTGTTATTATGGCTGATCTTTCCCCTAGAGGCGTCGGCCGGGGAACCCCAGATTGAGGCCACAAGTGCGGTACTCATGGATGCCCTGACAGGACAAGTCCTGTGGAGCAAGAATCCCCATGAGAGGCTTCCCCAGGCCAGTACTACGAAAATCACCACCGCCATAGTTGCCCTGGAGCGCGGGAACCTCACCGACCTGGTGCGGGCCAGCAAGAAGGCGGCCGAAGTAGGGGAGGCGTCTATTTATCTGGAGGAAGGAGAAACCCTCACTCTGGAAGAGCTTATCTATGCCCTGCTACTGCGCTCGGCTAACGATGCGGCCGTAGCCATTGCCGAGCACATCGGCGGTACCGAAGAAGAGTTTGTAAACCTTATGAACGCCAAGGCCCGGGAAATAGGGGCCGGAAATACCCACTACGCCAATCCCCATGGCCTATCGGCACCCGGGCATTATTCTTCCGCCTATGACCTGGCTCTTATAGCGCGTTACGCCCTCCAAAACCCGAAATTCAGGGAGATAGTGGCTACGAAGGAGGCGGTCATTCCCTGGCCGGGAAAGCCCTGGGATCGCCTCTTGGTTAATAACAACCAGCTTTTGTGGGGCTACTATGAATATCCGGGAGCGGACGGAGTCAAAACGGGCTATACGCGGGAAGCAGGGCAGGTACTGGTGGCCTCGGCCACCCGCGAAGGCCGCCAGCTCATTGCTGTAGTCATGCATTCTCCCAATAGGTACCGGGAAGCAAGCCTGCTGCTGGACTACGGCTTTGAGCATTTTACCCGCCGGGTCCTTATGCCGGCCGGGAAAACAGTGGCCATGGCCCCAGTGAGCAGGGGTCTTAGAGACACTGTACCGGCCGTCACGGCCGGGCAGGTAGTGGTTGCCGTGCCCAAAGACGTGCCGGCTGAGTGGCAGCAGGACATTGAAATATTGCCGGGGCTAACGGCTCCCCTTAAGCAGGGGGACAAGGTAGGCACGGTGGTCTTTAGGTGGCAGGACCATAAGGTAGCGGTGGACTTGGTGGCCGGCCGGGATATACGGGAACAACCTTGGTGGCTGGCCTTTCTTCAGGCCTTCATTAACATCTTCCATTTTCCCTGGGTCCGGTTGAGCTAGCCTGTTTTATTTCCCTTGGTTCTATATTTTGCCATCCCTTCATAAGTTTACTAGAAAGTAGCTTATGGGGGGATTAGATGGTCAATCTGATCTGGCTCCTAATGCTAGTCGCCGGTATAGCCGTGGCTGGTGTCCAGGGCAGAATTGAAGCAGTGACGGAGGCGGCCCTGGGAGCTGCCCAGATGGCCGTGAACCTGGCCCTGGAGCTAATAGGGCTTATGGCCCTTTGGCTGGGCCTGTTAAAGATTGCGGAAGAAGCGGGACTGGTGGGGCTCTTGGCCCGTGCCCTGCGGCCCGTTACCCGCTACCTGTTCCCCGAAATTCCCCAGGACCACCCTGCCATCGGTGCTATCCTGATGAATTTGAGTGCCAACATTTTGGGGCTGGGCAACGCCGCCACCCCTTTTGGCTTAAAGGCCATGCAGGAACTCCAGCGGCTAAATCCTTCCCAGGAAGAAGCTACTCCGGCCATGTGCACCTTTCTGGGATTGAACACGGGCTGCATAACCCTCATACCGGCCACCATTATCGGTATCAGGGCCGCAGCCGGGTCAACCGATCCCACCATTGTTGTGGGTCCCACCATCATTGCCACCGGGATCAGCATGATGGCTGCCGTCGCCGGCGACCGCCTCTTCCGCCGCCTCTACGGTCGCCGGGGGTGATGCCGTGACCGAAGTAATTCTTGAGATATCCCGTTGGGCCATCCCTGCAGTCCTGTTTTTTATCCCAACCTACAGCTACCTCAAGGGGCTTAGGGTGTACGAGGTTTTTGTTGCCGGCGCCGAAGACGGGTTCAGGGTAGCGGTTAAAATCATACCCTTCCTTGTGGGCATGCTGGTCGCCATAGGTGTTTTCCGGGCCTCGGGGGCCATGGACCTGTTGGCCCGCCTCCTGGACCCCCTTTTAAGAATGATAGGGGTGCCGGGAGAAGTCCTCCCCCTGGCCATCCTGCGCCCCCTTTCGGGAGGTGGGGCCCTGGGGGTGGCCGCGGAACTCATAAGCCACTATGGTCCCGATTCCTTCATCGGCCGGCTCTCCTCGGTAATGCAGGGAAGCACCGACACAACCTTTTACGTACTCACCGTCTACTTCGGCTCCGTGGGCATAAGGCGCTACCGCTATGCCCTGGCTTTGGGCTTGATAGCGGATATATCCAGCCTGCTGGCCGCCGTGGCCGTCTGCCGCATGATGTTTGGATAAAGTATTCGAGCTTTGGTTTCAACCTGGGTCAGCAATTGGTCTAAGTTGACTCTAACTAAGGGGCCATTCTTACCACCAGGCGGTGAAAATTGATAATTAAACCCCAGTAAAATCATAGCAAAAAGGGTAGAACAACACCAACTCTTAGCCAGAAGAGGTATTGAGGGTATACCCATGAAGGCGGGGCAGCCTAAGGATCCAGGGCACCTTCCAGCTTTAAGAGCCTCTCTTTTACCTCCAGCCCTCCTCCGAAGCCCCGCAGGTCACCGCTAGCTCCGATAACCCGGTGACAGGGAACGATGATGCCTACGGGGTTGCTCCCTATGGCCCTCCCCACAGCTCGAGCAGCTTTAGGTTTACCTATACCGCGCGCTATGTCGCCGTAACTGCAGGTAGCACCGTAGGGTATGGCCCGGAGGGCCTCCCATACCCTCAGCTGGAAAGGAGTACCCCTGAGATCCAAGGATACTTCAAAGGTGCGGCGCCGGCCGGAAAAATATTCTTCCAGCTGCCGGAAAACTTCCCTGGCTATCCCTGGGTTTTCTTTTATGGTTGCCCCGGGGAAAATAACTTTTAGGGCGGCCTGGACCTCTGCCGGGCCTTCATTGGGAAAGGACAGTCGGCATACACCTTTGGAACTTAAGGCTACGGTAAGGTAACCTAAGGGGGAAGGGCGCCTTTCCCAGTAGATCACGGTTGGTTCCGGTTGAGTTGACATATGGCCCACCTTTTATAATTGATATAAAAGCTTTTCTAAACTCATCATAACAGAAATCAAGCAAGGAAATCACCTGGGGGCACAACACTTTCTAACCTGCTCCGCTCTGGCCCCCGGCGTCCAACGGCACACTTTAGTTGTAGTGGGAACATAAATTATGATAGCACCTACCAATAATGACCTGTACAGATAATGATTAAGAAAGGAGAATAGAGATTGACGGATACCACCAAACATGAGTCCCCTGATAAAACCTCTATTATCCCGGCGACTGAAGAAGATGTGTTATTGTTGGCCAGGTTAATTCAGGCGGAAGCGGAGGCAGAACCGCTGGAAGGCATGATTGCCGTCGGTGCCGTCGTGGTCAATCGTGTGCGCCACCCCGACTTTCCTAACACAATCTACGAGGTGATTATGCAACCTGGCCAGTTCGAATCGGTAGGCAATAATAGGCTGGCTAGTGTGAAGGCTCCCAATAGGGATGCCATTAAAGCTGCGGTAAAAGCCCTGGAGGGTGTTGACCCGACTAACGGCGCCCTCTTTTTCTATAACCCGCAGCTCACAGATAACCAGTGGATAAAAAGCAAAAAAGTTAAGATGGCTTTTGGCAATCACCTCTTTGTTGTTTAGGCAGTTCATACTATGCTTGCAGGATAACGATCGTTTTCAAGAATAAATCCTATCTATTCTATTATAAGGGTCTATTCCCCGGAGTTCGGGCATAGGCCCGTACCGAAGGTAAAAACCCTTAAGATTGCTGCCCCAGTCTCAAGGGCTTTATTTCATCCTGTCGCCTGGCTTCTGGCTTGTGAGTTCTGTTTTACACACTCGGATAACAGATATTCAATTTGCGCGTTGATCGACCGAAAATCATCCTCCACCCAGGCGGCCAGCTCCTGCCAGAGTGATGCGGATATCCGAAGTAGGAGTTGTTTTTTCTCTTTTTCTTTGTGTCCCATCTCCCGACGTCCCTTTTTGTCTTTACTTCTTTATTCAGTACACTAGTACAGCGACCCTCACTCTACCCAAAGTGTTCTTGGTCTGGTACAGTAAGTTTAGACTACTTCGGTTAAAACTTGCCTGGTAAACAAAAGAATGTCCATGGTGAATCCACATGCGCTTACAAAAATTTTTGGCCCAAGCAGGAGTAGCCTCCAGGCGTAGCGCAGAAGACCTCATCCGCGCCGGGAGGGTTAAGGTGAACGGCAATACAGTGACGGCCATGGGCGTAAAGGTAGAACCCGGGCGAG